>DATNGL010000176.1:0-16097 GCA_035605895.1 Rhodanobacter sp.
GAGTCGCGGCCGAGATAGGGGTTCAAGGTGACCGCGTCGGCGCGATAGCGCTCGAACGCTTCAGTCGAGTAGTGCTGCGCCGTGCTGCCGATGTCGCCGCGCTTGGCGTCGAGGATCACCGGCACGCCGGGATGCTTCGCAGAGCCGTTCCGCTGTGGGGTTTGCCTCCATCACTTACCGTGCCGCATCCGACGAAAGTCCGCGCGGCAGGAGACCCGTTGATGGGTGGATATCCCAATCGCCGACGCTGACCGTGTCGGGACAGGCTTTCTTGAAACCGTCTGCAATTGAGTTGAACAACACTGTCGGGGGCGGTCCAGGATCGGCAGCCAGTTGCTTTTAGTCGGTGGCGGTAAGCATCTGGGGCCACTGATCGGCAGGTTCTCCCTCCAGCACGGCTTCTCGGATACTGCAAGTCGCAGGTCCGGAACGATGAGTGGCTCGACTTCCTGCGCGTGATTGACCGGCGCACGTCCAAGGATAAAGCACTGCATCTGATCTGCGACAACTACGCCACGCACAGACACCCGAACGTGAAGGTGTGGCTGAGCATGGTGGAGCGATTCTTCCGCAGCATCACCGTCGATCGTCTTCGCGCTGGCGTTTTCCAGAGTGTGGACGACCTGGAGAAGGTCATTGCTGTTTACATCACCGCTTACAACAAAAGCCTCAGGCCTTTCGTCTGGAAGGCCAAAGTCAGTGACATTTTGCAGAAAGTCATGCGCGCTAAAAAAGGACGCAGGAAGGAATGGTTCAAACAGGTTGAAGCGATATGCTGGTGAAGATCATATCGGTAACACGCGTGTGGCCAACATTGCGCCCAGTGTCGCCAACGCTGCAGTAAAGGCAAAACCAGCTAGGTAGGCGATGGTCGGTGAAGTTCCCAGCAACGCGGCAAAAAGCGCACCAACCAGTGCCAATACGGTTGCCGTGAATAGTGATCCACCCAATTGCAACGCCGAGGAATTGGTACCCTGCAGTTCCGGTGGCGATAGCTCTAAGGTCAGCACCGACAGAGTCGGGAAGACCAGCCCCATTCCCAACCCCGCCAATATCCAGCCCCCCATGGCCAAAGCGACCGATGTTGCCGGCCACGCTGCCGACGCCACGCTGACCACGCCCATGGCGATCAGGCCCGAGCCGACCTGCAACACCCGTACCGGTGTCGGATGTGACATGCGCCCGCGATACCAAGAACCGCCCGACCAGCCCAGCGCGCCGAGCGTCAGCACCATGCCGGCGAGAGTCGGCGACAAACCTCGTTCGCGTGACAGCATCAGCGGCAAAAAAACCTCGGTACCGAAAAACGCTGCCGAAGCGATGCCGCGCAGCGCGATCACCGAGGGCAGACCACGAGCGACGCAAAAGGTACCGGCTGGCAGTAACCGCCGCGCGCAAACCACCAGTGCTGATATGGCTACCGCCAGCAACGATACCGCCACGGCACCATGCCGATGGCCCGCCTCATGCAGCAGCAACACCCCAGCGGCGGCTCCGATCGCCCAGACCACCCGCAGGCGTTTGCGGGTATCAACGACTTCGCCCGACGGCGTTGGGTCGATGCCGTGCAGGGACGGCAATACCATCGCCGCTGCGCCGACCGCTATGACCGACACCGACAGAAACACCCAGCGCCAGCCCGCGTGCTGCACGATCAGGCCACTGACTGCCGGGCCGATCAACGCCGGCAATGCGTACGCAGCGGCGAACGCGGTAAAGATACGCGCGTGCATCGCTGCCGGATAAACCCGTCCGACCACCACGTACAGCGCCACGGACATCAGGCCGCCGCCGAAGCCCTGGACGATGCGACCGAGCAGCAGCACCCACATTGTCGGCGCCATCCCGGCCACGACCAGGCCGGCCACGAACCAGGCGATGCCCCATTGCAGCGACTTCCTTGGACCAGATGCATCGGCCTTGGTACCGGCCACGACCATGCCGACAATGGACGATGCCATCGTGCCGGCAAATGCCATCGCATACAGCGACAGGCCATCCAGCGCCTGCACCACGGTCGGCATGGCCGTGGCCACCGCCAGCGTGTCGAACACGAACAGGGCCACCAGGATGACCATACCGAGGGTCAACGACCTGTAGCGGGAAACGAAAATGCTCTCCACGTTCAACGACAAGCCGGCAGCGCTGTCGACGGACCTGTCCGTCGTCGCTGGGGTCCATCGGCATCCGTGAGCGGAGGATTGCGTGCTGGCGTCAGGTCAGGCTTCAAGGACGCGCAACCCGGGTATCAGCAAGGCAACAGGTCGGGACGATACGGCGAAATGCGCGAAGGGCATGGAAACGCAAGGGCGGTTGCAGGGAGGTTGGCAGCGGTTGGCGGGGCCATGTGGAAACCGGGCGGAGCATCGTTCCCGGCGGGCCCCAGTGGCAGATCGCGCAGATACCGCTCATTGCATCGTTCCTTTAGTGGGGTCAGTCGCGATCCCACGCGCCACTGCGCTGAGGGGCCGGTTGCCGGGCTACGGCATGCGCTGTCCGGTGTGTTTAGTGATGCGCGTAAAAAGCGCTTGCCAACTTGCAGAGTTCATGTAAATATGAAAATGAATTCAATATCAATATAACAGGATCTAACGTCAACAGAACACAATCAACTTCAACAGTGGGGAGTCTGGTCATGTTGATACGAAGGCTTGGCGCGACAACGAAGAAAGACGGCAGCTATCTGCTTCTGGCCGGAACCGTGGCGGGGGTGCTGGGTTTCAACGCACTGGCCTTCGCACACGTGGCCGCGCCGGAGGACGGCACCACCACTGCTCACGCAACGACGGCCACGGCAACGTCGGTGGATACCCCCGCGACACCCGATGCGCAGGCCGCGGCAGGCACCACGCCGGCCAGCGAAACCGGGAACCGTGATCGCGCCAAAGCCACCGCGCTCGAAGAAGTCGTTGTCACCGCCCGCAAACGCAAGGAATTGGTACAAAACGTGCCGATGTCGATCTCCGTGCTTACCGGCGAACGCCTCAAGAGGGACGGCGATGACAACTTCCGTGACATCGGCACCGCGTTCCCCGGTGTGTCGTTCAACGACAGTAACGGCCAGGGCGGGGAATTCAGTATCCGCGGGCTCACTTCAACCGGGTCTGGTAGCGACACAAGCATCGGCCTGTATGTCGATGGGGTCTACATAGGCAGCGAAGCCGCGATGAGCCAGCGGCTTTTCGACCTGAGCAATATCCAGGTGCTGCGCGGACCGCAAGGCACCTTGTTCGGCCGCAATACCGTGGCCGGGGCCATCAACATCGTGACGCGCAAACCGGAACCGGTGTTCGGCGGCAGCGTGAATGCGACGGTTGGCAATTATGGCCTGCGCCAAGCCGGGGCTACGCTGAACCTCCCGATCGTGTCTGACCGCCTGATGGCGCGCATCAGCGTCGTTGACCGCAAGCGCGACGGCTACCTCAAGAACACTGCCAAGCCCGGCGACAGCGGCAACAACGAGGACGGCCAGAGCGCGCGACTGCACGTCCTAGCCAAGCCCACCGACACATTGCAGTTATTGTTCAGCGCCGACAGGTCGCGCGACCATACCTGCGACAACATGTTCAAGGTGGTGGGCGGCGCGCTGTACGACGGCAATACCGATCCGGATGTGTCCGCATGGGACGGCCCCTGCCGGGACCACAGCGACGTGAAGGGTTACTCCCTGCAGGCCGACCAGCAACTCGGCGACTTGATCTTCACATCCATCACCGCTTACCGCGACCGCACCTCGAACTTCCTGACGGACCGCGACTTCACCGCCTTGCCTATCCTCACTACGGGTTTGGACCTTGACGATCGCCACTTCACCCAGGAATTCCGCCTGACCAGTCCTGGCGGCCAGTCGTTCAATTGGGTGGTGGGGACGTTCTTCTTCAATCGCCACGATTTCCAGAACACCATTCTGGATCTGGGCCCCGGCTTCCTCGGACCCGGCAACAGCAACTTGGTCCAGGCCATCGCCTACAGTACCGACAAGAGTTACGCGGGCTACGCCTCGGGCGAGTGGGTAATGAGCGAAAAGTTCAAACTGGACCTGGGCCTGCGCTACACCAACGAATCGAAGGCGGTCGATTATGTCCAGACCGCGACCCTGCCCATCCCCGGCTTCAGTCCCGTCGCGCCGTTCCACAAGAGCATCAGCGGTGGCGAGTGGTCGCCTACGCTGACGGCCACCTACGCATTGAATCCCCAGGCGAACATCTACGCCCGCGTCGCGCGGGGCCACAAGTCCGGCGGTTTCAACGCCGGACCGAGTTCCAACCCCGACCAGGTGGTGTTCCAGCCGGAAACGCTGACCAGCTATGAGACGGGCTACAAGACCAAGCTGCTCGATGACCGTCTCGAGTTCGACGGTGACATCTATTACCTCGACTACAAGAACATCCAGCAGTCGAACCAGAACGGCGCGGGCTTTTACATCAGCAACGCGGCCTCGGCACGCAGCTACGGTGCCGAGACGCAGGCTGCGCTGCACCTGGGAGACAACGCGATAGTCAACGCGAGCCTCGGCTACGTCGATGCGAAATACGAAGTCTTCGGCAACAAGTCGGGCAATGCCCTGCCGCGCGCGCCCAAATGGACCGGCGCGTTGAACCTGGATCTCAGTTGGAACGCGGGTGGGTCGGGGTCGCTGTTCGTGATACCGGAGGTCGCGTATCGCGGCGCCAACTATGTCGACAGCGCCAATACCCCGCTGTTTGTGCAGCGCGGCCACACGGAAATAAACCTGCGCGTGGGCTACGAGAGCTATTCTGGCTGGTCAATCACGGCCTGGACGCGCAACGCCACCGACCAGCGCTACACGCTGGGTGGATTCGCCGTCGCGCCGATCCTCTACGCCATTTCGTCCTCGCCGCCGCGGACCTATGGAGTGGATTTCCAGTGGACGTTCTGAGCATGCCCGCTGGAACCAGCCACAGCATGCGTCGCAGGCTCATCGTTGACCTGCTCATCTACTGCGCTGCCACCTTCGCCATCACCTGGCTGATCGTGGGCCTGTACATCTGGAACGCCGCCGCGGTCACCCGCGTCTTCGGACCCATGAAGCTGGGAGCGCCGGCCTTTTACCTGGCAGTGTGCGCGCCCTCGCTGTCGGCGATCGTCATCACTGGCTTGCGTTATGGGCGTGCCGGGTTGGCCAGCCTGTTTGGTTCGCTGGTGCGGGTCAGGGTGAGATGGATCTGGATCGTGGTCAGCCTGCTGGGCTATCCCGCGCTCTGGCTGGTGGTCGGCCTGGTCGAGGCGGCGGCCGGCGGGCGCCTCGACCACTTCGACTTCCACCCATGGCTGGTGGGCCTTCCACTCATCATCCTCAGTGGCCGCATCCTGGTTGATCCGGGGGCACTGGGCGAAGAACTGGGCTGGCGCGGCTTCGCGCTGCCGCGCCTGCTGGAATTGATCGACGCCCGCAGCGCATCGCTGCTGCTCGGCATCGTTTGGGCCATCTGGCATTTGCCGGCCTTCTTCGTCGGCAGCATGTCGCAGTCCAGCCTCGCATTCCTGCCTTTCGTGGGCACCGTGGTTTCGTTCTCGGTGTTCATGACCTGGCTGTTCGTGCACGTCCGCGGCAGCGTGCTGCTGGCTGGTGTCGTGCCACACATGCTGTTCAATGCCACGCCACACGCCGGCATCACCCCGGTGGACTGGATCATCTGGGTGGCGGCGGCACTCATCCTGATCCTGGGCGGCAGGCACCTGCGGGGCTGGGGTCCACCCGCGGCGGTGCTGCCGCAGTCCGCCTTGTTCGCCGCCCGCGCGGGAGCGGCATGATGGGCGCGACCTACACCGTCCAGGACATGCGTGCGCGCGTAGGTTCCGTACTGGGCGTGTCCGCTTGGCTGCAGGTTGAGCAGCCGATGATCGACGAGTTCGCCCAGTCCACCAAGGACCTGGACCGGCTGCATGTGAACCCGGCATGGGCGGCGCGGGAAACACCTTATGGGGGAACGATCGCGTTCGGTTTCTGGACGCTTTCCATGCTCACTCATTTCTCGCACGAGGTCGGCATGTGGCCAGTCGACGTGGCCTACGCGCTGAATTACGGACTGGATCGGGTACGCTGGATCCACCCGGTGAAAGTGGGGGCCAGGATTCGCATGCACTGCACTCTGGCGGAGCTGGCGGATCGCGATGACGGTCGCCTGCTGATCCGCACCAGCAACTTCATCGAGATCGAAGGCGAGTCGCGTCCGGCGCTGACCGCCGAGTGGCTCGGACTGTTCATCCTGGATGACGCAGGGTCCGGCGGTGCGTCGGTCCCGAACGGACGGCGCGCGCCTGAACCGTCCGCTGACCCATGATCCGCCCGCCGGACCTCGCCCGCATCGGCGATGACGTGGAACGCGGACTCGCCGCGGCGGGAGCGTGCGGTGGCGCAGTCGCCCTGGTGCTGTGCGATCGCGTGTGGACTTTCGTCCACGGCGAAGCGCAGCCGGGCCGGCGGGTGACGCCGTCGACACCCTTCCATGTGTGTTCCTGTTCCAAGCCCTTCACTGCCGCCGTTTTCTCCCAGCTGGTGCAGGACGGTGCGGTGGCATGGGATACGCCGGTCCATACGGTGGTGCCCGAGTTCGAGTTCGGCGATCCGTGGGTGAGCGCGCACTGCACATTCCGCGACCTTGCCAGCCTGCGCGTGGGTCTGACGCGTGCGGGGATCGCCGAATGGGGCATCGGTCAGAACCTGTCCAGGGAAATCCGGCTTGTGCGTGCACGCCACATGGATTTTGCGGCCCCCTTCCGGGACCGTTTCAGCTATTCCAACCTCTGCTACATCGCGCTCTCGCTCGCCGCCGAACGCCTGGCAGGCAAGCCCTATCCCGACCTGGTGCAGGACCTGATTTGCACACCTCTGGGATTGGCGGACAGCTACTCGGCGGGCTTCGCGGTCGAGCCCGGCGCGGACGTGGCGCTGCCCTGCCTGCCGGTCAGTGGAGTACCCACCCGTGTCCGCGACCTGACCGGGCCCAATTCCGAAGGGTCGGCACGGATCTATCTTTCCGCCCGCGATGCCACCGGCTGGCTGCGCTTCCTGTTGGCGGCGTTGGGCGGCTCGGACGCCGGTCCGTTGCCGTCCATGGCGGTGCAGGCCATGGCGACGCCGCATACCATGGTGCGCGATGCCGATATCCGCTTGGCGCTGCAGGAGGGTGGCGCATGTGCTTATGGCATGGGCCTGTTCGTTACCCGGTTGCACGGCCAACGACTACTTCGCCACGGCGGCGGCGGCCGCGGCTGGCGGCACGCGACGGCGCTGGCGCCGGACGCCCGGGCAGGAGTGATGGTCATGGCCGCCGCTGAAAGTCCCGCCGTGGACGCTCTGGCATTGCAGCTACTGGAAGCGCTCATGGGCGAAACGGCGCATGACTGGGGCACGCCGTTCGCACAGGCGGCCGCTGTGGCGGCGGCGGCTGAGCGCGACGCGATCGAGGCGCTGTTCCCGGTCGACCCCGGTGCCCCGATATCGTCTCCCGTTACTGGTCGCTATGCCAACCCGGTGACCGGAGAGGTGCGTATCTCGGCAGACGGATCACGCATGCGCATCGTGCCCGCCGATGCCCCGGATTTTGCCGCCACGTTGCGGCCGCTGGGTGGCGCGGTATTCGACTTCGCGTTCGATGAACCCGCGCTGGCGCCACAACCTCTCGATCCTCCGTTTCGCCTGCGCGTGGCAGGTGGACCGGCCTCCCCGGCGTTGGAGACGAGCTACTTCGGTCGGCTCGTGCGCATGACGTGACCGCGATCATCCCAGCGACGACAGCACGACCCGGACTGCGCCAGTTTGCAACCTTCGCGCTACCGGCCCTGCCGTTGGCGGTGGTGGTGTTTCCGTCGCATGCCATCCTGCCGGGCTTTTATGCCCTGCACACCGGGATTTCGCTGACCACGATCGGCATCATCCTCATCGTCGCGCGGATCTTCGACGCGGTCGTCGATCCGCTGATCGGATTCACCTCCGATGCCTGCATCGGACGCTGGGGATCGAGAAAGCCGTGGCTGCTGGTCGGTGCCCTGGTGCTCGCGGTTTCGGTCGTGCCGCTCTACATGCCGGCGCCCGACGTCGGCCCGTTCTATCTCCTGGGTTGGTTTCTGGCCTTTTACCTCGGCTATTCGTTGATCGAGATCCCGTTCAAGGCCTGGGGCACTGAACTTGCGCGCAATTACATCGATCGATCGCGGATAGCGGCCTGCCTGGCGGTCGCCTTCGGCCTGGGCAACCTCGCCTTCGCCATCGCCCCCTTTTTGTCGGCCACCGATGCGCGGTCCTACGACGCGGCGACGCTTGCCTTGGTCGGGTGGAGCGTGGCGATCGTGTTGCCGCTGACGGTCCTCGCCGCCACCGGCCTGGTGTCGAATGGCGCGATAGCAAGGGCTCGCAGGACCGATGTGAAAGCCGTCCTGCAGGCCATGCGCTGCAACGTTCCGTTGTTGCGTTTCGTGGCGATCTTCATGCTGACGGGGCTGGGCCAGGGCGTTTTCTACGGGCTGGTCTTCCTCTACGTCAGTTCGGTGTTGCAGCTGGGCACCGGCTTTGTCTGGGTGCTGCTCGCCGATGCGGTGGTGACCCTGCTCAGCGTCCCTGTGTGGTATGCCTTGATCCGCAGAATCCAGAAACACCGCGCCTGGGCTCTGGGGCTGGTGATCTCGACGATCGCACTGCTGGGTATGTTCTTCGTGCCCGCAGGAGAAGACGGCTTTGTGCCACTGATCGCCCTGATCTGCCTGCGCGCCTTCGGCTCCGGCGTCACCCAGGTCGCGCCCAACGCGTTGCTGGGGGACGTGGTCGACTACGAATTGTTCAAGCGCAACGTGAACCAGGCGGCGAATTTCCACGCCATGGTCTCGTTGATCACCAAGTTCACGGCCACCATCGGCGCGGGAGCCGGCTTGCTGATTGTGGGGCTGGCCGGCTTCGACCCGAAGATCACCAACACCCCGGCGGTACTGGCCGGGTTCAAGCTCGTGGCTCTGCTGGTCCCGGGAATCATCCTGCTGGCCGGTGCGGCCACGGCCGTGGGATTTCGCCTGGACCGCCGCAGGCATGCGGCGGTGCTGCGAAGCATCGAGAGGCGTACACGACATGTCCCCTCGTCCTGACCAAAACACGCACCCGTTGCGCGCTTTCACCGCCGGACTCGGCGTGGAGACCAACACGTTCAGCCCGCTGCACATCGGGCTGGAAGCGTTCGAGCGGACCTTTCTCTATCGGCCCGGTGAACATCCGCGGGCGCTCACCGAGGTTTCCGCGCCGCTGTACGTATTGCGCCAGCGCGCGCAACTTCAGGGATGGGATGTGGTGGAGGGCACTTATGCCTTCGCCCTGCCGGCCGGGCGCACCGGGCGATCCACTTACGAAACTCTGCGCGACGAGATCCTGGCGCAACTCGCCGCGGCTGGTCGCGTGGACCTGGTGGCGCTTTCGCTGCACGGCGCCATGTGCGCGTTCGGCTACGACGATTGCGAAGGCGACCTGCTGGCGCGTGTCCGCGAGGTGGTCGGTCCCGGCACGCCGGTGGGCGTGGAGTTCGACCCGCACGCCCATCTTTCCACGGCGATGGTCGAACACGCGGACGTGCTGATCGCGTTCAAGGAATATCCGCATACCGATTTTCTGGAACGCGGCGAGGAGTTGATCGACCTGCTGGAGCGCTGCGCCCGCGACGCCTGGCGTCCTGCGCGTGCGGTCTTCGATTGCCGCACGATCGGCCGATTCCATACGCTGCGCGAGCCCATGCAAGGCTTCGTGCGCGCCATGATTGAAGCCGAGTCACAACCAGGCGTTGCCTCGGTTTCGCTGGTCCACGGCTTTCCCTGGGGCGATGTCGCGGACATGGGTGCGAAATGCCTGGTACTGGCAGACACGGCCGACCTCGCCGAGGCCACCGCGGCCCGTTTCGGTCATCAATTGCAGGCGATCCGCGAACGCACGTTCACGCCGCCCATGCCCTTGCAGGAAGCCTTGGCGGCGGCACTGGCGTACCCGCAAGGCCCGGTGGTGCTGGCCGATGTGTCCGACAATCCCGGCGGCGGCGCGCCTGGTGATTCCACCGTGTTGCTGGAGCAATTACTGGCCTGCGGCGTGGACGCCTGCGTCGGTCCGTTGTGGGATCCGGCGACGGTCGCGGTCAGCCATGCGGTCGGGTTGGGCGGGCGTTTCCGGGTCAGGCTGGGCGGCAAGGCTGGCCCGGGTTCGGGGCGACCGTTGGACCTTGATGTGGAAGTGGTCGGCCTGGCGCAAGAAGCATCGCAGGCATGGGCCGGAACGCGCATGTCGCTGGGCCGCGCCTGCGCGCTGCGGAGCGGGGCGGTCAGCATCGTCGCTGCCTCGATCCGTGACCAGGCCTACAGCCCCGATCTGTTCCTTGGCGTGGGCGTCGATCCGCTGGTACATCGGTTGGTGGTGGTGAAGTCGGCCCAGCATTTCGCCGCCGGCTTCGCCCCCCTGGCGCGCGCGATCGTTCTGGCCTCGGGTGGTGGCCCGCTGGAGACGGATTTCCGCAAGATCCCCTATCGATATGTCCGTCGGCCCATCTGGCCGCTGGACCCGGCGTGAATCCGGTGCACCCTATGCAACACGACAACCCACACCCGGACCCCGGCACGGACGGATTGCACGACCGCATCCAAGCATGGGCAAGAATGCGCCCGAGAGCGGAGGCGGCCGTCGAACCCGGGCGGCGCTTGACCTATGTGGCGCTGCGCGACGCCATCGACGCCTGTGCCGCCGGCATGATGGCGGCTGGAGTCCAACGCAGTGACCGGGTGGCGACGCTGGCTGTCCCCGGCCTGGATTTCCTGGTCACCTTCCTGGCGACGGCAGCCATCGGCGGCATCTGGGTCGGATTGAATCCGCGCTATACCGAGCCGGAACTGGATGCCGTGATCGCCCGCATCGAACCGCGGCTGGTGTTCGCGCCCGCTGCGATCGGGGTGCGTTCGTACCGCCAGTGGATGGCGGCGTTGCCCGCGTCCATTTCCGTCATCGATCTCCTCGACGCCGCCGCATCGGCAGATGCAAGCCAGGGCATGCCGTTTGCGGCCTTCGTCGCGTCGGGCAAATCCATCGGGCGTGCGCAACGGGAAAAACGCTACGCGGAAACGCGGGCGGCCGACCCGTGCCTGATCGTGTTCACCTCGGGCAGCACGGGAGTTCCGAAAGGCGCCATGATCAGCCATGCCGCACTCGTCGGTGCCAGCACGGTGCAGTTGCGTATCTGGCCAGCTCATCCGCTGCGGGTACTGGACAACCTGCCGATCAACCACATCGGCTGTGTCGGCGACCTGTGTTGCTACGCACTGGTCGGCGGAGGCACGGTGGTGTTCACGCCGTCCTTCGATCCGGATGCCTCGCTGGCGGCGATCCGCGATGAACAGGTGACCGTGTGGGGACAGGTGCCGACCATGTTCCAGCTCACCCTGGATGCGCCGGGGTTCGACCTGACTCTGCTGGCGTCGCTGCAACGCATCTTCTGGGGCGGCGCGCATGCACCGCCGCAACTGGTTGCCCGGTTGCGCCGCTTTGCGCCGCGCATTGCCACGTCCTACAGCCAGACCGAGACCGTTGGCTCCGTGACCTTCACGCCCGCGAACGCGGGGCTCGCGCTGTTGCAGCAGACCGTCGGCCGCGCGGTCGATCCCTACCAAGTGCGCATCGCCGACGCCGAAGGGCGGTCGCTGCAGTCCGGTGAAGATGGCGAGGTCCAGGTGCGCACCCCGTTCGGCATGACCGGCTACTGGCGCGATCCGCAGGCGACTGCCGCGGCCACCACGACTGACGGCTGGCAGCGCACCGGCGACATCGGCACGCTCACGCCTGAGGGCGACCTCAGGTTGCTCGGGCGGGTGCACGACGTCTTCAAGTCTGGTGGCTACAACATCTACCCGCCGGAAATCGAGGCCGCGCTGGCAACGCATCCGGGCGTGGACCAGGTCGCGGTCGTCGGCTTTCCCGACCCGCTCTACGGCAGTGTCGCCGTCGCCTTTGTGGTGGCCACGGCGTCAGCACCGTCCGTGGAAGCGTTGCGCGCACACCTTCGCGAGCGGCTGGCGAATTACAAGATCCCCAAACGCTTCATCTTCGTCGACGCGCTGCCGCGCCTGGCCGTAGGCAAAGTCGACAAGCGCGCACTGCAGGCGCAAGCGGGCGCAACGCCATGACGATCGGTGCCGGGTGTTGGCATACGCTCGGCCTGCTGGGCGGCATGGGTCCCGCGGCGACGGTCGATGTGCTGGACAAGATCGTCAAGGCGACGCCTGCCGCGCGCGACCAGGAACATATCCCCATTCTGGTCCGCTGTATCCCGCAGATACCCGACCGCACCGCTGCCCTGCTCGGGCGCGGACCGTCGCCAGTCGATGCCTTGATACAGGGTACTGCGGCGCTGCGGCGTGCCGGCGCGGAAGTGCTGGCGATCGCGTGCAATACCGCCCACCACTGGTATCAACCGATCCGCGAGGCGTTCGGATTGCCGGTCGTGCACATCGCCGAGGCGGTAATGTACGAACTGCGGGAAAGCGATGCCAGGGGTCCGGTCGGCATCATGGCGACCAGTGGCACGATCCTCTCCGGATTTTATCGCCAGTACCTCGAGGCGGCCGGTTACGTCGTGCTGGCGCCATTGCCCGGCAGCCAAGTGGGTGAAGTGGATCACGCCGTCGACTGTGCCAAGGCTGGCGACTGGAATGGGGCGCGACAATCCGCACGCTACGGCGCCGACGCACTGTTCCGGCGCGGCGCCGGCCAGGTGGTCCTGGCCTGCACGGAACTTCCCCTGGCACTGGCAGGACTGATGCCGGCAGGACGCCTGCTCGACGCCAATCAAGCGTTGGCGCGCGCCTGCGTCCGCGCGGCGCTGTGCCACGACCGCGATATCCCGGCGAGGGTAACGTGAACAGGGTCGCGCGCATCCGCTGCGGCCGGCTGGAACCGGAAAGAGACTCCGCGCCCGTCGGCAATGTCCCTGTCCCTTGCGATGCATCGCCACAAAGTACAAGGATGTCCCATAGCAACGTCCCCATCTGCCCGAGAGGAACAACATGAGCGTGACCGCACCCACCCTTGACGCTGTCCGTGCCGCCCGTGAACGCTTGGGCGAGCGCGTGCGTGAAACCCCGGTCTGGCGCTGGCGCGGGCGCGAGATCGAGGCTGCTGTTGGCGCCGCCATGCAGGTGTTCCTGAAAATGGAATTGTTTCAGTACGGCGGCACGTTCAAGCCGCGTGGCGCGCTGCTCAATGCGCTGTCGTTGTCGGACGACGCGCGGCGCCGCGGCGTCACCGCGGTCAGCGCCGGCAATCACGCGATTGCGACCGCGTTCGCGGCGCACTCGGTCGGCACCAGCGCCAAGGTGGTCATGCCGAAGACCGCCAATCCGGCCCGCATCGCCCTGTGTCGTGCCTATGGTGCCGAGGTCGTGTTGGTCGACGATACGCATCATGCCTTCGTGGAGGTCAAGCGCATCGAGGCGGAGGAAGGGCGTACTTTCATCCATCCGTTCGAAGGTGAGCTGACGGTTCTCGGCACCGCCACCGTTGGTTATGAATGGTGCCGGCAAGTCGACCAGCTGGACGCGGTGATCGTGCCGATTGGCGGCGGCGGCCTGTGCGCGGGCATCGCCACCGCCGTCAAACAGATGCAACCGCATTGCCTGGTGTTCGGCGTGGAACCGGAGGGCGCCGACACGATGCATCGCAGCTTCGCCGCCGGCTCGCCGCAGGCGATCGACAAGGTCGGCACCATCGCCGACAGCTTGGGCGCGCCGTACGCGGCGCCGTACAGTTTCGAGTTGTGCCGGCGCTTTGTCGATGAGCTGGTGAAGATCAGCGACGAGGCCATGCGGCGCGCGATGGGCCTGTTGTTCGCCGACATGAAGCTCGCCGTGGAACCGGCGGCTGCAGCGGCAACCGCTGCATTGTGCGGTCCACTGCGCGAGCGCCTGTACGGCAAGCGCGTCGGCGTCATTCTGTGCGGGTCGAACATCGACCTGGCCACGTTTGCGCGCCAGGTGATACCGTACGAACCCGCCACCGGCTGAAGCGAACGCGTGTCCCCGCAGAAGGTTGTTGTAGAGAACTGTCCTGCCCTCTACAACGCGCCAGGTCCGGCACATGTCCGTGCCGGGCTACGCCGAATCAGGCAGCGTGTGCCTGATTCGCGACGGATCACGGCGCGCCCGTGGCGGTGCGGTGCCCGGCCGGGAAATTTGCACGCCACGCCGGATCGCCGACAAGAGCGGCCGCTCAAACAAGGATTGTCTCCATTGCCGACGCGCGCATACGAGCGATTGCGTCGTACATGTCGGCGCCTCGCCATGTACCACCATGGAACATGGGTTCTACTTCAGGTTGTGCCATTTACCAAAGATACGTAAGGTATTTGCATGCCATCGCAGCGGACCGCCAAGCCAGATATGCCGAACCATGAGTGAGAAGAGGCCGGGAAGCAAGGCCGGCAAGGTCGGCCCGACGCGCACTCGGCGCAGCAATGCCGTGCAGGTGAAACCGCCGCCGCCCACCACGCGACGTGGCCAGGCCACCCGGCAACGGCTGAAGGACGCCCTAGCCAAACTGTTGCAGACGTGCACCTACCACGAGATCCGGCTGGAGGATATCACCCGTGAGGCGGGCGTCCGGGTCAGCCTTTTCTACCATTACTTCCAGAGCAAGGTCGACGTCACCCACGAGGTGCTGTCGGACCTGCTGGACACTTTCCGCGGTGACGTCGCGGGCCGGCCGAAGAACGACGGGCCCCTGGCGGCGATCCACTACGCCAATCAGCGCATGGTGGCGCTGTACGGCGAGAACTCCGGGGCGATGCGCTGCCTGCTCGAAGTGGACGAGGCCATAGCACCGTTCGCGCCGATGTGGCAGGAGCTCACCCTGGGCTGGAACCAGCGCATCGCTGCCAACATCCGGCGGCAGTTTCCCAAGGCCTTCCGCACCGAGGCCGAATATCTGTCCCTGGCCTACGCGCTGGCCGGCACGGCGGATAGCTTCCTGTTCGAGTATTTCGTGCAGAAGAATCCGGTACTCCACAAGGCCCATTCGACCGAGGAGGACGTGGCCCGCTTCCTGACCACGCTCTGGTACCGCGCGCTCTACCTGACCAACCCACCGGACGATTTTCTGGAACGCCTAGCGGGATTCAGGGTCATCGGCCCCCGCGACCACCAACCGGAATGACGGCAGAAAGGCACCTGCGCACGTGCAATTCGATCGGTATTTGCACCAAAGGCCGCAAATGGTCCGTGCGAAGCTTAGGGCGGCTGGGTCCAAGACCGGATGCACGCAGGCGGCAGGCTGTGGTTCCGCATCAAAGACCGAACACTGAGGTCACGCTGGCGCTTCCTTATGCATCTGGGAGCAGAAGTCCCAAGAAGCAGGAACCAGTCTAGCCAAAATCTACATCCGAGGAACCCCAACAGGATTTGCCGTTTGACGTGCTCGGGACCAAGGATCGGATCGGACGGCTGCATCGTCTGCGGCCGGCCATCCGTGGCCGGACTGAGAAGCCGAAAAATTCACAACCACTCAGCGGCAGCGATTGATGGTCAGCCGCAAATCGTCGGCCGCCGCGCGCGCCGCCTCCGCAAAGCGTTCATCTTTGCCTGCATAAAGAATTGCGCGCGAGGAGTTGATCAGCAGGCCAGTGCCGTCGTGGGTGAGGCCGTGCCGCAGCACGGCTTCTACGTTGCCACCCTGGGCGCCAATGCCCGGTACCAGCAGCGGCATGTCGCCAACCACCGCGCGCACCTTGCCCAATTCTTCGGGCCAGGTGGCGCCCGTAACCAGGGCGCAGTTGTTGTTCGCATTCCAGTCACGTGCCACGGTTTCCGCCACGCGCAGATAGAGCGGCTGGCCGCCGCAATCCAGCGCCTGGAAATCCGCACCGCCGGGGTTGGACGTACGGCACAGCAGGATCACGCCCTTGTCGGCATGGTCGAGGAACGGCTGGATCGAGTCGCGGCCGAGATAGGGGTTCAAGGTGACCGCGTCGGCGCGATAGCGCTCGAACGCTTCAGTCGAGTAGTGCTGCGCCGTGCTGCCGATGTCGCCGCGCTTGGCGTCGAGGATCACCGGCACGCCGGGATGCTTCGCA
>DATNGL010000177.1:0-10519 GCA_035605895.1 Rhodanobacter sp.
GCGAACAATTCGGCGGCGTTCGCCGCCTTGACGCTACCGCCATAAAGCAGTCGAGTCAGACGGGAAAGTGTAGCATCTTCGCTTTCCAGTTGGCTACGAATGAAACCATGTACCTGCTGGACCTGCTCCGGCGTGGCGGTATGGCCGGTGCCGATGGCCCAGACCGGTTCGTAGGCGATCACCGCGGTATCGAAACTGGCGATCCCGGAACCGTGCAATACCGCCTGCAACTGGCGCGCGATGACTGATTCGGTCGCGTCGTCCTCGCGCTGTTGCAGGGTTTCGCCCACGCAAAGGATCGGGGTGAGTCCGGCGGCACGTGCAGCCGCGAACTTGCGTGCTACCAGCTCGTCGTCCTCGCGGTGATACTGCCGGCGCTCCGAGTGGCCCACCAGTACCCAGCGTGCGCCCACGTCCACCAGCATCGCACCGGATACTTCGCCCGTATATGCACCCTGCCCCCCGTGCTCGCTGAGGTCCTGCGCGCCAATGCCCAGCCCGCTGTCGCCATGTTGCGCCGCCAGTTCGGCCAGGTAAGGGAACGGCGGGAACACGGCGACGTCGATCGACGCCGGCCTGGCGGCCGCGATCTCATCCAGCAAAGCGGTGGCCATCGTGCGGCTGCCGTGCATTTTCCAGTTGCCGGCGACCAGTTTCTTGCGCATGGTGTGCTTCCGCAGCGATCAATCGGCTAGCTTAGCGAGCCCCTGCGATCGCGGCAAACACGACCGTTCGCTGGCGCGAGCCGGCGACCACGGTCAAGAATGTGGTTCGATCCGAGGAAACCCCGATGACACCTGCACGCCCCTTCAGCCTGATCACTGGCGCATCCTCCGGCATCGGCGCGGAGTTCGCCCGGCAACTGGCCGCGCTGGGCCACGACCTGGTGCTGACGGCGCGCCGCGTCGAGCGACTGGAGAGCCTGGCCGACGAACTGCGCGCGCAGCACGGTGCCCAGATCACGGTGCTGCCCCACGATCTCGCCGACCCGGCGGCGGTTCAGTGGTTGTGCGATGCGCTGGATCAACGCGGCCTGCAGGTGGACTGGTTGATCAACAATGCCGGCTACGGCGTGCCCGGCACGTTCGACGCCAGCGACTGGCCAACCCATGCGGCCTTCCTGCGCGTTCTCCTGACCGCACCGACCGAACTGACGTGGCGCCTGCTGCCGGGCATGCAGCAGCGGGGTCGCGGCCGCATCGTCAATGTCGCCTCGCTGGCCGGGCATGTCCCGGCGCCCGCGGGACACACCTTGTACGCGGCAAGCAAGGCGTACCTGATCAAGTTCTCGCAGGCGCTGGCCCTGGAGAACCGGTCGCGCGGAATCCATGTGTGTGCACTGTGCCCGGGTTTCACCTGGTCGGAGTTCCACGACGTCACCGGCACCCGCGAGAAGATGGACAAGCTGCCCGGCTACATGTGGCTGAGTGCCGCGGAGGTGGTGCGCCAGGGCATCGCGGCGGTCGAACGCGGCGACGCGGTGTACACCCCGGGCCGGGTCAACCGCTTCATCAAGACCATGCTGCAGCTGATGCCGGATCGGCTGGCCTTGCGGCTGTCTGCGCGGCAAGGGAGGCGCTACCGGAGTACGCATCCCTAGATCAGCTTGATCTCGCGCAAGCGCTGCAGCAGGTATTCGTGCGAGCTGATCGAGGTGTCGTAGCGACGCGGGTTGTCCGGCGTGATGCACGACTCGAGCGGATCGAGCATCACGTCCGGGTTCGGATGCAGGAAGAACGGCACCGAGTAGCGCGGCTTGCGTGCATTCTCGTTTTGCGGGTTGACCACCCGGTGCGAGGTGGACGGATACACATGGTTGCTCAACCGCTGCAGCATGTCGCCGATATTCACCACGATGGCGTCGCCCTCGGTGGTGATCGGCAACCAGTTGCCGTGGCTGAGCACTTCCAGCCCCTCGGCACTGGCGCCCACCAGCAACGTGATGAAGTTGATGTCCTCATGCGCGCCGGCGCGCACGTTGGGGATGTTGTCCCGGGTGATCGGCGGATAATGGATCGGTCGCAGGATCGAGTTGCCGACGTCGGTCTTGTCCTCGAAGTAGTTCTCGGCCTGCTTGATATGCAGAGCCAGCGCGCGCAGCACACGGGTGCCGAGCTGGTCCAACGCTTCGTACAGGCCGTAGCCGTAGCGCCTGAAATCCGGCACTTCGGCCGGCCAGATATTCGGCGGCATCACGTCGGCGAATTTCGAGTCGCGCGGAATCTCGCGGCCGACGTGCCAGAACTCCTTCAGGTCGGCGTACTGGCTGTCCTTGGCGGTTTCCACCTTGAACGGCGTGTAGCCGCGCGCGCCGCCGCTGCCGGGCACGTGGTACTGCATCTTGGTTTCGGTGGGGAGCGCGAAGAAACGCTGGAACACGTCGTAGGAGCCGTCGATCAGCTCGCGCGGAATGCCGTGGCCGCTGATGCAACAGAAACCGAATTCGCGGTAGGCGGCGCCGATCTCGGCAACGAACGCATCGCGGTCGCTGTCGTAACGGCGGATATCCAGGGTGGGAACATGCTTCATGGCTGTAATCCATTCAAGGGGCGTGCGGTCGGTTCATCCGCCACCGCAAGGGCGGGGCACGTCGGGCCAATCCATGGCGACCCACTACAGGTTCACGAGCGTTCGGCTGCGGATTTTACAATCCCGGCGAGCTTCTCCGCCAACTGCCGCACCTCCGCCGCGTCCGCGCCTTCGACGGTGACCCGCACCAGCGGCTCGGTGCCGGAGGCACGCAACACCACCCGACCGCGCCCATGCAGGGTCTGCTCGACCTCGGCCAGGGCCTGGCGCACTTCGTCGCCATGCAGGGCCTCGCGTGCGCCGTCGGCGCGCACGTTGAGCATGACCTGCGGGAGTTTCTTCAATCCCCGGCGCGCAGCCGCCAGATCCTGGCCGCCGTGCGCGAGCGCCTCCAGTACGGCCAGCGCGGCAATGATGCCGTCGCCGGTGCTGGCACGATCCAGGCACAGGATATGGCCCGAGGTCTCGCCGCCAAGCATGCCCTGGTGCTGGCGCAACTGCTGCATCACGTAGCGGTCGCCGACATTGGCACGGATCAGGGGCACGTCGAATTCGGCCAGCGCCTGCTGCAGTCCGTAATTGCTCATCAAGGTGCCCACCACCGGGCCGACCAGCAGATTCCGTGCGCGCAGATACCGCGCCAGAATGTAGAGAATGTCGTCGCCATCGGCCAGCTTGCCATGCCGATCGACCAGGAGCACGCGGTCGCCGTCGCCGTCGAACGCAATGCCAACGTCGGCCGCATGGGACAGCACCGCTTGCTGCAGTGCCTCCGGATGGGTCGAGCCCACGCCGTCATTGATATTGAAGCCATCGGGTTTGTCGCCGATCGCGACTACCTCCGCACCGAGTTCGGCGAACACCTTCGGCGCCACCTGGTAGGTGGCGCCATGCGCGCAATCGAGCACCAGCCTGAGCCCGCGCAGGCTGAAATCCTCGGCCACGGTGGCCTTGCAGAACTCCACGTAGCGCGCCACCGCATCGGCCACGCGCACTGCCTTGCCGAGCTGCTCGGAGGGCACGGTGACGAACGCGGCATCGAGCTCCTGCTCGATCGCCAGTTCGACGGCATCGGAGAGCTTCTCGCCATCCGCGGAAAAGAACTTGATGCCGTTGTCGTGATGCGGATTGTGCGACGCGCTGATCACGATGCCGGCCTCGGCGCGCATCGAGCGGGTGAGGAAGGCCACCGCCGGTGTCGGCATCGGGCCGAGCAGGCCGACGTCGGCGCCGGCGGCGACCAGCCCTGCCTCGAGTGCAGACTCGAACATGTAACCCGAGATGCGGGTGTCCTTGCCGATCAGCACCTGGGGGCGCTCGCCGCCCTCGCGCCGCAGCACCGCGCCCACGGCGCGGCCAAGCCGCAGCATGAAGTCCGCGCTGATCGGCCATTCGCCCACCAGCCCGCGAATGCCGTCCGTGCCGAAATATTTGCGCTCAGTCATCGTGTCTTCCTGGAAGTGGGGATCCCCTGCATGGCAAACCGCTGGCGTTTCAGTCGTCGTCGGGCCAGCGCGGCAGCGTCGGTTGATGATCGCGGCGAGGCACCACGTCGGCGGCATGCACCGCCTGCCATACCGCCAGCGCGTCCACCGTGGGCAGCACGTCGTGCACCCGCACCATCCGCGCGCCGCGCTGCACCGCGATCAGCGCCGCGGCCGCGGAACCCGCCGCGCGATCGGCCGGCGTGGCACGGCCGGTCAGTGTGCCGATCATGCGCTTGCGCGACAGGCCGGCATAGACCCCGCTGCCGAGATTGGCAAAACGTTCCAGCGCACACAGCAGGGCGAGATTGTGCTCCAGCGTCTTGCCGAAACCGAAGCCGGGGTCGACCAGCACCTTGCGCCGATCCATGCCGGCCAGCTCGCAGGCAAACAGACGGTCGGTCAGAAAGCGGTGCACCTCGCCGACGACATCGTCGTAATGCGGATCGTCCTGCATGCTGCGCGGTTCGCCCAGCATGTGCATCAGGCAGACCGGCACGCCCAGCCCGGCCGCCGCGTCCATGGCGCCGTCACGGCGCAGCGCATACACGTCGTTGATCATGCCTGCACCAGCAGCGACCGCCGCACGCATCACCTCCGGCCGGGAGGTGTCGATGGAGATCGGCAAGCTGGTGCGGGCAGCGAGTTGCCCGATCACCGGCAGTACGCGGCGCAGCTCTTCCTCCACGGGGACTTCGTCGGCGCCGGGACGGGTGGATGCCCCACCGACGTCGAGCATGTCGGCCCCCTCTTCCGCCATGCGCAATCCGTGCTCCACCGCCTCGTCCGCACTGGCATGGATGCCGCCATCGGAGAACGAGTCGGGAGTGAGGTTGAGAATGCCGACCACGCGCGGACGGTCGAGCCGCAACGGGCGGCCGGCGCAGTCGAGTACCGTCGCAAACAGATCGTTCGACATGCTCATGTCCTCGTTGACTGCAGTGGCGTGCGCAGCATCAACCCTCGACCTTGCCGCCGAGCTCACCCATGTAGCGGCGGTAATGGCGCAATTCGGCGATAGAGTCGCGGATATCGGACAACGCCGTGTGCGCCGATTCCTTGCCCACGGCCTTGGCGATCTCCGGCGCCCAGCGCCGCGCCAGTTCCTTCAGCGTGGACACGTCGAGGTTGCGGTAGTGGAAATAGCGCTCCAGCCGCGGCATCTGGCGATGCATGAAGCGGCGGTCCTGGCAGATCGAGTTGCCGCACATCGGCGACTTGCCCGGCGGCACCCAGGCGCGCAGGAAGTCCACCGTGGCCTGCTCGGCCATCGCGTGGTCGGTTTGCGAAATCAGCACCTGCCGCCACAGCCCGGACTTGTGGTGCTGGTTGGTATTCCAGCTGTCCATCGATTCCAGCCGGTCGATCTCGTGGCGTATCGCGAATACCGGCCCGTCGGCCAGCACGTTGAGGTTCTTGTCGGTAACCACCGTGGCGATCTCCAGGATCGAGTCGCTGTCGGTGTCGAGGCCGGTCATCTCCAGATCGATCCAGATCAGGTTGTCTTCGTGGGCTTGGCTCATGGAGTCTCCTTGTCGCCGGGAGTTTATCAGTCTTGTCCGCATGCGATGGCCACGTGCGATCATCCGCGCATGCAGACCTTCTTCTGGCACGACTACGAGACCTCCGGCGCCGATCCGCGCCGCGACCGTCCGCTGCAGTTCGCCGGCATCCGCACCAGCATGGAGCTGGAAGTCATCGGCGAACCGGTGATGTTCTATGGCAAGCCATCGCGGGAAATGCCGCCGCACCCGGACGCCTGCATGATCACCGGCATCACGCCGCAACAGGCCGAACGCGAGGGCGTCAACGAAGCCGAATTCGCCGCCCGGGTCCACGAGCAACTGGCGACTCCCGGTACCTGCGGCGTCGGCTACAACTCGCTGCGCTTCGACGACGAGTTCACCCGGCAGATGCTGTACCGAAACTTCTACGAACCCTACGGTCGCGAGTGGGAGAACGGCAACTCGCGCTGGGACCTGATCGACCTGGTGCGCATGTGCCAGGCGTTGCGTCCCGAAGGCATCGCGTGGCCGCTGCGCGAGGATGGCACGCCCAGCTTCAGGCTGGAACATCTGGCCAACGCCAATGGGCTGAACCAGGAACGTGCCCACGACGCGCTGTCCGACGTCTACGCGCTGATCGACCTGGCCCGCCTGATCCGCGTGCGCCAGCCGCGGCTGTGGGACTGGTACTACGCGCTGCGACGCAAGCAGAAAGTGTTCGAGCTGCTCGACGTGGTGAACATGACGCCGCTGGTGCATGTGTCCTCGCGCTATCCGGCCAGCCGCCAATGCCTGGCGCTGATCGCGCCGCTGGCAGCGCATCCCGGCCGCAGCGGCGAGGTGATCGTCTATGACCTGGCCATCGACCCGACCGAGTGGCTGGCGCTGGACGAGGACGAGATCGCCGATCGCATCTTCACCCCGCGTACCGACCTGCCGGAAGGCGTCGAGCGCATCCCTTTACGCACCGTGCGTGCGAACCACGCCCCGGCACTGGCGCCGTTGTCGGCGCTGCAGGGCGTCGATCTGGATCGACTGCAACTGGACGTGGAAAGCTGCCAGGTGCATCGCGACACCTTGCGCGCCGTCGACGGGCTGGCTGAAAAACTGCGCCGGGTCTTCCAGCGCGCCGCCGAGTTCCCGCCGGCGGAAGATCCCGAGCTGGCGCTTTACGGGGGCGGTTTCCTGCCCGACGCCGACAGGCGCCTGCTCGGCCAGGTGCGTGCCACGCCGCCGCCGGAACTCGGCGTGCGAACATTCCCGTTCCGCGATTCCCGCTATCCCGAGCTGCTGTTCCGCTATCGTGCGCGCAACTGGCCCGAGACCCTGACCGTGGAAGAACAGGCTCGCTGGGAGGGCTTCCGCCGCTCGCGGCTGACCCGGCAAGGTGCGCTGACCACGCTCACCCTCGACGATTATTTCGCGCGGCTGGAAGCGCTGCGCCACGATCCCGCTGCGCAGGACAGACTGCCCCTGCTCGACCAGTTGCAGGCATGGGGCGAGGATCTCGCCGCCAGCATCCCTGCCTGACGGCCTCCACTCCAGATCGATCACGATGCCCAAAACCTACTTCACTCCCGCTACCTTCCGCTTCCTGCGCGCACTGGCGCGCAACAACCAGCGCGAATGGTTCCAGGCGCACAAGGACGACTACGAGCGCCACGTGCGCGAACCGTTCCTGCAACTGATCACCGACATGCAGGCGCCGCTGGCGAAGATCAGCCCGCACTACCGCGCCGACCCGCGCAAGAACGGCGGCTCGCTCTACCGCATCTATCGCGACACCCGTTACTCGAACAACAAGCTTCCGTACAAGCCCTGGCAGGGTTCGCGCTTCACCCACGAGCGTCGCCACGAAATCCAGGCGCCGGGTTTCTACCTGCATATCGAGCCCGGCGACTGTTTCGCCGGCGGCGGTCTGTGGCACCCGGAACCCGATGCGCTGAAACATGTCCGCGAATTCCTGGCCGACAACCCGAGCGCATGGAAAAGCGCCACCCGAAGCAAGGCATTCAGCCAGTACCTGCAGCTCGGCGGCGAATCGCTGGTACGTCCGCCGCGCGGCTACGACCCCGCGCACGAACTGATCGAGGATCTCAAGCGCAAGGATTTCGTCGCCACCGCCCGCTTCGACGAAGCGCTGGCCTGCTCGAGCGAACTGCTGCCGTGGACGGTGGCCACCTTCAAGCGCGTCGCCCCGCTGATCGACTACCTGTGCGCGGCGCAGGAGCTGGAGTTCTAGGCGGCGTTCAGGGCCAGCGGGCGGCGCTGCGCAGCCATGATGGACAAGGCAACACCGATCCCGACGCATGCCGTCAGCGCCACGTAGTGCACGGGCGCGAGCACGCCGATGCGCTGCACCAGCAAGCCGATCAGCGGCGGCGTCAACCCGCCGAACAGCGCATACGCCACGTTGTAGGAGAACGACAGGCCGGAAAATCGCACCGCCGGCGGAAATGCCACGACCATCAGCGCAGGAACCACCCCGGTCACCCCGGTGCTGAAGCCCGCCAGCGCATACAGGGCGAGGAAATGCCTGCCGCCTGCCTGCAGGTCGAGGTACAAGGCATAGCTCGCCAGGATCAGGCCGAGCGCACCCAGCAACAAGGTCCGCGCGTAACCCAGCCGGTCCGCCAGCCAGCCATAGAACAGGCAACCCACCGCCAGCGCGAACGACGCCAGGTTGTTCCCGAGAAAGGCCCGCGCCGGCGCGATATGGAATACCGACTGCACCAGCGACGGCGTCATCAGGATCACCACCACGATCGCCGCCGTCAGCATCCAGGTCACCAGCATCGACAGCAGTACGCTCGGCAGATGCCGTGCGAACACCTCGCGCAGCGGCAGCCCGCGAGCCAGTTCCTTGCGCGCATGCATCGCCTCGAACACCGGCGTCTCGCGCAGCCAGCGGCGCAACCACACCGCGAAAAAACCGAACACGCCGCCGATCAGGAACGGCAGCCTCCAGCCGTAATCCAGCACCTGCGCCGGCGACATGCCACGGTTGATCGCTGCCGCCACCAGCGAGCCGATCAGGATGCCGACGGTAAGCCCCGAGGTGAGGCTGGCGCAGGCAAAACCGATCCGCTGCGGCGGCACGTGCTCGGCCACGAACACCCACGCACCCGGCACCTCGCCACCCACCGCGATGCCCTGCACCACGCGCAGCAACAGCAGCAGCAACGGCGCCAGCATGCCGACCCGCGCATACACCGGCAGCAGGCCGATGCACAGCGTGGGCAGCGCCATCAGGAACACGCTGAGCAGGAACATCTTCTTGCGCCCCAGCGTATCGCCGTAATGCGCCATCACGATGCCGCCCAGCGGGCGCGCCAGGTAGCCGGCAGCGAAGATCCCGAACACCTGCAGCTGCGCCAGCCACGGTGCCGTGGTGGGCGGAAAGAACAGGTGGCCAAGCGGGATCGCGAAAAACACGAACACCACGAAATCGTAGAACTCCAGTGCGCCGCCAAGCGCCGACAGCAACAACGTTTTCGCGTCGCGCCAGCCGAGGCGATCGGTTCCTTGCAGGTCGGTCATCGATGGCGCGCTCATGGCTCTGGCGTATCCGGTTTTCGCAGGTGCGCCACCTTAGCAGCGACCGTCACGCCATGGCATTCGCCGCACTATTGTGCGGATGCGTCAAGACGCTCACGTATGGCGCCGGCAAGCATCCCCGCAACGCCGGTAGGCCCCCCCTTGTTGATCTAGACTCCGCCGGTGTCACCGCGTTGCGCGTTTCGTTGCATGAACCTTCCCTCGACTTCGCTGTTGCTAGGAGAGTTTCCATGAACATGAGCAAACGTATGGCCGCCGAATTCTTCGGCACGTTCTGGCTGGTCCTCGGCGGCTGCGGCAGCGCCGTGCTGGCAGCCGGTTTTCCGCAGCTGGGCATCGGCTTCGCCGGCGTGGCGCTGGCGTTCGGCCTGACCCTGCTGACCATGTGCTACGCCATCGGCCACATCTCCGGCTGTCACATCAACCCGGCGGTAACCTGCGGGCTGGCCGCCGGCGGCCGCTTTCCCGTCAGGGAAGTCGTCCCATACGTCATCGCGCAGGTACTCGGCGGCCTCCTCGCCGGCCTCGTGCTGTACGTGATCGCCTCGGGCAAGCCCGGCTTCGACGCCGCCGCCAGCGGCTTCGCGTCCAACGGCTACGGCGCGCATTCGCCAGGCGGCTATTCGATGGGCGCCGCGGCACTGTGCGAGCTGGTGATGACCGGCTTTTTCATCTTCATCATCATGGGCGCGACGCACAAGAGTGCGCCGGTAGGTTTCGCCGGCATCGCGATCGGCCTGGCGCTGACCCTGATCCACCTGATCAGCATCCCGGTCACCAACACCTCGGTGAACCCGGCCCGCTCCACCGCCGTGGCCGTGTTCCAGGGCGACTGGGCGCTTCACCAGCTGTGGTTCTTCTGGGTGATGCCGATCATCGGCGGCATCATCGGCGGCCTGATCTACCGCTATCTATGGAGCGACCGGGTTGCGTTGCCGGACATCAAGGGCGATTCCGCCTGAGCCGCAGACCATGAGCTGACGCGCGGTCCGCGGGACCGCGCGTCAGGCATGCGCGAACGGAAACACCAGCACGTCGGCGATCGCATCGGTGCCGGCAAGGCACATCAGCAGGCGCTCGATGCCGAGCGCCACACCGGCGCAATCGGGCAATGCATCGAGCGCGGCGAGCAGGCGTTCGTCCACCGGCGGCTCACGCAAGCCGCGCCGGCGCCGGATCGCGTTGTCACGCTCGAAGCGGGCACGTTGTTCGCTCGCGACATTCAGTTCGTGGTAGCCATTGGCCAGTTCGTGCCGGCCCAGGTACAACTCGAAGCGCTCGGCCAGCGGTGGTTCGCCCGGACGGATCCTCGCCAGCGCGCACTGGGTCGCCGGGTAGTCGTGGATCACCGTGATGCGGTCGCGCGGGAACGCCGGCTGCAGCTTGTGCGTGATCAGCAAGTCGAGCCAGTCGTCGCGAACCAGGCCATCGGGGTCGATGTTG
>DATNGL010000178.1:0-3058 GCA_035605895.1 Rhodanobacter sp.
CCGCCGGTCTTGTCGAGCAGCCAGAACTCGTCCTCGCCGGCCGGCACGCAGATCGGCGGTGGCCGGTCGCGCCAGCCCGGCAGCAGGGCATCCAGCGGTTGCGGTTCGATCACCGCGCCGGACAGGATCTGTGCGCCGATCGTCGAGGCCTTCTCGATGACGCACACGCTGACGTCCGGCTTGAGTTGTTTCAGGCGGATCGCGAACGACAGGCCGGATGGACCGGCGCCGACCACGACGACGTCGTATTCCATGGTTTCGCGTTCGCTCATGGCGACCTTCCTCGGGTGGTACGGTGAACGGCGTGTTCGGCGCGTGGCCGACGCACGATACCCGGTCGCATTGTCCGGGTTCGCGCCGCGCGGGGCAACGCGTGCTGCGTCACGGCTTGCAATCGTTGCCGGTGGCGCGGCGATAATCGAAGCCGGTTTGCAAGGAGAGTTCATGAATTCGATGCCGCCGATCGCCGATATCGACCTGCGCCGCGCCTCGCTGTGCCAGTTGCTGCACTGGCTGGCGGCGGGCAGGGTGCAGCCGGAGGCACTGGCCGACGTTTACCAGCAGGCGATCGAGCGGCTCGATCCGCAGCTCAACTGCTATGTCGACCAGCGTTCCGGCCTGATGCAGGAGCAGGCGCACATGGCCGACCGGCGTCGCCGCGACGGCGTGATCGGGCGGCTGGACGGCATCCCGCTGGCGCTCAAGGACAATTTCGACATGGCCGGGTGGCCGACCCGGGCCGGCCTGCCCGGGCGACGCAAGCCGGCGGAGAACGATGCGCACGTGGTGGCGCGGCTGCGCGCCTCGGGTGCGGTGGTGATCGGCAAGACCAACATGGATGAAGGAGCGCTGGGGGCGGCGACGGACAATCCCCATTTCGGCGCGACCCACAATCCGCATCGGCATGGCTACAGCGCTGGCGGCTCTTCCGGCGGCGCGGCGGCCGCGGTGGCGGCTGGCCTGGCGGTGGCGGCGGTCGGTTCGGACAGCCTCGGTTCGATCCGCATCCCGGCCAGCTATTGCGGCGTGTATGCATTGAAGCCCACCCACGGCGAGATTTCCGCGCGCGGCCTGGTGCCGGCGGCGCGGCGGCTGGATGCGGTGGGCCTGCTGGCGCGCAGCGTCGAGGACCTGACCGTGCTGCTGCAGGTGCTGGCCGGCTACGACGCCGACGATGCCCGCTCGCGCCGGCGCCGGGTGGCGTTCGCGCTGCCGGACTGGGACCCGGGCCACCTGCGTGCGGGCCTGTTGCCGGACCTGGCGGCGGTCGGCGTGGAGGCCGAGGTGATCGAGGTATTCGAGCACGCCATGGCCAGGTTGCCGCATGCGCTGGGCGACCGCCGCACGGTCGACTTCACCGACTGGGATTTCGCGCGCACCCGCCGCGCCGGCCTGCTCCTGATGGAAGCGGAAATGCTGGGCACGTTTGCCGACGATCTTGCCGATACCGCGCAGCACCCGGTGTCGGATCGCTTCCGGCGCATGCTGGGCTATGCCGCCGGCAAGGGCGCTGCCGATTATGCGATGGCCGACCGCGTGCTCGATGCAGCCACCCTGAAGATGCGCCGGCTGTTTGCCCAGGTCGATGTCCTGGTGCTTCCGACCACGCCGCAAGCCGCGTTTGCGCTGGATGGCCCGGTGCCGGATTCGGTGGCCGACCTCACCAGTTTCGCCAGCCTGGCAGGGTGTCCGGCGGTGAGCCTGCCGATGGGCCATTTGTCCAGCGGACTGCCGGTGGGTCTGCAGCTGGTCGGTCCGCGCGGGTCGGATCTGCGCCTGCTGGAACTGGCTGCGGCATGTGCCTCGACGCTGGATGCGGAGCCGACCTATCCGGTGCTGGAATGACGTCGTGGCGGCGTTGAGCTGCCGCCAGCCCCGCGCCCGTCGTGCAAGGTATGGTGCGCAGGCATGTCGATATGAAAAGTCGTTTGGACGTCCATTCGGTGGGGAGGTCCGATGCAGCCTATAATCGACGTTTTCGGGACGCCGCCAGATCCGTTGTCGATGCCGTTCCCCACGTAACCACCACCGAGTTCGCCACGTCATGACGGCCACCGCCCTCAAGCTGCATTCCCACCTCGACGACCTCGAGGCCGAAAGCATCCACATCTTTCGCGAGGTGCAGGCGGCTTTCCGCCACCCGGTGATGCTGTATTCGATCGGCAAGGACTCGTCGGTGCTGTTGCACCTGCTGCGCAGGGCGTTCCATCCGGCGAAGCCGGCGATGCCGATGCTGCACGTCGACACCACCTGGAAGTTCCGCGAGATGATCGCGTTCCGCGACCAGGTCGCGGCGACGGGCGACGTGGAGCTGCTGGTGCACATCAACCGGGACGGCGTGCGCCAGGGCATCTCGCCGCTGACCCACGGCGCCACCATGCATACCGACGTGATGAAGACCCAGGCGCTGAAGCAGGCGCTGGACCAGCACGGCTTCGATGCCGCGATCGGCGGTGCGCGCCGCGACGAGGAGAAATCGCGCGCGAAGGAGCGCATCTTCTCGTTCCGCAATGCGCAGCACCGCTGGGACCCGAAGAACCAGCGCCCCGAGCTGTGGCACAACTACAACACCTTCATTCGCAAGGGCGAGAGCGTGCGCGTGTTCCCGCTGTCCAACTGGACCGAGATGGACGTGTGGCTGTACATCCAGCGCGAGAACATCCCGGTGGTGCCGCTGTATTTCGCCAAGCCGCGCCCGGTGGTGGAGCGCGACGGCGCCCTGATCATGGTCGACGACGACCGTTTCACCCTGCGCGAGGGCGAAACCGTCCGGATGCGCGAGGTGCGTTTTCGTACGCTGGGTTGCTATCCGCTGACCGGGGCGGTGGAATCCTCGGCCGATACCTTGCAGAAGGTGATCGACGAGATGGCCGCCTCGCGCACCTCCGAGCGCCAGGGCCGGGTGATCGACCACGATCCCACCGCGTCGATGGAGCGCAAGAAGCAGGAGGGCTATTTCTGATGGACGCGCAGACGCAAGGCACGCTGGCCGCGCCGGAGAAGGGGCTGCTGCGCTTCATCACCTGCGGCAGCGTGGACGACGGCAAGAGCACCCTGC
>DATNGL010000179.1:0-10130 GCA_035605895.1 Rhodanobacter sp.
CCATCGAGGCCATCTCGTGCGAGGTGCGCGGCAGCTTGATCCCGGCCGCGGTGCGGTAGATGTAATCGACCAGGCCACTGCAATCGAAACCGCCGGCCGGTGTATTGCCGCCCCAGCGATACGGCGTGCCGACCAGGGCGATCGCCCGGAACAGGATGTCGTTCGCCTCACCGGCGCTGGCGGCCGAAGGGGCCCGGGCCGGCAGGTCCGCCAGCGTGGAGTGCGAGGTCTTGTAGGTCGATTCACGCCGGTGCGGTGCGCTGGCGCAGGCGGCAAGCAGCAAGATCATTGCGCCGGGTAGAAGCGGCCGTGCGACACGCCACGAGCGAGGCGACGGCGCGGAAGAGGGCACGTGATCCCATGGCATGGTGCAATCCCGGCTTGAGGCAATTCGAGATTATCAAATCAATGGGTTGGAAGAAAGTTCTCACAAATTGATGGAAGATTGCCGCTTGTTGCGTGCGGGAACACTCGGGCGCGCCACGGCTGGCTACAATCGCTCGATGGAATCTGCACGCGACGACGTATTGATCCTCGGCGGCGGCGTCATCGGCCTGGCCTGTGCCCTGTATCTGCTCAAGGCTGGCGCCAGCGTGCGCGTGCTGGAACAGGGCACGCCCGGCTGCGGCAGTTCGCACGGCAACTGCGGCACGATCACGCCCAGCCATGCGCCGCCGCTGGCGATGCCCGGCATGATCGGCGTGGCATTGCGCTCGATCTTCCGTGCCGATGCGCCGCTCTATCTCAATCCGCGCATGGATGGCGCGCGCCTGCGCTGGCTGCTGGGTTTTGCGCGCCACTGCAACTGGGGCGACTTCCATGCGGCAACCCGGGCGCGGCTGGCGATCCTGCGGCGCTCGCGCCGGTTGCTGGCCGAGCTGGTACGCGACGACAAGCTCGAATGCGAGTTCGCCGAACAGGGCACGCTACTGGTCTACCGTACGGCCAGGTTGCAGGGGACCGACGAGAAGAAGCATGCAACCGTGCTCGAGAGTCTCGGCATCGAGGTGCAGCGCCTGAGCGGCGAACAGGTCGAGGCGATGGAGCCGGCCTTGAAGCCGGGTGTGGCAGGCGGACTGCTGCAGCCGCAGGATGCGTCTTTGCGACCGGATCGCTACGTGGCCGAGCTTGCCCGGCGCGTGGTGGAGCTCGGCGGCGTGATCGAGAGCGGTGCGCGCGTCGAGGGGTTCGAGACGGATCGAACGCGCATCACGGGCGTGCGGAGCAGCCGGGGTCCATTCCGCGCCGAGCGTGTCGTGCTGGCGCTCGGCGCGTGGTCGCCACTGCTCGCGAGGCAACTTGACCTGCGCCTGCCGATGCAGCCAGGCAAGGGCTATTCCCTGACCTATGACCGACCCGCGCTGGCGCCGCGGCGCGCGCTGACCTTGTGCGAGCCATCGGTGTGCGTGACCAGCTGGAGCGGAGGCTACCGGCTCGGCAGCACGATGGAATTTTCCGGTTACCGCGAGGGCCTCAATCGCTCCCGACTCGATGCGCTGCGCCGCGGCGCTGCGGCCTTTCTGCGTGAGCCGGAAGGTGGTGAGCTCCTGGAGGAGTGGTGGGGTTGGCGGCCGATGAGCGTCGACGAGGTGCCGATCATCGGCGCCAGCACGCACTGGGCCAACCTGTGGCTGGCGACCGCGCACGGCATGCTCGGGGTGAGCATGTCGGCGGCCACCGGCGAACTGGTGGCTGCGTTGCTGGCGGGCACGCCCCCGGCGATCGATGCGGCCCCTTACGCTCCGGCACGATTCGGCCTGTAGCCGTGATTGCGAACCAAGCGCGGTCCATCACCAACCATCCGGGAGCATGCGATGGCCGCAAGCTTTGACCTGATCGTGCTGGGCGCCGGTTCCGGCGGCCTGGCCATGGCGTTCCGTGCCGCGAAGCATGGTGCCCGCGTGGCGCTGCTCGAACCGCGCGACCTGGGTGGTACCTGCGTGCATCGGGGTTGCGTGCCGAAGAAGGCGATGTGGATCGCTGCGCAGTGGGCGCAGGAGCAGCAATGGGCTGCGTCGCTGGGTTTTGCCTCGCAGCCCGGGCCGCTGGATTGGGAGCGCTTCTGCGGCGTGCGCAAGGCGTACATCGACGTTATCGATCGTCGTTACGCCGAACGCCTGCGGCAGGCGGGTGTGTCATTGCTGCGCCAGGCCGCGCGTTTCGTGGCGGCCGACACGGTCGAGCTCGCGGACGGCAGCCGGCAACAGGCGCCGCAGATCGTGATCGCCAGCGGCGCACGACCACGCCGGCTGGACTTGCCCGGCTTCGATCTGGGCATGGTTTCCGACGACATCTTCGCGCTGCGGGCATCGCCGCATCGCGTGGCGATCGTCGGCGGCGGCTATGTCGCGGTGGAGTTCGCGGGTCTGCTGCGCGCGCTGGGTTGCGCCGTCGACGTGTTGGCACACGAGCGGCTGCTGGCCGGTTTCGACGCGGAGCTGGTGCAAGCGCTGCACGAGCAGATGCAGGAGCAGGGCATCGCCGTGCATCTGCACAGCGCGGTGCAGGCCGCGCGCGGCACGGGCGACGGCATCGTGCTCGATGACGCGGCGAGCGGTACGCACGGCCCGTACGATGCGTTGTTGTGGGCGGTCGGACGGGTGCCCAATACCGAATGGCTGGGGCTCGCCGACATCGGCGTGGCGCTCGATCACGCTGGCCACGTGCTGACCGATGCCTGGCAGAGCACGAACATCGGCGGGGTCCACGCGGTCGGCGACGTCACCGGGCACCACGCGCTGACCCCGGTGGCGGTCGCTGCGGGGCGACAACTCGCCGATCGCCTGTTCGGCGGCCAGCCCGATGCGCGACTGGATTACGACAACATTCCCAGCGTGGTGTTTTCCAAGCCGCCGCTGGGCATGGTCGGCCTGACCGAGGAGGACGCCCGCGAGCGCCATGGCGATGCCGTCAGCATTCACCGCAGCCGGTTCACGCCGATGGCGTGGGCACTGGCCGGCAAGCACGGGCAGAGCGTGATGAAGCTGGTTTGCGCGGGTGCGGAGGAGCGCGTGGTCGGCATCCATGTGCTGGGGCCGGGTGCCGACGAGATGCTGCAGGGCTTCGCCGTGGCCTTGAAGCTCGGTGTGCGCAAGCGCGATCTGGATGCCACGGTGGCGATCCATCCGACGTCGGCGGAGGAACTGGTCTTGATGGAGTGAGCAAGGGGGCGGTTCCCGGTTTTCGGCGTTCGCCTTTCTCCCGCTTGCTCCTCAAGGCCCTGCACGAATCACGCACGTCGCCCCGGGTAGAATGCCCGGATGGCAAATTTCTCCCTGCATCGCGGTCGTGTGCCGTTGCTGATCAGCCTTCCGCACGACGGCAGCTACATTCCCGATGACATCGCCGCGCGGATGCATCCGGCGGCACGCCGCTCGCCGGATACCGACTGGCATGTGGCGCGTTTGTATGAGCCGCTGGCGCGCGCACTGGGCGCGAGCGTGCTGAAGCCGCGGGCGTCGCGCTACGTGGTCGATCTGAACCGCCCCGCCGACGGCCATGCGCTCTACCCGGGGCTGCGCGAAACGGGATTGGTATCGACTGTGGGTTTTGATGGCGAGCCGTTGTATCTCGACGGTTGCGAACCGCAGGGCGACGAAGTGCAACAACGGATAAATGCGTACTGGCAGCCCTACCACGATGCGCTTGCGCAGGAACTTTCGAGGTTGCGTGCCGAGCATGGTCGCGCGGTGCTCTGGGACGGTCATTCGATCCGCAGCCAGGTACCCATGCTGTTCGACGGGAGCCTGCCGGATTTCAACCTGGGCACGGCGACAGGGGCGAGTTGCGGGGCGGCATTGCAGGCGCGGCTGCAGATGTGCCTGGAAACGCAAACGGAGTTTACGGTAGCCGTCAACGGACGCTTCAAGGGCGGTTACATCACCCGTCACTACGGCCGTCCCGACGCCGGTGTGCAGGCCGTGCAACTGGAGCTGGCGCAGCTCAATTACATGGACGAGACCAGCTTCGAGTACGACGAGGCCAGGGCGCCGGCGGTCCGGGCGTTGATCGAGCGCCTGTTGCAGTTGTGCCTGGATTGACCGCATGAATTTGCGATCCGGGGCAGGCTTGACGATTGTCAAGACTTTGCCGGCCGGACGCGCAATAGTTTCGCGATTCGTTCAGCTACGGTATGCCGTGCACGCCGCATTGTCGGCACGTCGCGCCACCCGAGTTGCCGGGTTCCGGCCGGGTTCGCGATACCTTCATCGTCCGAGGTTCGACATCATGATGCGCAAACTTTTGATCGCTTCCCTGCTGGTGGCGGGTGTGGCGCTTTCCGGTTCCGTGCTGGCCCAGGCCGCGGCCCCGCAGGCTGCGGCTCCGGCGGCGCAGGCTGCTCCGGCAACCAAGGCCGCCCCGGCGGCTGACGCCGCGCCAAAGGCGGCCATGAGCAAGACTTCGCACCACAAGCACCACAAGCACCACAAGAAGGCAGCTGCCAAGGCCGCGGCACCCGCCGCAACTCCGGCTGGCTGATCTCCGGCAGCAACGCAAGAACCCGTCGGCTCAGGCCGGCGGGTTTTCCCGCGCAGGCAGGGCTGCAATGCATTTCAGCTCGATGGCGATCGGGGTGGGCAGGCTGCTGATGCCCAGGGTGGTGCGGCAGGCATCGACGCCCGCGAAATATTCCGCGTAGAGGCGGTTGTACGCCGCAAAGTCGCGCTGCATGTCGGTCAGGAACACCGTGACATCGACCAGGTCGGCCCAGCGTGCGCCGCTGGCCTCGAGCACGGCGCGCACGTTCGCGAACACCTGCCGGCATTGTGCCTCGATGTCGTACCGGACCAGGCGGCCGTCGGCGTCGTGCACGTTGCCCGGGATCGCGTTGCTGCCCGGCTGACGCGGGCCGACGCCGGACAGGAACAGCAGGTCGCCGACGCGGCGCGCGTGCGGGTAGGCGCCGACCGGCGCCGGGGCGGCGTCGGTGCGGATCCCTTCGCCGCTCATGCGGCGCCTTCCCAGCGGCGGGTCAGTTGCGTTACCGCCTGCTCATAGGCCTGGGGCAATTGCCCGCGACCGCGCACGTCGAGGCCAAGATCGTGGATGTGGCCATTGTCCAGGCCGTAGATCCACGCGTGCACGGCCAGGTCCTGGCCACGCTCCCACGCTTCGCGCACCACCGTGGTGTGGCACACGTTGAGCGCCTGCTCCAGTGCGTTCAATTCGCACAGGTGGGCGTGACGCATCGCGAACGACTGTGCCGGGTCGAGCTTGTCGGCATGCTTCATGGCGATGTCGGTGATGTGCCGCAGCCAGTTGTCGATCAGGCCCAGGCGGCTCTCCTTGAGCACCGCGCCAACGCCGCCGCAACCGTAGTGCCCGACCACGAGGATGTGCTTGACCTGCAGTACGTCGACCGCGAACTGGATGGTGCTGAGCGCGTTGAGGTCGGTATGCACCACCACGTTGGCCACATTGCGGTGCACGAAGATCTCGCCCGGCGGCAGGTCGACGATCTGGGTCGCCGGCACGCGCGAATCGGAGCAGCCGATCCACAGGTAGCGCGGCGCTTGCTGTTGCGACAGTTGCTCGAAAAACGTCGGATCCTGTGCGGTGACCTGGTCGGCCCAGCGACGGTTGTTGGCAAGCAGGTCTTTCAGTGAATTCATCGGGATTCCGGGGGTTCTTGCGTGCACGTATCAGCTGCGCCCCGGCGACGTGCCGTAGGCGATGCAGACGTTCTTGGGCTCGGTGAAAAAGTGCAGCGCTTCGCTGCCGCCCTCGCGACCGACGCCGGATTGCTTGACGCCGCCGAACGGCGTGCGCAGGTCGCGCAGCAGCCAGCAGTTGATCCACACGATGCCGAACTCGAGCCGGCCGGCGAGCCGGTGGGCGCGGGCGAGGTCCTGCGTCCACAGCGAGGCGGCGAGCCCGTACCGGCTGTCGTTGGCGATGGCCAGCGCTTCGGCTTCGTCCTCGAACGGCATCAGGCTGACCACCGGTCCGAAGATTTCCTGCTGGTTGGTGGTGGCCTCCGGGGCCAGACCCTCGATCACCGTGGGCGCGATGAACCAGCCATCGCGGCAGCGGCCGGAAAGCCGGATTGCTTCGCCGCCGCAGAGGATCCGGCCGCCTTCGCTGCGTGCCTGTCCGATGCAGCCGAGCACCTTGTCGTAGTGCGCCTGCGAGACCATCGCGCCGAGGTCGCTGTCCGTGTCGTCCGGATCGCCTACACGCAGGGCCTGCACGCGTGCCAGATAGCGTTTGCGGAAGCTTGCGTAGATCGAGCGCTGCACCAGCAGGCGCGAGCCGCACAGGCAGATCTCGCCCTGGTTGGCGAAGCCGGAGCGCACGATGGTGTCGAGGTCCGCGTCAGACAGATCGGCATCGGCGAACACGATGGCCGGGTTCTTGCCGCCCATCTCCAGCGAGACCTTCTTGAACCGTGGTGCGGCGGAGCTGGCGATGTGGGCGCCGGTGGCGGTGCTGCCGGTGAAGGAGATCGCCTTGATATCGGGATGTTCCACGATGGCCTGGCCCACGCCAGGGCCACGACCCTGCACGATGTTCAGCACGCCGGGCGGGAAGCCCGCCTCGATGCTGAGCTCGCCGAGCAGGGCGGCCGTGCAGGGGGTCACTTCCGAAGGCTTGGCCACCACGGTGTTGCCGGCGGCCAGCGCCGGCGCGATCTTCCAGCTGAACAGGTACAGCGGCAGGTTCCAGGGGCTGATGCAGCCGACCACGCCCAGCGGCTGGCGCAGGGTGTAGTTGATGGCGGCGCTGCCGGCGCCGGTTTCCATCGCATGCGACTCGCTGCCCCAGCCGGTGATCGCGGCGGCGAAGTAGCGCAGATTGCTGATGGCGCGCGGGATGTCGAGCCTGCGTGCGAGGCCGAGCGGCTTGCCGCTGTCGCGCGACTCCAGCGCGGCGAACTCGTCGAGGCGCGCCTCGATCAGCGTGGCGAGTCTTTCCAGCAGTTGCGCCCGTTGTTCGATCGGCGTGCCGGCCCAGCCGGGCGCGGCACGCCTGGCGGCAGCCACCGCGGCGTCGACATCGGCGGCATCGGAATCCGGACAGCGCGCAAACACGGTCGCGGTGGCGGGTTCGTGCACATCCAGCCAATGGTCGTGGATGGGCGCCTGCAGGCGGCCGTCGATCAGGTTGGCGAGGTGCGAGGTGGGCATCCGCACCATCTTAATTCCGGCAACCGGCAATTGCACCGGACGCCGGCGTATGCGCGCTCACAGCGAGCGCATGCGCCCACCGTCGACCGGCAGGCTGACTCCGGTGATATAGCTGGCTGCCGGCGAGGCGAGGAAGGCCACCGCGGCGGCGGTCTCTGCGGGATCGGCAAAGCGACCCATCGGAATTTCCGCAGCCATCTCCCGCTGCACCTCCTGTTCGCCGCGGCCCGACTTCTGCGCGCGCGCCGCCACGATCTGTTCGATGCGCGGGGTATGGGTGGAGCCGGGCAGCACGTTGTTGACGGTGATGCCGAACGGAGCCAGCTCGCCGGCCAGGGTCTTGGCCCAGCTGGCGACGGCGCCGCGGGTGGTGTTGGAGACGCCGATGCCGGGGATCGGTTCCTTCACCGAGGTGGAGATGATGTTGACGATGCGACCCCAGCCGGCGTCGCGCATGCCGGGCAGGACGGCCTGCGCCAGCACATGGTTGGCCAGCAGATGCTTGCGCATGGCGTCGAGAAACTCCTGCGTGCCTGCATCGACGATGCCGCCCGGCGGTGGACCGCCGCTGTTGTTGACCAGGATATGCACCGGAGCGGTCGCAACCAGATTCTCGACGTGGGTGCGCAAGGTATCGGTGTCACCCGCATCGGCAACGATGAAGCCGTGTCGCTGGGCATCGTGGATGCGCGGCAGGTCGCCGACCAGGCTGGCCAGCACGTCGCCGCGTCGTGCCAGCGCCGTGACGCTGGCGCCCAGCAGGGCCAGTTCGATCGCGCAGGCGCGACCGATGCCCTGGGATGCGCCGCAGACCAGCGCGTGACGGCCACTCAGGTCCAGTTGCATCGATTCGCTCCGGTTGATGATCAGTGCAGCAGGCGCATCGCCAGCGCGCCCATCCAGCATAGCCAGCCCAGCCACGGGCCGTAGCGCCACAGGTTGCGCCATCGATTGATGGTCGGGTCGCCCAGCGCCGGCAGGGCCGGCGAGCGCAATACGTGCTGCATGCGGACCCAGCGCCGCCAGGCTGACGGTTTACCCTGGTCCGCCTCCGCGATGATCTGCCAGTGCTGCGGGTAGCGTACCCGCAACAGCGAAGCGAGCCGGAATTGCGCCACGTAGGACAGCACGAACAGGCCCACGCCGGCAGCCAGCAAGGCCAGGTAGACAACGATCATTTCGATCCGCTGCGCTTGCCGCTCCAGGGCAGCGACAAATCGTCCAGCACGCCGGTGCCGCTGGGTGGCTTGCCGCAGACTGCGCTGTCGACGGCTTTCTTGTAGGTGGAATTCATCATGCCGATCCACAGTGAGCCATCGGGTCCATGCGGGATGCTGAAGCTGCCGGCGGAATTCATCTGCAGGGTCGCTGCCGTGCTGCTGGAGAACGATGTGGGCGACTGCTCCCAATAGGTCTTGCCGGACTGCTGCTTGGCCGAGCTGTACACCAGCAGGTACCGGGCCTGCTTGTTGTCCACCGTCATGCTGCCGAAGGCACCGGTGGTGTCGTCGCTCCAGCCCATGTGTTCGCACAACATGATGTCATCGGACCGCAGCGGCTGAAAGCCATCGTCCAGCACCACCACGGTGGGCGCGAACAGATAGCTGGCATGCAACCAGCGGCCGTTCAATTCCGACTTCACGGCTACCCGGTACGGCAGCTTCACCTCGGTGGGCAGGCGGAAGGCGAGGAAGTAGCTCTTCGTGCCCCCGAGGTTGGCCACCATGCTGGCGCTGCCCAGGGTGAATTTCTGCGGCTGCCACGGCAGCAGGCTGCGGTAGGAAAAGTCGGCGAAGCTGCTACAGCAGGGCGTGGCCTGTTGCAATTGTTGCTGGGCCAGCTTCAAGGGCTCACCGGCGTTCTGTGACGGCGGCCGCAGGTTCGGCGGCAGCAAAGCCTTGGCGTTGTGGCACCCGGTCAAGATGAAGGCGGCGACGAGGGCGGCGGCGATGGCGATTGGACGATACGACATGTCGGACGGGTTGCTCAGAATTCGGCTGTGCCGGCGGCACGCGGATAGGGGATGGCATCGCGGATGTTGGTGAGTCCGCAAATGTAGACCAGCAGGCGCTCGAAGCCGAGGCCGAAACCGGCGTGCGGCACGCTGCCGTAGCGACGCAGGTCACGGTACCAGCCATAGGATGCGGGATCGAGGCCGAACTGGATCATGCGGCGGTCGAGGTAATCCAGCCGCTCCTCGCGCTGCGCGCCGCCGATGATTTCGCCGATGCCCGGCGCCAGCACGTCCATCGCGGCCACGGTTTTTTCGTCATCGTTCAAGCGCATGTAGAACGCCTTGATCGCCTCGGGGTAGTTCATTACGACCACGGGGCGGCCGATATGTTTCTCGGCCAGGTAGCGTTCGTGCTCGGTCTGCAGGTCGATGCCCCAGGCGACCGGGTACTCGAACTTCTGGCCGGACTTCTTCAGGATCTCGATCGCGTCGGTGTAGTCGATGCGTTCGAACGGCTTGGCGATGAACGCCTCCATCCGGGTGATCGCGTCGCTCTGCACGCGCTCGGCGAAGAACGCCATGTCGTCGGGGCGCTCATCCAGCACGGCCTTGAAGATCGCCTTGAGGAAGGCCTCGGCGCAATCGGCATTGGCGGTGAGGTCGGCGAACGCGATCTCCGGCTCGACCATCCAGAATTCGGCCAGGTGGCGCGGCGTGTTGGAGTTCTCGGCGCGGAAAGTCGGGCCGAAGGTGTAGACCTTGCTCATCGCCAGGCAATACGCCTCGACGTTGAGCTGGCCGGACACGGTGAGGAACGCCTCGCGGCCGAAGAAATCCTTGCGGAAGTCGATCTTGCCGTCCGGCGTGCGCGGCAGGTTGGCCAGGTCCAGCGTGGACAGCCGGAACATGTCGCCAGCACCCTCGGCGTCGGAGGTGGTGATGATCGGCGTGTTGATCCAGAAGAAGCCCTGCTCGGTGAGATGGCGGTGGATCGCCGTCATCATGGTGTGGCGCACGCGGGTGATCGCGCCGAACAGGTTGGTGCGCGG
>DATNGL010000180.1:0-35275 GCA_035605895.1 Rhodanobacter sp.
GCAAGCGGCAGCCGCAGGTGTCAGCTCGCCGGTACCGTGGATGGACAGTGACGCGGGAGGCCGGTGAAGGTCTCCCGCGTCGCGCTCTGGCCCGGCATCGTCATCGGCGCCAGAGCCTGGTGCTATCCCTCGTTCTCGTTCTCGTTCTCGTTGCCGTTCTCGTCACTGGGCAGAGCCGCGGGCATCCTCAACGGCGGTAGTGCGAGGGCAGGCTGGCCCTTGCTGGTGCGAGTCGCGTTGAAAGCAGGGAGCTCCCTGGTCTTCACCTCCTGCCACTTCGCCATCACCGCTTGCGCCTGGGCCTTGGCGCGGACGGTTGCCGCGGTTTGCGCGGCGGTGGGTGCGGTGTCTGCAGATTGCAGCGAGATCAGCGCGGCAAGCGCCGCATCGCTCACGCCGTTCAGGGTCGTTGCCGCCTGGTAGCCCCTGCCGAATCCACGGAACCCATGCGTCTCGTCCGGAGCCAGGGCATCGATCTTGGCCTTGAATGAAACAGCGGGCGCGCCTTGAGTCGATCCCAGCTTCGCGACTTCCTGGCCGAGACCGTGTGCCTGCCCGTATGCCAGGCGGGCGTCACGTGCGAGCTCGTACATCTCCATGGACAACTTGTTGTTCTGCGCCAGATCGGACGCGGAGGTGGTGACGCGCGGATCCAGACGCAGCGTCAGTGGCTGCGTGTAACTTTGGCCGTCGACTGTGAGACGCACCGTGTACTTGCCGGCAGGAGCCCACGGCGAACTGGGTGGTGGCGAGCTTCGCTTTGGCACGGCACCGGTAGCGTCGACCTCCTGACGTTCCGCAGCCAGCGGCTGATAGCGCAGGTTCCAGCTGATGCGGTGCATCCCGGCGCTGGTCGGCATGGAGCGGATACGGGCCGGCCAATATAGCGGCACGGAGCAGTCGGGGGAGTGCGGCCTGGCATGACAGACCTTGTCGTAGGCAGCCGGATCCACGGCGGGGTCGGGATCGCGCTTGAGTTCGCTCGAATAGGTCCGCACGACCTTGCCTGCGCCATCCAGGATATCGATCGTCAGGGGGCCCGTCATGTCGGCAGCAAGGTAATAGTCGAGGATGGCGCCGTTCGGCGGATTCTCGCCGGCCGGCAATTCCGGCGGCCACGGTGTCGGATCGTTGGTACCCATGCGCAGGCGCACCGCTGTCTGCGGCTTGAACAGATAAGCCGCCTTGGCGCTGCGCGCTTCGGCCATCTGGCGCAGGGGAGTGACATCGTCGAGGATGTAGAAGCCGCGGCCGTGCGTGGCGGCGATCAGGTCTGAACACATGCAGGTGGCATCGTCCTTCAGTTCAAGGTCGCGCACCGATATCGCCGGCATGTCGAGCCGGAGCGACTGCCAGTTATCACCATCGTCGAACGAGACCCAGACCTGCGTATCGGTGCCCGCGTACAGCAACCCGGGCTTGCGCGGGTCTTCGCGGATGGTGTTGGTCACCGCCCCCGGCGCGATGCCGTGGTTGATTTCAGTCCACGTCTTGCCGCCATCACGGGTGCGCCACAGGTGCGGATTCATGTCGTCGATGCGCATGGTGTTGGCCGCCGCGTAGGCGGTCTGCGTGTCGAAATGACCGGCTTCGATGTTGAAAATGCGCGTCCACGGCTTGATGGCGGCGGGGGTCACGTTGGACCACTTGGCGCCGCCGTCCGTCGTCACCTGTATTTGACCGTCGTCAGTACCCGCCCACAGGACGTTGACGTCACGCGGCGAAGCGGAGAGCGCAGTGATGCTGCCCGCGGCCGCGGGTTTGACGCCGCTCGCATACTTTCCCGTGGTGGCGGGCGCCTTCCAGGTCTGGCGGGCGAGGTCGGGGCTGATCCGGGTCCAACTGTGCGCCTTGTCGGTGGATTTCCACACCACGTTGGAGGCGTAGTACAGCACCGTCGGGTCCACCGGTGACCAGAGTAGGGGCATCGTGCGCACGTTGCGGTTGAATTTGGTACCGCGTGCCTCGGCATCGGGACCTACCTCGGTGGTCTGGCCGGTCTTGCGGTTGTACAGGGAGACGTTGCTGCGCTGGCTGCCGAAGACCAGATCGGGATCACTCGGATCACTGGCGGCAATGCCGTATTCCTGGATATTCACCGGATGCCAGTCGTGGAAGGTGATCATGCCGTCCATCGAACGACTGGCCACACAGGCCGACCCGGAATCCTGCTGCCCGCCGCAGACGCGATAGGGAAATGCGTTGTCGGTCGAGACGTGATACATCGCGGCCGTCAACTGGTTGTACCAGTTGCTCCAGGATACCCCACGATTTCCGGAGACAATGGCGCCTTGATCCGCGACGATGAGAATGATGTTGGTGTCGTTTGGATTGATCCAGATGTTCTGGTAATCGTCACCGCCGGGAGCGCCGCGCACGGCATTCCAGGTCACACCACCGTCCTCGGTGCGCCAGAGTACGGTGGAGTCGCTGTACACAACGTTGGAATTCTTCGGATCGACGGCTATCGTCGGCAGATCACCGCCACCAATGCGCATGGTCGGGCGGGGATCCACCGTCGCAGTCGGCGATGCGGCGGACGTGTGCGGGTCGTGTGCGGCAAGATACCAATGCTCGCCAGCGTCCGTCGACTTGTAGAGATTGACCGTTCCCGTCGTACCCTCCTTGGCCGTGGCAACTTTCCCGACGATGCCGGCGACCATGGCGTAGATCGTGCCCGGGTTGCTCAACGAGAGGCTGAGGTTCGCTTCGATGACGCCGGCGGGCAATCCGTTGCTCAGTTGCTTCCACGTGCTGCCGCCGTCGGTGGACTTGAAGATCCCGCCTTCGGTTCCGCCGAATTCGGCGCCTTCCAGATAGCTCTGCTGCTGCTGCCACAACGCGGCGTAGACAATGTTCGGATTGCTCGCATCAATCCGCACGTCATTGCCGCTGACATACTCGTTTTTGTACAGCACCCTGGTAAATGTCTTGCCACCATCGGTGGAGCGGAAAATTCCGCGCTCCGGATTCGGCCCGTACGGATGACCCAGGGCAGCGACGAACAGGCGGTCGGGATTCCGGGGATCCACCACGATGTTCGCGATCATCTGACTGTCGCGCAGACCCAGGTGGGTCCATGTCTTGCCGGCGTCGGTCGATTTGTAGACTCCGTCACCGACCGCGAGATCCGGACGGATGATCCCGGCGCCAGTTCCCACGTAAATGATGTTGGGATCGGAAGGTGCCACCGCGATGGCCCCTATCGAGCCGGTTGGCTGATCGTCAAACAGTGGCACCCAGTTGGCGCCGTAGTCTGTCGAACGCCAGACGCCACCATTGTCGTAACCTGCATAGAACACGTTTGGCTGGCTGGGAACTCCAGACAACGCTCGGGCACGACCGCCGCGAGTCGGTCCGATACCCCTCCAATGCATTTCCCCGTACAGCTTGGTGGACTGGGTTGTCGCAGTCGCATTCCCGGGTTGGGCCGTGGCTACCGACGGCAATGCGAGCAGGCCGAATGCGGTGGCGATCAAACCGATCGAGGCAGCCGTAAACGAGCGGAGAATAGACATGGGTCTTGCCTTCGGCTGCAGTTGGGGGGCGGGTTTGTCGCGGAACACTATCATCGAAAGTCCGAGAGGCCAACTAGCCGTCTTTTCGATGACCCGTGACAGCTGCGCAGCCGGCTCTCCCTGTGGATCGTCCGCGCGCCGCGCCACTTCGGATTGGAGGACTTCCGGCATATTGTGCGACGGACATGCTCTGCACCACGATTGGGAGGGGCCGGCGATTAAGCACTTTGCGGCGTGGGCGCCGGTGTGATGCCTTGACGCGCGTAGTGTCGCGCTTGCCAGGGCTTTCGGGACCTTCAGGCGCTTTGGTTGATCCGGCAGGGGAGTCTCGCCACAAGTTTTCGGCAAATTCGCCCAATCACTCTCTTTGGATGTCCGCGGCGTTCGTGTCGCAGGGCGTACCGGACACAGCTTGAGGATAAATCCATGCAATCAGCGCACAACCCTGCGGGAAAGCTGGCTTCGGCGTTGCTGCTTTCAGCGCTGACCCTGCTGGCACTTCCGGTGTGGGCTCAGCACCCGGGGCCAGACGAGCAAAGCGGGATGCAGTGGCGGTTGATCGGCCCGTTTCGGGGAGGCCGTACGGTGGGGGTTTCCGGCACGGCAATGCAGCCGAATGTCTTCTACATGGCGCCCAACAATGGCGGGGTATGGAAGTCCGAAAACTACGGTGTGACCTGGGAGCCGCTGTTCAAGGGCGATGAAAACAATTCGGTGGGCGATCTTGCGGTGGCGCCGTCGGATCCGAACGTGATCTACGTGGGTTCCGGCGAAGGGCTGTTGCGACCGGATCTTTCCACTGGCGACGGAATGTACAAGTCCACGGACGCCGGCAAGACCTGGGAGCACCTCGGCCTTCGCGAGGGTCAGCAAATCGCTTCGGTGGTAGTGGATCCCCATGATGCCAATCGCTTGTTCGTGGCTGTACTCGGGCATCCCTACGGCCCGAATACCGAGCGCGGCGTGTTCCGCTCGACCGATGGCGGCAAGTCGTTCCAGAAGGTGTTGTACAAGAATCCGAATGTCGGGGCCGTGCAGGTCGCCCTGGACCCGAAAAATGCGCAGATTGTCTACGCCGTCATGTGGGCCGGACGCACGCCGCCGTGGTCGATGAAGTCGGAGAATACCTCCATCAATGGTCCTGGCAGCGGCGTGTTCAAGTCCACTGATGGCGGCAACACCTGGCATCAGATCGGGCAGGGCCTGCCGAGCGTGGCACAGGGCCTTGGCCGGATTGGTATCGGCATCGCCCCAAGCGATCCCAGGCGCGTGTATGCACAGGTGCAGGCGCCGCCCGACTTTGGTGGAACATATCTTTCCGACGACGCAGGCCAGACCTTCCGCCGCGTCAACCACGAGGAACGCATCTACGGTCGCGGAGCAGACTTCGCCGAAGTGGCCGTCGCGCCCGACAATCCCGACGAGATTTATGTGGCCAGCACGTCTTTCTATCGCTCGATGGATGCAGGAAAGAGCTTCAGCGCCATCAAGGGTGCGCCCGGCGGAGATGACTATCACCGCATCTGGATCAACCCCTCGAACCCGAAGATCATCCTGCTCGGCGTGGACCAGGGCGCCACGCTGACGGTTGACGGCGGCCAGACCTGGAGCTCCTGGTACAACCAGCCAACCGCCTCCTCGTACCACATCATTACCGACAACGTCTTTCCTTACCGCGTCTACAGCTCCCAGCAGGACAGTGGCTCGGTGGGAAGTTCGAGCCGGAGCAATGATGGTCAGATCACACTTCGCGACTGGCATCCGGTCGGCGCGGGGGAGCATGCGTACGTGGCACCCGACCCTCTGGATCCGAACATCGTCTATGGCGGTGGTGTCACCCGTTACGACTGGGTCACCGGGCAGAGCCAGTTTGTAGGCCCGCAAGTTGTCGGGGACCAGTACCGTACCAACCGAACGGCGCCCCTGCTGTTCTCACCGGCCGATCCGCACCTGCTGTATTACGGGATGAACGTCCTGTTCAAGACCACCAATGGCGGCCAGAGCTGGCAGAAGATCAGCCCCGACCTGTCACGCTCCAACCCGGGGTTGCCATCCACGCTGGGAGTGTTCGGCAGCCACGAGAACCCGCTCCATCACCGCGGCGTGATCTACAGCATCGGGCCGTCTTTCAAGAACGTGGATACGATCTGGGTCGGTACCGATGACGGCCTCATCTGGATCACCCGCGACGCCGGCAAGCATTGGGCCAATGTCACGCCCAAGGCCATGACATCGTGGAGCAAGGTGTCGATGCTGGTCGCTTCGCATTTCGACGACCAGACCGCGTACGCCGCCGTCAACCGCTTCCGCCTGGACGATCTGAAACCGTACATCTACCGCACCCACGATGGCGGCAAGACCTGGAAGCTGATCGTCAATGGCTTGCCGGACAACGCCTCGGCGAACGTGGTGCGCGAGGATCCCGAACAGAAGGGGCTGCTGATCGCGGGAACGGAACGCGCCGTGTGGTATTCGGCGGATGATGGCGACCACTGGCAGTCGCTGCAGCTCAACCTGCCACAGACTTCGATGCGCGACCTGGTGATCCACGACAACGATGTGGTGCTGGGCACGCATGGCCGTTCGTTCTGGATTCTCGACGACATCACCCCGCTGCGCCAGATCGCCGCAGCCGAGGCCGCCGATCCTGGCTATCTCTACAAACCGGCCGCTGCCTACCAGGTTTTGCGCAACACCTATACCGACACCCAGATGCCGAAGGAAACCCCCGCGGGCCAGAATCCGCCTGACGGTGCGATCCTGGACTATTACCTGAAAGCAGGTACCCGTGGACCGGTGACACTGGAGGTCTACGACGCGGCCGGCAGGCTCGCCTTCCACCTGTCCTCGGTAGATCAGCCCAAGCCGGTTGATCCCGGCACTCTCAACTTCCCCACCTATTGGCTGCGTCCGCCTCTGGCACTCCCGTCGAACGCAGGCATGCACCGCATCGTCTGGGACCTGAACTATCCGGCGCCGAAGTCGTTGCGCCGGAGCGCGCCGATTTCAGTGATCCTGCATGACACGCCGCTTGGACCTCCCGGGCCCTCGGCCGTGCCTGGCGAGTACACCGTCAAGCTCACCGTGGGCGGTAAAACCCAGACGCAACCACTGACGCTGCGCATGGACCCGCGAGTCGATACACCGATCGCAGGGCTTGCGCAGCAATTCGACGTGGCGACCCAGCTCGTCGACGACATGAACCGCACGTTTGAGGCCCTGCAGGAAGCAAATGCCAAGGACAGCAAGGTCGATGCCTTGCGGAAACTGAATTCGGCACTCGGCGCAGCCTACAGCTCCATTTATGGCGGCCAATATGGTGCCGTGTCGGCCTTGGCGTCACCAACGACGCAGCAGATGTCGACGGCTGCGGACCTGCATCGACAGGTGCTCGCCGCGCTTGGCCACTGACCGCAGCGCGTTACGCATGTTCCCTTTCTCGGGATACGCAGGAAACCGCTCAGTGCGCGTCACGGAAGAACCGATCCAGGCGGCGGCATGCATCGATGTGCGGCTACTGGTTGTTGCCCGCCGCTGGCATGCAACAACGCCGCAAACTGGTTTCTGTGTGGCCAGTCTTTGTACGTAATTCCATCGGGAGTGCTCACATGATTACTGGGCCCAGCGCGCGACGTTTGCTGTGGGTTGCATCGGCCGTTGCCATGGTTGCCGCGATGCTCCCGGTGACCGTCAGTGCCCAGAAATACGACCCCAGCCTCCTTTCCGGCCTGCAGTGGCGCTTGCTCGGACCGTTCCGCGCCGGCCGCACCGTGGCCGTGGCGGGGGTCCGCAGTCGGCCCAACGTTTTTTATTCCGGGGCAGTCGACGGTGGTGTATGGAAGACCGACAACGCGGGCATCACCTGGGACCCGATCTTCGATGATGCGCCGATTGCCTCGATTGGCGCGATCGCGGTGGCGCCGTCCAATCCCGACATCATCTATGTGGGCACGGGCGAGTCCGATCCGCGCTCGCAGATTTCCTACGGCGACGGCATGTACAGATCCACCGATGCGGGCAAGAGCTGGACGCATGTCGGCCTGGACCGGAGCATGCACATAAGCCACATCATCGTGGACCCGGCCAATCCGAATCGCCTGTTTGTTGCGGTACTTGGAAACCTGTACGCCGCCAATCCGGAGCGGGGAATCTACCGCTCGAACGACGGCGGCCGCTCGTGGCAAAAGGTGCTGTACAAGAATCCGGATGTGGGCGCTATCGATGTCACCTTCGCGCCGGACAACGCCCAGGTGATTTACGCGGCGCTGTGGGCAACACGCCGTCCGCCGTGGAATGTGTACCCGCCCGCGAATGGGCCCGGCAGCGGTGTCTACAAATCCACCGACGGCGGCGCGAACTGGACGCATCTCACCAACGGTTTGCCGACTGCCGGCCTCGGCAAGATCGGACTGGCCGTGGCACCGACCAACAGCAATCGTGTCTACGCCATTCTTGATGCCGACCAAGGTGGTCTCTATCGCTCCGATGATGCGGGCGCGACCTGGAAACTGGCCGATGGCGAGGCCCGTATCTGGGGCCGTGGCTGGTATTTCGATCGCGTCACGGTGGATCCCAAAAACCAGGACAAGCTCTACATCATGAACACGTCGGTTTACCGTTCGACCGACGGCGGCAGGAGTTTCGATGCGATCAAGGGCACCGCCGGTGGCGATGATTATCATCGCCTGTGGGTCAATCCCGACGATCCGGACCGCATGGCCCTCAGCAGTGACCAGGGCACCATCGTGAGTGTGAACGGCACGCGCAACTGGAGCGATTGGCATAACCAGCCCACTGGCCAGTTCTATCACGTGATTGCCGACAACCGTGATCCGTTCTGGGTGTATGGCGCGCAACAGGATAGCGGCCCCTGGGGCGTGGTCACTGACGTGCCCGACGGGCGCATAACCTACCGTCAGTGGGCGCGTGCCTGCACCGGAGGCGAAAGCGACATGTTCGCCATGGATCCGGACAGCAAGGCGGATCTCTACGCCACGACGCTGCTCTACGATCTCAATGACAATACGCTGACGCGCTGCAACCAGATCACCGGCGTCAAGAAAGTCGTGACGCCGTGGCAGGCCTATCCGGGCGTGGCGTTCCGGCATACGTGGACCTTGCCAACGGTATTCTCGCTGGCGGAAGGGCACGCGCTGTACTTCTCCAACCAGTTCCTGTTCAAGAGCATCGATAAGGGGGAACACTGGCAAAAGATCAGCCCGGATCTGACCCGGGCACACCCCGGTGTCCCCGACAATCTTGATCCGGCCACCGCGGCCGATACCAGCTACCTGCAAAAAACCGGTGACTCGCATTGGGGCGTGATCTACGCGATTGCGCCTTCGCCACTGGAGGCGGACACGGTCTGGGCAGGTACCGATGACGGCCAGATCTGGATTACCCGTGACAGCGGAGATCATTGGCAAAACGTCACGCCGCGCGGGGTCACCGCCTGGAGCAAGGTGATCATGATGGACGCCTCGCATTTCGATGCAACCACCGCTTACGCGGCGATTGATCGGCATCGCCTCAACGACTTCACGCCACACGTGTTGCGCACGCGTGATGCGGGCAAGACCTGGCAGGAAGTGACCAAGGGCCTTCCTGCCCATGCTTATGTACAAGCGGTCCGGGAGGACCCCGATCGCAAGGGCCTGCTGTTTGCCGGTACGTCCATCGGCGTCTACATATCCTTCGATGACGGCAATCAGTGGCAGTCATTGCGATTGAACATGCCGGTGGTGGAAATCCGGGATTTCGCCTTCCACGCCAATTCCGTTGCGATCGCCACCTTCGGCCGTTCGCTGTGGATTCTGGACGACCTGAACCCCCTGCATCAGCTCGACCGCGCCATTGCCCAGTCGAACGTCCACCTGTTCAAGCCGGAAGTGGCGATCCTCAGGCCGGGCGACGACCGGCCCAACCGTGACACGAACCTGGTCGTAGCCACCAACCTGACCCCACTCGACGTTGCGTCGGGTGCGCCACGCATGAAGGGTGCGCTGCTGGACTACTACCTGAAGTCCGCGACCAAAGCTCCGGTCACGCTGGACATCCTCGATGCGGGCGGCAAGGTCATCCGGCACTACTCGAGCGACACGAAGTACCCCGAGGTAGATCCGAAGAGCATGAACGTGCCTGCGATTTGGCGAAGCAATCCGCCGCCGTTGCCGGTCACGGCCGGCATGCACCGCTTCAGTTGGGACCTGCGCGCCGTGGCCACGGGAGCTCACGGCTTCGGCGGCCACCGGGTTCTGCCCGGTGAGTACACGGTCAAACTGACCGTGGACGGGAACAGCCATACCCAGCCGTTGACAGTCGAGCAGCCTGCCAGCACCCGACAGGATCCGGCCGCGCTTCAGGCGCAAACCCAGTTGATGCAACAGATCATCGGTCTGCAAACCGAAGTCGCCAAGGCACAAGCCGAGGTGGCACATTTGCGCACGCGCCTTCAGAGCCTGCAGCGGCAGGCGGCCGGCAAGAAGGGAATCGCCGCTGACATCGCTGTCGTGGACAAGCAGGCGCGCGAAATCGAAGGCCATGCACCTCCGCCGCTCGCGGATACGACCGGCGTGGGTGATGCGGCGCCGGCCACGAACAGCTTGATGGGACTGGCACAGATTCTGGGTGGAATCTCGAAAACAACCCAGGAGAGCAGCGGCGCACCCACCGCGGCAAGAGTCTCTGGCTTGGACAAAATGCGGCAAATCGTCAGCGCGACCCTTGCTCGCTGGGACCAGTTCAAGACCAAGGATGTGGCGCAACTGGACGTCAAGCTGCGCCTGGCCGGACTACCAGAGGTCAACCACGACCACTGACGTACAAAGTGGCGATCGGCGATGGCAGCGGGCGCATGCTTGAGCAAGCAGGGCTGTCTCGATTCGCAAACAGGAAGCGGGCCCCGCCGACCGAAGGCCAGGTAAACTCTGTTTCCCGATTTACTGCCTGCACAAATTGTTCGTAGCCGCCGTCAAAACAACCAGCCATGCAGATGGGGACGACGAAAGGCAGGGCGATCGGGCAGGTGGCGAAACAGCCGTAGGGCGTCGTCAGGCACGATGAAACCGGGTGCGGTGCCGTTGCCCCGGAAGCCGGTCACCACCAGCGTCAGCCAACAGTCGTGGAGGCTACGAACTCCGACCAAGAACCTGATCCGACCACAGTGCATTGACGGCTCTTGCGGGCGTCAATGCACTGCGGGTTACGTCGAACATCCGGCTCCAACGCAAGCGGGCGCTATGACCCGTATTACGACTTGTTGAGCAGTGCCGTGGCCTTTTCAATTTGCACCCGATAACCGTCGATCACCTTGGCGGTGACGCCAGCGTACTCGTTCGCCTCATCCCAGCGGCGCGACTCGAGGGCCTCACGCACGCCCGGCAGGGTCTTCACTCCATAGCCGGTGAGCATCCCGGGTGCATAGACCATGTGCTTGAACCAGGTCCGTCCGGGAAGACCAGCGGGATCGGTCAACGACGCCTCCATGCGCCCGATCAACTCATTCAACTGCCGCTCCTGCTCCCGCGGCATCTGGTAGCCGGCATCCTGCACCTTCTTGTAGGCCGCATCGTAGGCCTGCATGCTATGCGCCAATTTCCGGATCGACTCATCCAGCGGCTTCAGGTCAATGTGCGGCATGTCGGATTCGCGCACCGGAGGAGCGACCGGATCCATCGGGTCGGCCGCGAGCTTGAACGCGCCGCTGTCCAGCAACCGGTGCTGCTGCTCGGTGCCCGCACGCGTCTTGGCGACAAGTTGATGCAACTCGCCGATGTATTCGGTGAGCTTGGCGCTGAAATCGCTGAAACGCATCGGCAACACGTCTGCATCCGCCATCCGCATGACCAGTCGACCAACGACTTTGGCCAGGGTCACTCCGTATTCGAACTTCGGGTCACTGAAGCGCGCGTAATGGTCGAACGTATCGTAAGCAGAGTGGTAGACACCGCCGCCACCTTCGCCGCCAAAACCGACATTGAGCGAGGCAATGCCGAGGTGCTGCAGGAACGGGGTGAAGTCGGAGCCTGAACCCAGCGCGCCGATCGGCAGGTCGCCGCCCGAGGCCGCAACCTTGGCCATGGCCTTGGCTTCGGCAGAGCCGCCTTCATGGCCAGTGGTCATCAAGTGAGCACGCAATCGTTTCTCGACGCTCACGCCGGTTTCAGGATCGGTGACGTCCGCTGCCACCTGGTTGACCAGATGTTGCAACGAATGGCTGCCGCCAGCTCCAAGAAAGCCGCGGGAGGTGCCGTCCGTGTTGATGTACAGGACCGCCTTCCGGCTCAGTTCCTTGGCATGCGTCTCGACCCACTCGGTCGAACCGAGCAGGCCGGGCTCTTCGCCATCCCAACTGCCGTACACGATCGTGCGTTGCGGCCGCCAGCCCTTCTTGTACATGGCGCCGAGCACCTTCGCCTCTTCCAGCATGGCCACGTGGCTGGACAGCGGATCCTCTGCGCCAAACACCCAACCGTCGCGATGGTTCCCACGTATGATCCACTGATCGGGCATCGTCGAGCCCTTGAGCTTGGCGATCACGTCATAGATTGTCTTTTGACCCCAGTCCGACTCGACCACCATGTGCACCTTGGCCGGGCCGCTACCCATGTGGTACGCCATCGGCAGCGAACCGCGCCAGCTGTCCGGGGCGATCGGTCCACCAAGCGCTTCAAGCAGCGGCGTGGCATCGCCATAGGAAATCGGCAGCACGGGTATCTTCAGGATCGTCTTGGCATCCTTGATCGCCAGACGCTTGGCATCCTTGGTGGAACCGACATTCGGCGTCAACGGATCGCCCGGATGTACCTGCATCTTGGCGACTGAACCACGTTGCACGCCCTGGTCCGGACGCCAGCTGCCCTTGGGGTAGACATCCCCCTTGAAGTAGCCATCTTCATGCGGGTCGGAATAGATGAGGCAACCTATCGCACCGTGCTCCTGTGCGAGTTCCGGCTTGAGACCGCGCCAGCCGCCGCCGTAGCGCGTGATGACAATCTTGCCGCGCACGTCGATGCCACGCCTGGCCAATTCGGCGTAATCGTCCGGCAATCCGTAATTGGCGTAGACCAATTCGCCAGTCACATCGCCATCGCCGCCGTAAGCGTTGTAGGGCGGCAACACATTCTTGGTGATGTCGGTCGACGGATCGCCCGGAATCGGCGTCTCGCGCAACACGGCGTCATAGCGGGTTGGGGCGATCAGCTGCAGCTGCACCTTTTTCGGGGTGGGATACAACACGCTGAAAGTCTCGATATGTGCGTCCCAGCCAAACTCCTTGAACTTCGCGAGCACGAACTCGGCATTCGCCTTGTCATGCGGCGAACCTACCTGGTTCGGCTCCGAGGACATGTTCTTCAGCCAGCTCTTGATGTCCGACGCCTGCAACTGGGCGTCAAAGCTCTCTTCCAGCCTTTGCTGGCTGGCCGCGGTATTCGCGCTGAATCCGAGCATGTTGCGCGCTGACTGATCGCCGTTGGCCGTGGAGGCCGCACCCAGTGCAGCCACCAGGCAAGCCACCAAAAGCAGGGGCTTGGTCGTCATTCGAATCATGGTCTCGCTCCGGGTTGATGATGAAGGTACGGGTTATCGGGCAGACAGCTCACAGTTCATCGCCGAACAGGAATCTCAAACAAAGCGGTGCTCTTCTGGGGCGGTACTCGGACGGCGCCGGCAAGGTCAGCCATACCACCTTGGACGCATCCCCTCGCCTCGGCGCAATTGCATGTCCATGACACGACTGGACTCAGCCAGACGGGTGTTCGAGCCATCGCCGCTGGGCTAAACCAGCGCTCGCCATTCTCAGTGAAGTGCACCACTTATCCCACAAGAACCGCAGTCACGGTCGAGTCGATTGCAGACCTCTGGAGATTAAAGCACAAAACCTGAGGTCGGAGTCCGGGGTTCTCCGATCCACGGCAGGCGTCCGGATGATCCATTTGGCGCGTACATGGCACGGAGGGTTGAAGAAGGCACTGAGTCGGCCCTTGGGCACAAGGCAGCTGTATGTCGGGCACGAATACCTGCTTGCGCCATCCGGGCCGCTGGCTAGCTCGTGACGCGATGCCCGGTTCTTGTGAAGATGTCGGAACATCGGCGAGGCATCTCGGCATCCAATTGCACCTTTCGAACAGGCGGGCAGGGCAACGGTGAATCGCGGTTGATGCGGGCGTCTCCTTCGCTGGTGTTTGGTGCGTGTCCGCTGACCACGTCGCAAGCTCAGTTCATGCGGAGCGGGAGTCGTTCCGTAAGCTGAAGTCCCGTCGCAACCGGCAGGGCTTCGGGGGAAGCCACACACGTCGAAGTTTGCACAAGGAAGTGTCACTACTGCGCACAGCGATGGCGGCCGTGGTTGGCGTCGACACGACTTGCGCTGGCCTTACCGATAGCCGGCTTGCGTCGCTTCCATTGGAGCGAAGGCCTTGGTCCTTCATGCGGCGCCCGTGCGACGATATTCGAGTACGCGCTTGATCGAACTCGATGATCAGCTGCCCGTATCAAGCGCACAGCTGCTGGCCAATCGGGTGTGCCGGCGCGAACGTGGAGTAGGCCGAGCCTTCGACCAGAGCTTCGCTACAAATGGATACGCGTGGAAGCTTCGACGTAACAGTCATTTCCATACGTATGACTGCTGCAAGGAGACCGGGGCGCGATAGCTGTCCATCACGCCTGGAAGATGATCTGACACGTGGCGGTCCCGAAAAGTATGCCATGACATCAAAATGCAGCGAACGCGCTGACTGGTCCGGCTTTGAACAGTGCGCCTGCTCGCCAGCCAGCCATTTGTTTCTGGCCTCGATCCGTCGGTGCGCACACGTTGCATGTCCAGACGGCCTGGCGCGCTGATGCATGCGTCGGCCTTCGGTTGACAAACATCAAAAACCTCATCCACTATCGAACGACATCGATCAAACCTGGGGCCGCCATGAAACGACCTGCCGATTCCACGGGATTCGACAAACACCTGTATGCGGCAGTCTTTGCGACTGCCGCTTTTTTTATGCCCATGCATGCGGTCGCGCAGACTGCAAAGAGGCCGTTGGTCGTACCCATGAGCGATACCGAGCAGGCCAATCCGGCGTTGCCGGCGATTCTGCCGCTTCGGGATCGCGCCAAGGTCGTCAACGAAATTCTGGCCGAGCGCCTGGATACGGTCGTGCCGAAACTGATGCGCGACAACAACGCCAGCATGTGGATACTGATGGCACGGGAGTATTTCGAAGAGCCTGTCGTGGCGACCATGCTTGATGCGGAAAGCCTGCATGCCCGCCGCCGCACCATCCTGATTTTCTACAATCCCGGCAACGGCCAGCCAATCGAGAGGCTGACGGTCAGTCGCTACGGCGTTGGCGGATTGTTCAAGCCGGCCTGGGATCCCGGCAAGCAGCCCGACCAGTGGAAAGCAGTAGCCGATATTGTCGAGGCGCGTGATCCGGCGAACATCGCGATCAACACGTCTAGCATGTTCGCGTTCGCGGACGGGATGACCGTGAGTCAGCACAAGGAGATGATGGCGGCATTGCCGCAAAAATATCGCTCTCGTGTCGTCTCCGCCGAGCCGCTGGCCATTGGCTGGCTCGAAACACGCACGCCGACCGAGCTGCGAATCTATCCGGGCATCGTGCGCGTCGCCCACGCGCTTATTGCCGAAGCGTTCTCGCGCAAGGCGATCACCCCGGGCAAGACCACCACCAACGATGTCGTCTGGTATTACCGCCAGCGCATGGCCAATCTCGGCATCGATACCTGGTTTCAGCCGTCCATCGCGATCCAGCGCAAAGGGGCGAAGAAGATGCTGGAAGGAGACACGGTGATCCAGCCAGGTGACATGCTGTGGACAGACTTTGGCATCACCTACCTGCGCCTCAACACCGACACGCAACACCTCGCCTATGTGCTCAAGCCGGGCGAGACGGACGCACCGGCCGGGCTGCGCGCTGGCCTGAAGGCAGTCAATGGCGTGCAGGACGCCTTGCTCTCCTCGTTCAAGGCCGGCGCCAGCGGCAACTCGATACTCGCTGCTGCACGCAAAAGGGCGATCGCCAACGGACTCGACCCTTCGATCTACTCGCACCCGACCGGCTACCACGGTCATGCCGCCGGATCGGCGATTGGCATGTGGGACAACCAGAACGGCGACGATCACGGCGAATATCCGGTGCATGCCAATACAACGTGGTCGATCGAGCTGGTCGCCTACAAGGGTGTCCCGGAATGGGACGGCGAGAGGGCGGAGTTCCGCCAGGAAGAAGATGCCTGGTTCGACGGCGAGAAAGTTCATTTTCTGGACGGTCGGCAAACCAGGTTCACGCTGATTCCCTCGGACTCCTGAATTTCATGATCAACAACCAGAGGCTGTATGACCATGCACAAGACTCTAGTCAAACTGGCGACCACGGGACTGGCGCTTCTGGCAACATCCGCAACAGCCGAAACCTTTCGTGTAACCATCCCGTCAACGGCCGCCAAGGGTCCGTTTGATGGCCGGGTCATCCTCATCCTGACCCCCAACGGCGCGACTGAACCACGCGAGCAGGTCGTCCCGGGCGTAAAGGCCGCGCAGATATTCGGCGTTACCGTGGATGGCCTCAAAGCGGGGCAAAGTGCGGAAATCGACACCAGTACCTTTGGCTATCCAAAGGAAGATCTGAAACAGGTGCCTGCCGGCCGTTATTTTGTCCAGGCGGTGCTGCACCGCTATGACACCTATCGCCTGGGCAACGGGAAGACAGTGAAGTTGCCTGCGGCCCGCGGCGCAGGTCAGAACTGGCGAATGGAGCCCGGCAACCTGGTCAGCACGCCGCAGCAGGTCAGCTTCGATCCAGCCAAGAGCGGCGAGATCAACATTACCCTCGACAAGGTCAACCCGCCGATCGTGGCCGAGAAGGACACGAAATATATTCGCCACTTCAAGTTCCGCAGCGAGAAGCTGTCCAGGTTCTGGGGGCGCGACACCTATATCACCGGGCACGTTCTGGTGCCGAAGGGGTTCGACGAACACCCGAATGCACGCTACCCGCTCATGGTCAACCAGGGACACTTCCCGATGACAGTAGGTGGCTTTCGCACCACGCCACCCGACAAGAACCTGAAATGCGAGTACAGCGAGCGCTTCAACTTGCCCTGCTACAACCGCATGGAGCAGGAAGAAGCGTACAAGTTCTACCAGAAGTGGATATCGGATGATTTTCCGCGCTACCTGGTCGTGGAGATCGACCATTCCAATCCCTATTACGACGACTCCTACGCCGTCAACTCGGAAAACCTCGGCCCGTACGGCGATGCGATCACGTATGAATTCATCCCCGCGCTCGAGAAGAAATTCCACGGCCTCGGCCAGGGTTGGGCGCGTTTTCTCTACGGTGGTTCGACCGGCGGCTGGGAAGCGCTCGGCGTACAGGTGAAGTATCCGGACCAGTACAACGGTGCGTTCGCCGCCTGTCCGGATCCGATCGATTTCCGCAAGATGATGCTGACCAACATCTACACCGACAAGAACATGTACTACAGCATCGGCACATTCAACAACGTCCAGCGCCCGGCCCACCGCAACTACCTCGGCGAGGTTCAGTACACGATCCAGGACGAGAATCACCTGGAGTTGGTGCTGGGCGACAAGAACCGCTCCGGCGGCCAATGGGACGTCTGGGATGCCGTGTTCTCGCCGATGGGCGACGATGGCTATGTCAATCCGCTGTGGAACAAGCGCACCGGCGAGATCAACCCCACGGTCGCCAAGTACTGGCAGGACAATTACGACCTGCGCCACATCATGGAACGCGACTGGCAGACGCTGGCACCGAAGCTCAAGGGCAAGATCCACATCTTCGTCGGCGACATGGACAACTACTATCTCAACGACGCGGTGTATCTGACGGAGGACTTCCTGAAGAACGCCAAACCAGCCTACGAGGGAGTAGTGGAGTACGGTGATCGCGCCGAGCACTGCTGGAACGGCGAAAGTCCCAACGCGCTGGGCCGCCTGCATTACAACACGATGTATCTGCCCACCATTCTGAAGCAGATGGAAGATACGGCGCCGAAGGGAGCAGACCTCACCAGCTGGAAATATTGACTGGTCACATGGCAGCAGCGAGACACGACCCAGGTTGGTCGATGAGAGGTGCCTTCACCGGCGCCTCTCATCGCCTGACGCATGTGCAAGTTCGCGCCGTTGGCTTCTGGCCGTCACGGACGCCAGGTACTATCTGCGTGAAATAAGCATCGGGTCGTGCGCGGGACCCGACGTCGGTCGACGAACCCTCTTGATACCTGGCTCCACGCAAGATCCGTCTTTCCCTCTCTGGCAATTCCTGCGGCTTGCCAGGTTCGAAAGGCTACCGGACCGACACTTCGATTGGTCATGGCGCGTTACGGGCATGGGCGGCGCCGGGATCGAAGAGAATGACTTAGCGAAGGCGAAGCGCGCGGTCGGGGCATTTCAGAGACATGCGGGCCAGCAGGCGCACGCGCGACCTGATTCAACTTGCACTATGACTCCGCCGGGTGATCTGAAACTGGCGCATCCCCGAGGTTGTACTTCATGATGGCGCCGTGCGGCCCGGCGCGATCGCGTTCCAGTGCGTACACGTCTCCACCCGGGCCGCGCCGCTGCGCGAGGATCACCTCAATCGCCTCCCGGTCCCGCGCAGCCAGCTTGAGTGTGCCCAGTCGAATCGTGTCTTCCAGGTGGCGGGCGTGGCTTGCGCCCACGATCACCCCGGCGACCAGCGGCAGCTCCAGCACATAACGGGAAGCGACATTGGCGATGCTGGCGCCGTGGCGATCGGCCACACGCCTGAGTGTTTCCAGCAGGCTCTGGAACAGGTCCCAGCCACCGAATTCGTCGATGATGAGTTTGTATTTGACGCGTGAGCGGTTCGTCAGCACACCGGTCGGCTCCGCCTTGCCGAGCCAGCTTTCGCTGAGGAAGCCGCCGGCGAGCGTGCCGTAGCAAAGCAACCTGGTTCCCAATTGCCGGCAGGTTTCAGTGAGGCGCCCGGCAGGTCGATGATCGAGCAGCGAGTACTGGACTTGCAACGTGGCAAAGGTGACGCCCGCATCAGCAATCTGCTGGACGTGACCGGCGTCGAAATTGGTTCCACTGATCAGATCGATCTTGCCCTCGGCCTGCAGGTCGCGCAGATGCAGGGCGGTATCGACATAGCGCGGTTGGGTGTAATCCCACCAGTGGAACTGCACCAGGTCAAGGCGTTCCATGCGCAGGCGCCGCAGGGAGCGATTGATGATGCGGCGCACGTCCTGAGCGGTGATCGTGGGCAACAGGTCGATGTCCGGGACAAACTTGGTGTGGACCTTGAGCCGGTCCAGTGCGTGCGGGCCGCGACTCCGCAACATGGCCGCGCGGAAGTCGCCAATCATTTCCTCGACGCCGGTGTAGATATCGGCGCAATCGAACGTGGTCACGCCAGCATCGTAAAAGGCCGCGAGATCCCGGGTCACCCCGTCGCGCTCGACCGTGCCATGCCCACCGGCCAGTTGCCAGCCGCCGCGAATGATCCGCGAGATGACATAGCCCGGCTTGATTTCACAAGTTTCCGACAGCGTCATGGCGCGGGAGTCCGCACGGCAGTGACCTCGTCGTGGTGAAAGCGCCGGCGGCCGAGCCGGGTGATGCGCAGGCGCGATGGACAGCCCGGATCGGGGCAGGCCACTTCGGCATCGGTGCTCATCCAGTCATTCGCATCGGTCACCCGCTGCTTTGCAGCCAGCAACGGGAGTACTGCCGCCAGCGAATAAATGGAAAATCCCTGCCCGTCCGGAAGATGGAGCAGTTCACCGCGCAGCTCGAAACTGTCGCCCGCCGTGGCCGAGCAGTACAGCTTGGCGCCGGGCGGGGCCACCACTTCGACCCGCAGGTCGTACAGCTCGAAGGTGTCTTCGTCAGATGGTTGCATCAGGATCTCCGTGTTCGGATGGCGGCCGCCAGCACCAGCGCTGCCAACAGGTAGGAAACGACTACTGTAAAGCTGATCGCGGGCCCAAGCCCGGCGCCCGGCCCGAACACATGGTCTCCCGCGAGTGCGACCGCAGTCGGGCCAAAGCCTGCGCCGATCGCCACGTTGAGAAAGAAGCTGATCGCCATGGCCCGCCCGCGCATGCGATTGGGTGTTGCGTCGAGGATCGCGGACAGGCCAGATGCGGTGACCACGGCCGAAAGCGCGAAATAGATGGGAACGGCAAACATGACGCCGGATGCGCTGTGGCTGTTTATCATCACCGCGGCCGGCAAGGTGGCCACCACGGCCAGACAACACAGTTCGATCTTGCCGTTCCGTCCGCGCCAGATGGCGAAGCGGTCGGCGAGGGCGCCACCCGCCAGCATGCCGCCACCGTAGCCGAGCATCAGCAGCAGTCCGAGTTCAACGCCAACCTTGGCCGGGTCCAGGCCAAATTGCCGTATCAACAGCGAAGGCGCCCACGCGCCAACGGCATTGTCGACCATGGATGCCACGGCAACGACCAGAAACACCGGCGCCATCCTTCGCAGGATCGGGTACAGCGAGTCCTGGCCCGCGGCAGGCGGCACGTTCTCCTCGAAAATCTGATCGTGCCTGCGTACCGGCTCCTTGATGACAAGCAGGAGCAGGGCCCACAGCATGCTGGGCAGGCCCACTGCCAGAAGCACGAGCCGCCATTGCGCCCAGTGTGCAACCGGCGTTGCTGCAAACAAGCCGTCGCGCACCAGGTCAAGTACGCCACCACCGATCAGGATCGAGCCGCCGATCCCGACCGCGATGCCGGTGAAGAACGTGCCGACCGCGAGCCCGCGCCGCTTGGGCTCGAACGTATCGCTGATGAGGGAAATGGCTGCCGGCGAGAGCACGGCCTCGCCGAGACCGACCACGACCCGCCCCACGAACAACATCGCAAACGAAGGCGCCACGGCGCACATGAGCGTGCCCACGCTCCAGATCAGCACACCGGCCACGATCAGATTGCGGCGCGACGTGCGGTCGGCAAGAAACCCCAGCGGAACCCCCGCGACCCCGTAGATCGCGGCAAACGCAGTACCCAGCAACAGGCTCATCTGCATATCGCTGATGTGCAGGTCGTGCCGGATCGGATCGACCAGCAGGCTGAGTACCTGACGGTCGGTGTACGCGAGTACTGCCGTGGCAAACAGGATCAATACGACGGTGCAGGCGCGCGTGAGGCTCGGATAAGGTGCATGGGTCTCAGTGGAAAGTGTCATCCGGCGACCGGCTCGATTTCGGCGCAAGACGCAGCAGACACCCGTATGGCACACGGGTGGCGGGGATTGCCCGGCCTTGGTTGGTTGCTGGCGATGGCGGCGGCTTTTTGAATATCGATGGCAGTGCGGTTGCGTAACAGTCTATGACTGATTGTGATGGAACAGCGGCTCCTCGCCCGCAACGCCAGAGAAGACCCGCGCGGCTGTTGGGTCCTGGCAGAGCGGCACCGGCAGTGCAAGGTGTTCACCCACAGGGCCGGCCGATGACGCTTCATTGAATCAACCACCGCACCCCACTATATTGCCAGCCATTCATCCGAGTTTGTGCAACCTTCGAGATGTCCGCGGGCAGACGGCACGCACGGCCGACTCGCATCCGTCGCATCGTGAGCACTTCTTGCGGGATTTCGCGCCATGACATCCACGTTGGCAACGTCGCTCGAACGCAGACTCGGCCTCGTGGGCCTGGCTGCCACCGGTATCTGCTCGATGGTGGGTGCCTCGATCTATGTGATTCCGTTCATGATCCAGCGGAACGTACCCGGGATCGGTCCCTACGTCTTGCCGGCGTTCCTGCTTGCCGCGATTCCCGCTGCACTTGCGGCCTTTGCTTACGCGATTCTCGCCTCGGCCATGCCGCGCGCCGGCGGGAGCTACGTCTACGCAAGCCGCGCACTCGGACCTTACTTCGGCTTCGTGGCCAGCTTCTCGCAATGGTTTGGCTTGTCCATTGCGATCGGGGTGGTGGCCTATCTGGTCGTGCCGTTTTTTCGCGATGTCGCGAGCTTGCTTGATCTGAACCGGCTCGCTGGTGTACTGGACAGGGGAGCAGTCCGCATCACTGTCGCGCTGTTCATCCTGTGGGCATTCGTCTGGTTGAACATTCGGGGAGTCAAGCTGTATGAGCGGATCGTGATACCGCTCATGATCCTGATGTTCCTGTTGGGCGGGGTCGTGATCGTGGCCGGGCTGTCCTTCAATCACCAGGATTTTGCCGCAGCTATCCTGCACAAGGAAAACCGAACCCTCGTGCCGACGGGCGCCGCGTTTCACTGGTCTACGCTGGCCGCAGGTTCCGCCGTCTTGTTCTCGAGTTTCATCGGCTTCGACTCGATTGCGCAAGCGGGCGGTGAAGCGAAGGACCCGTCGCGCGCACTGCCGCGTGCGATCGGCATCGCGATCGTCGCGGTTACGCTTTTCTATGTCGCGTTCACGTTCTCGGTGTACCACACGGTGCCCTGGAGTTTTGTAGCCGAGCAGGCGCGCAGCGGAGACGTCACCGCGCCTGGCCTGCTGGGCTACGTGCTGTCTTCGGGTTGGGCCGTGCCCATCGTTCTCGGTGCTTCCATCGCATTGTTGAACGATCTGCCCGCAATGATCCTGTCGGTGTCGAGGCTCATGTTCGCGTGGGCCGAGGACGGGATATTCCCCGCGCCCATGGCGTCGATCCACCCCACGCACCACACGCCATACATGGCCATCCTCCTGAGCGGACTCATGGCGACCGTCGGTGTCCTGGGCAGTCATTTCGCTGGCGATTTCTTTCTCGGCATCGACATCATGGTCACCTCGATGCTGGTCAATTACCTGTTGATGTGCGTATCGGTCTTGTTGTTGCCACGGAACAACCCGGAGATCGCGGCGAGAGTCACGGTGGTGCGATCGCTCTCTCTGCAGCGTTCGCTGGCCGTTGGCGGGATTTTGTGTCTTTCGCTCCTGCTGATTGTTCACATTGTCAGCGACCTTGGAACGACGGTGAGCGCGTGGTATTTCCACTCGACAGTTCCGTGGCTTCTCGTGATGCTGATTGCCTCGGTCATTTTCCTGTACTACTGGGGAAGGCTCCGCGCTTCGGGCGTGGATACGGCCGAGCGCTTTTCCAGATTGCCCCAGGATTGAAGGATTCCGATGAACACCAACGCAAGCCGCGAGTCATCCCCGGGTCTGGTGATCTGTCCGGTCGTCACGGGCCTGTGGCAAGTTGCCGACCTCGAGCGCGACGGACGCGTGCTCGATCCTGCACAGGCCGCGCTGTCCATGAAGGAGTACCTGGATGCCGGATTGACCACGTTCGACATGGCCGACCACTACGGATCGGCCGAAGACATAGCCGGCGTGTTTCACGCACGTTTCGGTGGAAGCAACGCTCAGTTGCTGACCAAATGGGTGCCCGCGCCGGGCGTGATCACAAAACAGGATGTTCGCGCAGCAGTGCAGAAATCACTGCGGCGCTTGCAATCCGAGCGGATAGACCTGCTGCAGTTTCACAGCTGGAACTATGCGGACCCGGCATGGCTGGATTGCCTGTACTGGCTGAACGAACTGAAGGCGGAAGGGCTCATCGCCCACCTGGGACTGACCAATTTCGATACTGCACATCTGGAAATGGTTGTGCACAGTGGCATCGAGGTGGCCTCGAATCAGGTGTGTTACTCCTTGCTCGACCAGCGCGCGTCCGGGCCGATGACCGCTGCGTGCCTGCGCCACGGCGTCAAGCTGCTTGCGTTCGGAACGGTCGCCGGCGGCTTTCTCTCCGGGAAATGGCTGAACCAAAGCGAGCCGCGTCTCGACGAGACACTCACGTGGTCGCAGATGAAGTACAAGCGCTTCATCGACACGGCCGGTGGCTGGACAAGGTTCCAGCAACTTCTGCGGGTGCTTCACGAGGTGAGCCTGGCAAGCGGCATGTCAATCGCCAATCTGGCCAGCCGTTACATACTCGAACAACCCGGCGTGGGCGGCGTGATCGTTGGCGCACGGCTGGGTCGGAGTGAGCACATCGCGGAAAACAAGGCTTTGCTGACGCAGTCGCTGGACGACGCCAGCAAGAGCAAAATTCGAAAGGCCGTGTTGGGAATGAGCCGGATACACGGCGATTGCGGCGATGAATACCGAAAGCCGCCGTTCCTGACCGCGTCCGGCGACTTGAGCCATCACATGGATGCAGTAGTCACGCCCTATGCGTGCCAGTCTTCTGGCGTTGACGGACGGCACAAGGTGCTCACGGGGACGACATGGGAAGAAGTGGCCGGCTTCAGCAGGGCGGTGCGCGTGGCGGATCGAATCCTGGTGTCGGGAACCACCGCCACGCTGGGCACCCGACACATCGGCGGCTCGGATCCAGCGTCGCAGATGCACTTCGTGATCGACAAGATCGAAGGCGCAATCCAGTCCCTGGGAGGCAGCCTGCAGGATGTCGTGCGTACCCGGGTTTTCGTGAAAAACATCGCAGACTGGGAACAGATTGCCCGCGTGCATGGTGAGCGATTCAGGGGAATCCAGCCCGCCAATACGATGATCGGTGCCGAACTGATTGGGGAAGAGTACCTCGTGGAAATGGAAGCGGAAGCGATGCTGCCTCAAAGGACGCTTCCCGCAGCCTGAAAAGTGGTCGCCTAGCCGCCGATATCAAGAGCCCTGCACGACCCCTGCTGCGGCAAAGCGTCTTGCCGCTGACCATCAGCCGCTATGTGTCCTGCAGCGTTGCGAAGCACTTGGTGCCGTTCTGGGGCGCCAGCCAGGCTGGCGCGCTTTGATCTGGCATGGCAGCGGAACACTTCAGTTCTCCGCTGCCATGGGTGGCGGGACGCTATCGTTCGCGCTCCATCAGGTTGCCGTTTTCGTCGCTGGGCAGCGGCGCAGGCATTCTGAGCGGCGGCAATGCCAGCGCTGGATGGCCCTTGCTCGTGAGCCTGGCGTTGAACGCCGACAGGCCCGTGCCCTTCACCTTGTCCCACTTGGCCATCACTGATTGCGCTTTTTGGCGCGCCTGAGTGCAGGCTTCGATCTGCGCCGCCGTGGGTGCGGTGTCCGCCGTCTCCAGTGCCAGCGAAGCGGCCAAGGCGGCATCGCTAACGTCCTTCAACGTGGCGGGTGTCGGGTAGGGCAGGCCGTACCCGCGCGGACCACTGCTCTGCGCCACGGCATCGACGCTGGTCTTGAACGACTTGCTGGCAGCCGGTTCGGTCGACTCCAGCTTGCCCACTTCCCGGGCAAGCTCCCGGGCCTGGCCATAGGCCATGAGCGTGCTGCGTGCCAGCTCGTACATTTCAACCGAGAGCTTCTCTGACTGGGCCAGCGCGGCAGCAGGCGTGGTCACCCGCGGATCAAGGCGCACCGTCAGCGGCTGCGTATACGTCTTGCCACCGACCGTGAGGCGCACGGTGTACTTGCCGGGAGGCGCCCACGGTGAACTCGGCAGCACTGAGCTGCGATGCGGAATCACGATCGGACGCTGGATGGGAGAACGTTCCTGCGCCAGCGGCTGGTAGCGCAGGCTCCAGCTGATGCGATGCATGCCGGCGCTGGTCGGCATGGACTTGATCGGCGAGGGCCAATACAGCGGGATGCTGCAGTCCGGTGAATCGGGTTTGGCCTGGCAAATTTTGTTGTACGCAGCGGGGTCCACGGCCGGGTCCGGATTGCGCTTGAGTTCGCTCGAATACGTCCGCACGACACTGCCTGCTTGATCCAGAATGTCGATGGTCAGCGGCCCGGTGGCGTCGGAGGCGAGGTAATAATCGATGATGGCGCCGTTTGGCGGATTTTCGCCGGACGGGACTTCCGGCGGGAACGGCATCGAATCGTAGGTCACCAGACGTATGCGCGTAGCCGTTTGCGGCTTGAACAGATAGGCGGCCCCGGCCTTGCGTGCATCGGCCACCTGTCGCAAGGGCGTCACGTCGTCGAGGATGTAGAAGCCGCGGCCATGCGTGCCCGCAATCAGGTCGGCACATCCGCATTTGGCATCGTCCTTCACCTGCAGGTCGCGCACCGAGATCGCCGGCATGTCGAGCCGCAGCGATTGCCAGTGATCGCCATCGTCGAACGATACCCATACCTGGGTATCCGTGCCCGCGTACAGCAGTCCCGGCTTGCGTGGGTCTTCGCGAATCGTGTTGGTCAATACGCCCGGGCTGATGCCGTTGTTGATTTCGGTCCAGGTCTTGCCGCCGTCATGCGTACGCCACAAGTGCGGGTTCATGTCGTCGATGCGCATGGTGTTGGCGGCCGCATACGCGGTTTTCGCATCGAAATGGCCAGCCTCGATGTTGTAGATGCGTGTCCACGGCTTGATCGGTGGCGGCGTCACGTTTGACCAGTGCGCGCCACCGTCCATGGTCACCTGGATGTTACCGTCGTCGGTGCCCGCCCAGAGCACGTTCACATCGAGTGCGGACGCCGAAAGCGCAGTGATGCTGCCTTGGGGACCCGGCTTGACCTTGTTTGCATACTTGCCGACGGAAGCCGGAATTTTCCACGTCTGTCGCGCAAGGTCAGGGCTGATGCGCGTCCAACTGTGGGCCTGGTCGGACGACTTCCACACCACGTTCGATGCGTAGAACAGCACCTTCGGATCTTTTGGCGACCAGAGCAGGGGCATCGTGCGCACGTTGCGGTTGTAATCGATGCCGCGCTGTTCGCGCGATGGTCCGACCAAGGTGGTTTGTCCGGTCTTGCGGTTGTACAGCGTGACGTTGTTGCGCCCGCTCCCAAATACCAGGTCTGGATCTTTCGGGTCGCTCGCCGCAATGCCGTACTCCTGGATGCTCACGGAGTGCCAGTCATGGAACGTGATGCGGCCGTCCATCGAGCGGCTGGCGACGCAGGCCGAACCCGAGTCCTGCTGGCCGCTGCACACGCGGTAGGGAAACGCATCGTCGGTGGACACGTGATACATCGCTCCGGTGAGCTGGTTGTACCAGTTGCTCCACGACGCACCGCGGTTGGCCGAAACCGTCGCTCCCTGGTCGGCAACGACGAAGACGATGTCAGGGTTGTTCGGATTGACCCACGGTTTCTGGTAGTCATCCCCATTCGGGCCGCCACGAACAGCAGCCCAGGTCACGCCGCCATCTTCGGTACGCCAGAACACGGTCGAGGCGCTGTAAACGACGTTCGGGTCCTTGCCGTCCACCGCCAGGGTCGGCAGGTCGCCGCCACCGATGCGCACGGCCGGCCGCGGATCCGGTACGGCGTTAGGTGACGAGCCGACATTTTCCGGAGCGCGCGCGGCGAGGTACCAGTGTTCACCACTGTCGATCGACTTGTAGAAATTTACCGTTCCGGTCGTGCCTTCCCGGATTGTTGGCACCTTGCCGACGGTGCCGGCCACCATCGCGTAGATCGTGCTCGGCTGGCTGGGGGCGATGCTGAGATTTGCTTCGATCACGCCGGCGGGCAGGCCGTTCGTCAGTTCCTTCCAGGTACTGCCACCATCGGTGGACTTGAATATGCCGCCTTCCGTGCCACCGAACTCCGGGCCTTCCAGATAGCTTTGCTGCTGCTGCCAGAGCCCGGCGTAGACAATGTTCGGGTTCTTTGGGTCGATGCGCACGTCATTGCCACTGACATACGGGCTTTTGTACAGGACCTTGGTGAAGGTCTTGCCGCCGTTGGTGGAGCGGAAGATGCCGCGTTGCTCGTTTGGTCCGTACGGATGGCCCAGCGCGGCGACGAACACGCGGTTCGGATCGTGCGGGTCGACGGCGATGTTCGCGATCATCTGCGTGTCGCGCAGGCCCAGGTGGGTCCAGGTCTTGCCCGCGTCCGTGGACTTGTACACGCCATCACCCACGGACAGGTCCGGGCGGATGATGCCGGCGCCCGTGCCCACGTAGATGATGCTCGGATCCGAGGGCGCCACCGCGATGGCACCGATCGAGCCGGTCGGTTCGTTGTCGAACAGCGGCACCCAGTTCGCGCCGTAGTCGGTCGAGCGCCAGACGCCACCATTGTCGTAGCCGGCATAGAACACGTTGGGCTGACTTGGAACCCCGTCCAGTGCCCTGGCGCGGCCACCTCGGGTCGGCCCGATTTCGCGCCAGTGCATCTCGGAGTAATACTTCGAGGACTGATCGCTTTGGGGCCTGTTGCCGGATTCGGCCTTGGCGATCGAAGGCAACGCGACAAAGGCAGCGGCGGCACCAATGAAGCCGCAAGTGACAAGGCCAAGCAGGCGTGAAATCGACATTGGCGATCAACTCGCTGAGGCTGTATGGAGATGTATCCCGATCTCAAACCATAGCAGTGTAGAAACCGTGTAGCCAGCCGGTGCTCATGCGCGCGCCGCGACTGCGCCATGCTGGACCATGAAAGAATGCAGGGTGCAAAAGTCGTGCGTGCGCCGGTCCGGATCAATGTCCATGCCGACGAAGGTTGTGCAAGGCATCACCGGTGTGTCTTCAGTCAACGCCAGGTTAGCGCGTACGTCTCACGATCGTAGGCGTACCGTCGAAGCTCGCACTTGCTGGTTTCGATGTGGCGGTAGACGGTCAACATCCGGGTAATGGGCGTATGGCAGAATGACCCGACGGCTACCCATTACCCAGCAGATTTACCCCGTACATTCGAGGAGATCGCCCATGATGGTTCGTGTACGCAACGTCTTGTGGTCCGGGTGCTGGATCCTGATCTCCGCTTTTACATGGCCAGTGTTTGCCAGGCAACCGGTCAGAACGCCGCCTCCGGTAAACGCCGTGGTGACCAATTTCTATTACAACAATTTGCCGGCCGCGAAAGAGTGGTATGTGGATGAGATGGGCTTTCCGGTCATCTACGACGATGGCTGGGTGGTCATCGTGGAAGTCGGCAAGGGCATGCAAATCGCGTTGGTCGATGCATCCAGGGGCGCGCTAAAGGCTGTAAAGAACAAGGGCGCCATGCTGGCGATTGAAACTGGCGCTCTGGAACAATGGCATGACTATGTAAGCAAGATTGGCGGCATCGAATGGTATCCATATAACGGTGAGGATCCGCGACATTTCAATCATGGAATCCGGACACATGGAGACTATGAGGAGTTTCGCGTGCTCGATCCAGGTGGATACATCATTGAATTCTATCGATGGAAGTCCGGCAAGGCCCATTGAGTCAACGGCTATGCGTTTAACCCCACGCGATGCTGTCATCGGCATTGACGTCGCCACCATCGCTGCGTGTCCTTCCGGGTGAGCGGACAAATGGCGAGGAACACGGTAGTACCGCCACGCATCCGATGCAGCAGGCTTGTGCGTCGCACTGTTCCTCAAGTGCTGGCGCTGGCGTAGCTGAGTCAGCGACCGTGGAGTGGGCGGGACAGGCGATACGAGACAACTGTCAACAATGGGTACGGTCGCGGACCGTCTGCGCTGTGCATCCCTGCAAGGAGGTCGAAATGGGCAACGAATCTTTGATTGAGCCTGGGGTGAAGCGCAAACGACAAATGTGGCCCGCATTCGTTTGTGTATTGGTTGCCCTTTTTGCGTTTCAGTCCACGACCCAGGCCCAGACACGACGAATGTCGCTGGAACAGGCGCTTGCGTCGCCGCTCGTGGAAACTGCGCTGAAGAGTATCGAACAGAACCGAGGCCATGAGATCGATGACCTGATCACGATCGGCAGCATCATCTCGCCCTCCGGACAGGAACAAAAGCGTGCTGCGGAAGTGGCACGGCAAATGCTGGCCATCGGCTTGCAGGATGTGCAGGTCGACGCGGTCAACAACGTGACCGGGACCATTCCAGGCTCCGGCGAGGGCACCATTGTGTTTGTCTCCACCCTTGATGACTTGAAGACGGTCGCAGAACATCAGGAGGCCGCCAGGCAACCCCTGCGTGCCGAAGGTGACCGGGTCATCGGCCCCGGTTCCAATACATCGACGACGACCGTATCGATGCTGGCTGCGGCCAAGGCATTCCTGGATGCCGGCCTGAAGCCTGAACGCACCCTGGTGTTCGCCGCTGTGGCCCAGGAGGAGACCGGCCTGACCGGCATGCGCGCGCTGTACAAACGCGATCATGCGCGGGTCACCGCTTTTGTGGAGGTGCTGGGTGACGGACGCAGCATTTCGTATGGGGCGATCACGATTCATTGGTGGAAGGTGATCGCGCACGGCCCTGCCGGTCACACGCTCATGGGCGGCTTGCCCAACGTCAACCAGGGCATCGGAAGGGCTGTCGACCGGATCCTGCAGCTACCTTATGACAAGCACTACGCCGGCCGGAACAATGTCGTCAACGTGGCGATCCTGCAGAGCGGTACCGTGTTCAACCACAAGCCCGACTCTGGATGGTTTTCGCTGGACGTCCGCTCCAGCGATGGCAGCGCGGTAAGCTCCATGGAGGATGATGTCCGAGGCATTTTGAAGGATGTGTCTGCACAGACCCGGGTTTCCTTCGAGATGCAGGTCGTTGACCAGACGCCCGGCGGGCAAATTCCGGGGATGGAACACGGTGATCTGGTGCAGACATCGGCACAAATCGCGCGTCACCTCGGAATGACACCCAAACTCAGTGACCTGGGTTCGTCGAACATGAATATTGCCATCGGTGGCGGGACACCTGCGATCGGGCTGGGCGGCGAACGCGGCGGTGAGCGCGGCGAGCCCGGCGAGTGGGCTGACGTCCCGCAGATGATCCGCACCGCAAAGCATGTATTCCTTCTGGCGGTGACCATGGGAGGACTGGACCGTCGCGACAACTGACGAAAGGCGAACTCGGTGTGGATCGCAGGGATGAGTGCACGCTCGCCCAGGCCTTGCCGTTCCTGATGCTTTGGCCACAAGTTGGTGCCGCGCTCGGGTCGGGGCAGGCTCTGCGACTGCCGATGGTCTTGATCCACTCGTGGCTGCGCCAAAGTGCGCCATCAATCCAGTCTCGCCCTCACTTGCGCGCTGACGTGTTCGCTATCCATCGGTCCAGCTTCCGGTCGAGAATGGCCAGTGGCATGCTGCCGCCGAGCAGAATCTGGTCGTGGAACTCGCGTATGTTGAATCGTGGGCCAAGCGCTTTCGATGCCTTGCTTCGAAGCGCCTCGATGTCCAGCTGGCCTACCTTGTAGGACAGGGCCTGCGCGGGATAGGCCACATAGCGCTCGACCTCGACTGCAGCCTGCGCATGTGTCATGGATGAATGATCCATCATCCAGGTAATCCCTTGCTCGGTACTCCAGCCCATGGCATGGATACCGGTATCGATCACCAGGCGGTTGGCACGCAGGATCATGTCCTGCAGATATCCGTAGTATTGCCAGGGATCGTCATACAGCCCGAGATCCTTGCCCAGGGATTCGCAATACAACGCCCATCCCTCGCCATAAGCGTTGAAAAAACCAAGCCGCCGGAACGCGGGCAGTCCCTTGATTTCCAGAGCGAGAGAGGTCTGGAAATGATGGCCGGGATAGGTTTCGTGCAGCGTCGTCGGCATCACGATGAACTTGTCCTTGATCCCCGGCGCATACGGGTTGATCCACAGGATGCCGGGCCGCGAACCGTCTGCGGCCGCCTGCTGATAATCGCCATTGCCTCGATAAACCTTGGCAGAAGGCTCCGGAATCGGCTTGACCTCCAGCTTTGCCGCGGGCATGACGTCGAACAGCTTGGGCAGTGTCGGCAGGATGCGCGCCAGGGCAGCGTCGTAGGCCGGCACCACTTCGTCCGGATTCTCAAAATGGAGAGTCTTGTCTGAGCGCACGTGTGCCAGGAATTCCTCCAGCGAGCCGTGAAAGCCGACCGTTTTCAGCACATCCTGCAACTCCCCCGTGATCTCCCTGACTTGCGCAAGACCCAGCTGGTGAATCTGCGCCGGGGTCATCTCGGTCGTGGTGTTCGCCCTGATGTCGTATGCGTAGAGTGCCGCGCCGCCTGGCAACGCCCCGAGGCCTGGTTTCGCGCTGGCGTGCGGCAGGTACTCGTCGTGCATGTACGAATACAGCTTGCGGTAGGCCGGCTCGATCACATCGGCAATCTTCGCTGCATACGCCTTCGTCAGGCGTTGCTGATCAGCCACCGGAATGCCGGCAGGAAACTTCATGATCGGCTGCCAGAAGACAGTTTTCTCGGGTGCCGACCCGAAGTACTGCTGCAGCTGCTGCAACACGCGCTCGACCACGATGCGCGGCAGCACCACACCCTTGCTTACGCCTTCCTGCATGCGCGCAATGGCGTCGTCCGTCCACCGAGCGTAGCCATCGGCCAGCTTCAGCGCATGGTCGTAGTCCGCGACCGTCTTGAAGTTGTAGTCACCCGACCCCGACTGGTCGAGCGCAAATTCCATGTGGTGCCCCGTGAACTGGTTGACCGCCAGCATGCGTGCGGTCACGTAAACGCCGGTACCGTAATAGGAAAGCTTTTGCGCCAACAGGTAACTCAGCATCTCGTAGCTGATGCGGTCTTGCTCAGGCAGCGTTGCCGGATCGAATTTCACGAGCGACGCCTGATAGTGCCTCAGCATCGCGGTCGCGTCGTGATCCCAGGAGTCCCCCAGGGCTTCGTTGGACCTTGCTTCCAGCGCCGACCAGTCCTTCCAGTAAGCGGCGTACAGGCGGTCGAGTTCCTGTTGTTCGTACGAAACAGAAGCGGACGCTGCGAATGTCCAGGCGTTGATTGGAATGAGCCCAAGCGCCAGAACCACGAGCAGCAAGACGGCACGAGCCACATTCGTCATGGAGTTTCCTCAATATCGCCTGTTGATACGCGTCCCCACGGCACCCATCGCCTTTTCAGCGTCCGAGCGCCAACGCTCCGACAGGCCTCGGCGCCATCGTTACGCCACTACGGCACTCCGCAACGTGCACCCGGATCGGCCGGCCGTCCCGGAATGTGTGGTCGCAAAAGTGTACTCGGGACCCCGCTGGCATTCGCTGCGATCACCAGCGCCGCCATTACGGGCAGCATATCCATGCCAGCGTCTCTCGGCCATGAACGTGGGAGCTCCAATTCCAGCGCCCGCCACCGTGGGCAAAGATCGTCAGCATCGGGATCCTGGCGGACGTGCCACCCCATGCCGACGCGACGCCGCTCCGCCCGGGCAATGCTCCGAAGCCCGCGCCTGTGACCCTCGGTCGGCACCGCGAAGTGGCATGCTGGCGTCTGGGGCAGGGATGCCCGCGTTTGATTATGCTTGGCGCCATACGTCCTCCCATACAGATTTGTCCATCATCCGGAGCCTTCCCGGCCATGACCCTGCAATATCGACTGCTGCTCGGCTGCGTCGCGCTGTACGGCCTTGTCATTTCCCTTCCGGCAAACGCCCTCGAACCCGCAACAGCCAGCGTGGCCACGCCCCGAGCGATGACGATCGAGCGGCTGTACAGCCTTCCCTGGGTCATCGGCACCGCTCCGCAGAAGCCCCAGTGGTCACCCGACAGCCGTCGTCTGGCGTTTCTGTGGAACGACGAGGGAACAAACTTCATGGACGTCTGGATGACAGACGCCATCGGAGGCAAGCCGGTACGCGTGACCAGCATGCCGCGCCCGGAAAGTCCCGCAAATCCGGGCGCCGACATCGCCAAACTGGAACAGGCCGAGCGCGCCGAAAACGATCACGGCGTTTCGGAAGTCGTCTGGGCACCCGATGGCCGGCGCCTCGTGTTCAACCTGCATGGCTCCCTGTACGAGGTGTTGCCAGGCCAGCCCCCGCAGCCGATCACCACAGCGGCTGCGGCTGCCTCGGACCTCGCCGTGTCACCAAGCGCCAACGCCATGGCGTATCTGTCAGCCGGTGAGCTGTGGATCGCGGACTTTGCCGGGGCTCGTCCCGCGCTGCATCGGGTTCTTGCCCCCGGTAGACGCGACGTCGGCGTCGAGTCCTTCGTCTGGTCCGGTGATGGCAAGCGCCTGGCCTTCGTCGAAGCCGATTCCTCGCAGGTGCCGTCGCGCGGTCTTCCGGATTATCTCGGCAAGGAGACCCGGCTGGTCCAGGTAAAGCGACCGTTCCCCGGCGAGCCGTCGCCATCCCGGCGCCTCGGTGTGATCGCCTCGACGGGAGGTCAGGTGCAGTGGGTGGATCTGGGCAACAATCCGCTGGACCAGGTATTCAGCGTGCGCTGGTCACCGGACGACAAGCGTCTGCTCGTGGACAAGAGCGATTTGTATGTCAAGGACCGGCGCCTGCTGCTGCTTGATCCGGACAACGGGCGGTCACAGCTTCTGCTGCGCGAAGCCGACCCGCACAACGTGAGCGCGGACTGGTGGGCGGACTGGGCTCCGGATGGCCGGGGCGTGTATTTCATCTCCGATCGCGACAACGACTATCAGGTGTATTACCAGGCAGTTACCGGTGGCGCCCCGAAGGCCGTCACTGCCGGCAACTGGGCCGTATTCTCTGCAATGGTGTCAAAAACCGCGCACGGCCTGTTCGTGGTCACCAACGCCGGCAATGTTGAATCGCGCCGGTTGTATCGTGTGCCGCTGACCGGTGGGGCGCCACAACCGGTTACCCCGGCTGAAGGAGCACATCACCCGCTGGTTTCACCAGACGGGAAGTATCTGGCCGATCTCTATTCAAACGACATGACGCCGCCGGACCTGTATCTGCAAAGTACGGCCAGTACGCACGGATCGGCGTTCAGCCGACGCCAGGTCACGCACTCGCCGCTGCCGGAATTCAGCCACTACCACTGGCTCAGGCCTGAATACGTCGTCTTCAAAAACGTCAACGACGGTACCCCGCTGCATGCGCGGCTTACGCTCCCGCCGAACTTCAATCCGAACAAGAAATATGCGGTGATCCTCGGCTCCGTCTACAGCAACACCGTGCACAATGAATGGGGTGGGCGGGTGTTCCATCCGACCTGGGGGCTGGACCAGTTCCTCGCCCAGCAGGGCTTCGTGATCATGAACGTCGATATCAGCGGTAGCGCGGGCTACGGCAAGGCGTTCCGCCAGCGCATCGGTGAGGACTACGGTGGCATCGATGTGGACGACCTTTTCAGCGCTACGCGTTATCTCGTCGCGCAGGGCTATGTCGACCCGGAGCGCATCGGCATCTGGGGGAGCAGCTACGGGGGACTGTTGACCGCAATGTCGATGTTCCGCTATCCGGATGTATACAAGGCCGGAGTGGCTGCCGCTCCCGCAACAAGCCTGTTTCATGCGCAGACCGGAGAGATGCAAGTGATGATGGCGCCGCAGGGGCATGAAGCACAGTACGCAAAATCTTCGGCGTTCCTGCGCTCCGGCGATCTGAAGGGCCACCTCATGCTCCTTCATGGCATGCGTGACGATGTCGTGCTGTTCAAGGATTCCGTGACGCTGTACCAGCGCTTGATCCTGCAAGGCAAGAGTGTTGACTTGGTGGTGCTGCCGAACGCCCCGCACGGCTGGGATACCGAGGGGCTGGCGCAGACCCGCTACGGCTACCGGAAGCTGTACGACTATTTCGTGCGCTGGCTCGGCAAGCAACAGTGAAGCGGTAATCCCCTCCGCCGCCAGTGCATCTTGCAAATCCAGGATCAACTGGGTAGGTGAAATCGCGCCCCTACTAATGGGATCAGATCACCTTCGACAACTAGGCGGAATGCCTGCGCAAGCAGCAGCGGAAGAGCCCGCGAGCATCACGCGCATCCGGACTTCAGAGCTCCTCGTCGCAAGGCAACTTCACAGCTGCGCGTCCTGCCGTTATTTCCGCGACGGCGCGATGGCAGCCACGGCTTCGATTTCCACCATGTATTCAGGCGCGGCCAGCTTGCTGACCTCGACCAGCGTGCTGGCTGGTGGTGCATCGGCATTGATGTACTGCGCACGCACCGAGCGAACCTCATCGGCCCTGGACATGTCGGTGACATA
>DATNGL010000181.1:0-8943 GCA_035605895.1 Rhodanobacter sp.
CTGCTCGACCTCGGCCGCCGTCGCAAGCAGGTGGCGGTCGTTCCGCCACTGGCCGCGCCGATAACCGCCGATGCCTTCGTGGTACGCGATGTAAAGATGCCTGGGATCCCACTTGGATATGCCCAGCTCGCGATGGATGCGGTCGGTATACCAGCCGAGGAAATCGAGCGAATCGTCCATGTCCTTGCGGCTCTTGAACCAGCCACCGTTCGCTTTCCGGTATTCCTGCCACACCGGATCCTGTGCCTGCGCATAGCCATAGGCACTGGACCGCCGCGGCAGCGGAATGAACAGGAACCGCGGCCGATCGGGACGCGCCTTGCGGCGGAATCCGGACTCCCGCTGCACGAACGCCATCAAGACGTTGACCGGCGTGCCCCAGCGTTTCTGCGCCGCACGCGCATCGCGGTACCAGCCCGGATGCTGCTCGAAAACCTGGCAGATATCGTGGCTGCTGCGCGGCGGCACGGTGGCGCAGCCGCCCAGCGCGAGCAGGCAGAGCACAACCAGTGCCGCGCCGAGGCGCCGTGCCGTCATCGGATTCCATGGTCCTTTCATGCCCGAAGGGTAGCAGTGGCCGCGGTACGGGCAGGAGGGTGCGCATCGACCTGCGGGATATCGGCGCGACGCGGCATCCCGGTTTCACCTCGTTGCCGACGCAACCGGGCTGCCGCGCCTCCCTAGCTGCGATGGCGACGGCTCAGGGCGGTGACATACGCCACGTAAAACACCGTGGCCACCAGCGGCAGCGCATACCACGCGTATGACATGGCACCGCCGCCGCGCCAGTGCAGGAAGATCACGATGCACGCGCTCAACACGCACGATGCCGGCAACAGGAACAGCGACAGGTTCAGCACGCCGAGCGGCCGCTTGCCCAGCGCGCCGCCGTTGGCGAGGCCGCCGCCGGAAAAGGCCACCAGCATGAACAGGAAATTCGCCAGCATCAGCTGCAGGATCGTGCCTGCCAGGGTCCATCCGAATGACATGTCGGCCTTCCCTTTCGTATCCCGGACACCGGCCCGGTTGCCCTGACAGTATGCCGCGAAGACGACGCATGGCCCATGCCGTTTGCGGTTGCCTGCGGTCGCGCGCCTGGAAGCGATATGCTCGCGGCTCGCCACCGGCTTGATGATGTCCATGCGCCATTCGTCGATCTGCGCCCTCGCTGCCGTGCTGCTGTCCGCGCCTGTCCTGTCGCCGGCCATCGCTGCGAACGCGCCTCGCGCCGAGCGCCGCTGCGGCTGGTACGAAAACCCCACCCCGGGCAATGTCACCCTGACCGATCGCGACGGTACCTGGATCATCGCCATGCAGGGCGGCCATGAAGCGAAAGGCGACGGGCCCGAATTCAGCGACGCGCAATGGATCGTGACGAACAGCGGCGACCATGGCTACGGTTGCGCCTGCCTGACCGTGCAGACCGACCCATCCAGCCACACCGTGCGGTCGATCAGCCACGCGACGGCGCGGCCGCTGGCCGTCTGCCGGCGCTACAAGTCGCTGCATGAGCCACCGCACGACCCGGACATCGACGAATGAGGCCATGCGGTTGCGTGGCCGGCGCGGCCGCAGGATCATGAAGGCGCGCGCGAGGGAATGGTGTCACGGCCAACCTGAGGCCACCGGCCACGGAACCCGCAGCTCGGGTGAAGCCGAACCCGATGTCTCTCGGGGCCGGACTCGATCCTGCTCCGGGCGCCCTGTCCTTCGAGCCGCCCCAAGCGAATGCCTGCACCCGATGCACTGAAACACCACCGGAGGATAGCGATGCGCATCGCAAGCGTGGGTCATGCGGTCTTTGCGGCAGTCATGATCGCTCTCGGCGTCATGGGTCTGATCAGGGGCGATTTCGCCCCGCTATGGCAACCCTCACCCATGAATGTGCCTGCGCGCGCGGTACTGGTCTATCTGTGCGCCCTGCTCTTGCTGGCATCCGGCACCAGTCTGTTCTGGATGCGCGCAGCCGCACCCGCTGCGCGTGCCCTGTTCGCGTATTTCCTGCTCTGGTTGCTGTTGTTCAGAATGCCCGCCATCTTCCGCGCACCCACCGCGCAGGATTCCTGGTCAGGCCTCGGCGAGGCCGCCGTGTATGTGGCGGGCGCCTGGGTGCTGTATGCGTGGTTTGCGGCCGACCGGGACAGTCGGTTTCTCCGCTTCGCCACCGGCGACAAGGGTCTGCGCATCGCGAGAGTGCTTTACGGGTTGGCCATGATCCCCTTCGGCGTGGCTCATTTCCACTATGCCAGGGAGACCGCTGCACTGGTGCCAGGGTGGCTGCCATGGCATCTGGCCTGGGCGTATTTCTTCGGCGGCACCTTCATCGCGGCGGGCCTGGCGATGCTCCTCGGCGTGTATTCGCGACTGGCGTCTGCGCTCTCGGCGGCGCAGATGGGCCTGTTCACGCTGCTGGTGTGGCTGCCCATCATCGCGACGCCCGGCCCCAAAAACGCCTTCGAATGGAGCGAGACCGTCATCTCCGTGGCATTGACCGCCAGCGCCTGGCTGGTGGCGGACTCCTGTCGCGGCCTGCGCTGGCTCGCTCTGCGCAGGCGCTGAAGCGTCCCCGGAGCGGCAGGGATTGTGCCTGATACCATTTCGCTGCTGACGTGCCCGAAACCTGAGCCCCGTGATGCCGGAGCGATGCGACGATGACCCACTATGCAGCCCTGCTTCGCGCCGTCAATGTCGGCGGCACCGGCAAGCTGCCGATGAGCGTGCTCAAGTCCATGGGCGAGGCCGCGGGCTTTGCCGACGTACGCACCTACATCGCCAGCGGCAACCTGCTTTTCACGAGCAGGCTGGGCGAGGCCGCGGTGAAGAAAAAACTCGAGCAGCAACTGCATGATTACGCGGGCAAGCCGGTCGGCGTGCTGATACGCACGGCCGCCGAGATGGCCCGGGTACTGGCCGACAATCCGTTTCCGGAGGCGCCGGGCAATCGCGTGGTGGCGATCTTTCTCGACAGCCCGCCGCCTGCCGACGCGCTGGACGACGTCAGGCACCGGAAACTGGAGCGACTCGCTTGCGGCACGCGCGAAATCTACGTGCACTATGGCGACGGCATGGCCGACTCGCGCCTGACGATTCCTGCCGCCAAGGCCGGCACCGCACGCAACATCAACACCGTCGCCAGGCTGGTCCAGCTTTTCGCCGCACGCTAAGCCGCGCAGGCCCGGTTTCCGCCCGACCTTCTCCGCCGGATGCCCGGTATTGGCAGGCCGACGGCTGACTGCGATGATCGCGTCTTTGCCGGAGGCAACGATGGCGATGCGAATCCGCGCCGCAACGATCCTGCCCACGCTGTCCGCGATCATCGCCCTGATCATCGCCGGCCTGTTCGCCGTGAATGGCAACGCGCAGGCGTCGCCCGCGCACTATCGCGTGGTCGGCTACGCCACGGGCTGGAGTCCTCTGCAGGACAAGGACGCCGGCAAGATCGACACGCTGATCTTCGCGTTCGCGCAACTGCAGCAGGGCCGCGTAACGCTGGATGCCGCGAGGGCGCAGCGGCTGCGCCAACTGATCGCATTGAAGGCAACGCATCCGCGGCTCACGGTGGAAATCTCGGTGGGCGGATGGAGCATCGGCGGCTTTTCCGAGGCGGCGGCCACGGCAGCCGGTCGCCGCGCCTTCGCGGACAGCGCCGCGCAACTGGTGGCCGAGTACGGCGCCGATGGTCTCGATGTGGATTGGGAGTATCCGGGGCATCACGAATCGGGCATCCAGTCCAGCCCGCAGGACCGCGCCGATTTCACCCTGCTGCTGCAGGCGATTCGCGCCGGCCTCGATCGCGCCGGTGCCGCGCACGGGCGCACCGGCGCAAACCGCTACACCCTGAGCATCGCGGCCGCCGACGGCCCGTTCGTCAGCGGCATCGACCTCGCCGCGGTGGCGCCGAGCCTGGACTGGTTCAACCTGATGACCTACGACTTCGTCAACGCGATGACGCCCACCACCGGACACCACACCGGACTGCACGCATCGAAGCTCGCGCCGGCCGATGCGCGCAGCACCAGCCGCGCGGTGCGCCAGTTCATTGCGGCCGGCGTGCCCGCGCGCAAGCTGGTGATCGGTGCGGCGTTCTACGGTCGCGAATTCGCCGGCGTGCAAGCGGCGCACCACGGGCTCTACCAACGTTACGACCATTTCCAGGGCACGCTGCCATGGCCGCAACTGAAAGCCGATTACATCGACAAGCAAGGCTACGTGCGCTACCGGGATGCCATCGCGCAGGCACCGTGGCTGTGGAACGCCGGGACCCGCAGCTTCATCAGCTACGACGACCCGCGATCCATCGCCGCCAAGGCGGCCTTCGTCAAGGCACACCATCTGGGCGGCATCATGTACTGGGAACAGAGCCTGGACCCGGGCGACGAACTGCTCGACGCGATCTGGCACGGTCTGCAGTAGCCCGTCCTTGTTCGAACAATCGGTTGGGGGACGCGACAACGGGATCAGGGACACCCAAACCCGCAAATCGCCCTGATTCGTCTTTCTTTCATGGCAGCCGGAAGAAGCGTCGGAAGGTCCCGGAAGCGGCACTCCGTCGTGCGACTGGGCCGTGGGGCGCTGCTGCGACGACGGTCAAACGCAGGCTCGACGAACTCCGGGAGCAGATGCGAAAGCCATGTCCCGCCCTGCCCGATCGGATGGCCGTGGCGGCGTGGAAACGCGGGAAACCTCGGCCTCCGTCCCCTGTCAGTCGTATCAAAGTCGCCAGATGCATGCCATTTGGATGGTGCTGGATGCTAGATTTGGCAGACGCAATGGAATGTGTCCAACCATCACTTCACTCCAAAGGGGAAAATCATGCGAAAGAAGATTGTCATTGCCGTTCTCACCTTCCTGACCCTGTGCCTGTCGGGCGCCGCTTTTGCGCAGGCCTCATCCACCGGCCTTGGTCAGTCATGGCCCAACACGCAGGATGTTTCGACCAGCCCGAATTACCACGTCTTCGTCTTTATGCTGGCGGGTGTCCGCTACATTCAAGTGAACGATTTCTACGGGAACATCCTGGGCAGCGTCGGTACCGCCAACGGTCAATACATCACGTTGCCGATCGGACGTTTCGCGCAGCTCGTTTCGACGCCGCAACAGCCGGCGCCGGCCTCGAATGCAACGCCTGCAACCGCGCCCACCGTGGTTTACAACGATGGCGCCACGACCGTCACCGCCACACCCATGAGCGACGGCACGCTCCAGCTCAATGCGACAGGGTCGACATCGCAATGCGATCCGGTGGATTGCAACATCAAGAGGCAGTAAGCGCTCGCATCCGGCCCGGCGGCATCAGTCGCCGGGTTGAATGGGATCGAGCAACAGCACGCTCACCCGCCTGCCATTCGCCATGGAGCGCACCCGAACCTTCCCTTCGAACGTGGCCGCACGGTCCACGATGGCCGCGTGCCCCATCCCGCTGGTGAAGCGTTGCAGTCGCGGAAGCAGCGAATCCCAACGGATGTGCGGCAATCGCACGGGATTGGTGCGCGCCTCGATCCTGATCACCACCCAACGCCGTTCATGCCGCCCGCACCGGATGACCACGTGGATATCCGACACGTCCTTGCCAAGGCATGCACCTGCCACGGCCTCGCCAATGATGCGATACACCGCCAGGTGGATGGCATGCGGGAACGTGCTGAGTTGCCCGCGCAGTTCGCACCAGTAGACCATCCCGGCCTCGTCCAGCACCCTGGCGAACTGCCCTTCGCGCAATGCCCTGGGCAGCCCACGCTGACCGATCTGGTCGGGATACAAACCATCCGCCAGTCGATGCAACTGATCCTGGGCAAACAGCGCCTGCCGCTGATAGCCGCTATCGTCGCTGGCAGGCTGTAAATGGCGTAACCGGCCCGCCAGCATCAGCAGGGCGGAATGAAAGCAATCCTGGATCTGGTTCAGCGCCAGAGCCGTGTTCTTCAGCTGGATTTCACCCAAATTCATATTGCGCTGCGCCAGCGCCAGGGCATTGCGCATGTCTGCGCGTTCCTGCTGCGCACGCCGATCGAGGACGGCGATGCGCGCCCCCGCCAGCAGCATGGTCGAAATGGCCATCGCGACCAGTGTTTCCGCCTGAAGCGTCGCGTGATCGTTTCGGGCCGGCATCAGAATCATGACGCCAAAGCTGGCCAACGCGCCGCCGATGGCCGCACCTTTCCACCCATGCCGAAGCGCGAGCCAGATCATGGGGAGAAACATCGCCATCTGGGCAATCTGTTGGGAACGCGGATCGCCCTCCCCCATCCAGATCAGGAACGCGAGCGCCGGCACCGCAAAGAAGACCGCATCGAACATCAGTCGGCTTTCGCCGATTCCATGAACCATTTGACGCCAGTTGCCGTCGGCTTCCAGAAAAAACTGGTGGAAGACCAGCGTGACGGGAGTGATGGTGAGAATGCCCAGAAAATTGCCCAGGGCCAGCTGCGCAATGAGCTGCCCGTAGCGCAGCACATAGCCGGGCGGAAAAGGAGTGATCAGGATTTGACCCAGGGTGACGACCGTGGCGGCGCAAGCCACCAGCAATGAACAGAGCACCAGGGCGCCCATGTTGACGGAGAGCCGCTCGGGCAACAGCTGCCATCGACTGCGGAACAGCCAGACGATCGGGATGAAGTAGCAGATCGAAGGCACCAGATTCACGACCGACCAGAGCAACCCAAACTGGTGGTAGCAGGTGATGCTCAGATAGGCCAGACGCGCCGTATCGCCCGCGATCAGTGCCGGCCAGTACTTGTATTTGGTAAGCAGAAGGACGCTGAGGTGAAACCCGGTGAGAATGATCCAGTGCGGGATCGACAACTGGCGAAAGAGCACCAGCGCCGCGCAGTAAGCGACGGCGATCGTGATGTTTCTAGTCCAGGCATTCGCCCAAAATCCACCCTGCATCGTTCCACCCCCTCTAATGGAAATCCCTGATGCCCACCAACCAGCCGAACCGGCTGATTGCATGGTCATGCGCGTGATGCCCCAAAGACGCGTGCGCATGGACTTTCGTGATACACCTTAGCGTAACGCAGTGCAGCCCGAGATTCGGACGCACAAAGCGTGCACTGGAGCGTGAAATGATTTTACACGGAGCCGGGCGCTGACGGTGGATGCCGGAGGTTCTGAAAGGGCCTTCCGCGGCACGGAGACCGACGGCCCGCCCCAGCCTCCCCCCGCAGTGGCTTGATTTACCCCGGTTTTGCCCCTCTCCTGCCGGCTCTTGCGTGGCCGACGACGCCTGCGCCGCTGATCCCGGCCCGCCCCCCGGACCGCCCAGCGCCCCATGAAGAACACCACACCCCCAATCCTGCCCAACTGGCGAGCGATGATCAAGTCGATTCCACGACTGCCGATCTCGACGGCCGCCAGAGCGTTCCCGCCCGCTGGCGGCTCCAACCAGGACGGGAGAGTACGGATACCCGGGATAGTGCCATGCAGGAGCAATGGCCGGGGCACACCGGTGCCAACTCACGCCAGGCGACAGGGGCTGCCATGCACAAAAGGGAGGGAATGAGCATTGACCATCGCCACGTCCCTTGCCGAGCAGTCACGACGGCGGCGCAGAGTTGCCTTCGGAGCACGCCGGATTTGTCGAGCAGGAGACAGTGAACCCGTTGCCCGCCAGACAGGCCGTGTGGATGGCGGACAGCACCGCCGCGGCGAAGGAAGCGGGTGGCACGCGATGCGACTTGGCTTCCTCCGCATCTGAGGTTTGAGCTAATTGTCCCCGACACCATGAGTGGAGTGCAGATCCAGGGAGCTCGGGGTCGTGTTCACCAGCGGGACGAAATTGTCGTCCGGCGTCACTTCGCGCTTGCGGTGAATGAAGCGATAGAACGCATAAGCGGCAAGCATTCCGTCGAGGACCGCGAACCAGACAAACAGCAGTTGCGGGCTCAGCAGGTTCATGAGGGCCCCGGCCACCAGCGGTCCCACCGCCGAACCGACGCCGTTGACCAGCAGCACCGTGCTGGATGCCGCCAAAAGCTCGTCGCGGCGCACGTAGTCGACCAGGTGCGCCACGGCAATCGGATACAACGTGAAGCTCATGCCGCCGAACACGAAGATCGCCACCATCCCCGCGGCACCGCCGGCGGCCGGTAGAAACAGATTGATCAGCGCCGCCAGCGCCGCGGTTGCGCTGATCAGCGAAAGTGCAAGACGGCGATCGATGCGATCCGAAAAGCGACCCAATGGCCATTGCAACACCACGCCGCCCGCAATCGCGACGCTCATGTACGTGCCGATTCCACCCACGCCGAGGCCCCGGGCCTCGGCATACAACGGCAACAGCCCCCAGAACGCACCGAGCGCCAGTCCGGAGAGGAGCGCGCTGACCAGCGCGGTGGGCGCCAGCCGGAACAGGCGCCCGATCTGCACCTGGGGTACCGCGCGAATGTGCGGTTGCGGCTGACGGGTCGCCACCACCGGCAGGCTGGCGGTGCAAAACAGGATCGCCACGACACAGAACAGCACGAAGCCCTCGCCGCGAATGCGCAGGAACTGCTGCGCCGCGGCGCTGGCACCGAGGTTCACCATCATGTAGATCGCGAACACCGAGCTGCGATGCGCCGGATCGGCGGCGGCATTCAGCCAGCTTTCGATGATCGCGTACAGCCCCACCAGCAACAGCCCTTGGAGAACACGCAGGACGAGCCACACGCCATACGCCGGATCGAGCGCCTGCACCAGCACCACCAAGGTCACCAGGGCCGTGCAAAACGCGAAGGTGCGGATGTGGCCGATGCGGTGGGTCAGCCGCGGGACCGTATAGGTGCCGACCAGGAACCCGGCGTAATAGGCCGACGTCAGCACACCGATCATCGCCACGGAAAAACCGAGCGTCCGTCCCTGCAACGCGATATGCGTGTGGAGCAGGCCGACTCCCATCAACAGGAATACGGTGCTCAACAGCAACGGCGTAGCGGTGCGAAGACTGGTCAGCATGGGTAGGCA
>DATNGL010000182.1:0-6456 GCA_035605895.1 Rhodanobacter sp.
ACGCCGCCAGCGTGGCCAGCGTGAACGAGAAGCGCAGGTTCGGATACAAGGTGTGCGCATAGGCCGCGTTGGACACCAGGTTGTTGATCTGCGCCTGGGTCTGGCCGCCTTCGATGTCGAAATCCACGCCGACCATGTGCGGCGACATGTAGCGGGCCAGGAACTGCGCCATGCCGGACGGCGTCGAGCAGGTGAACGAGCCGGCCTGGCCGCCGGTCGAGACCACGTAGTCCACGCCGGCGTCGACCAGCGGCTGGATGTTCGCGCTGGCGAAACTCGCCGCGGGAATGCCGCCCCAGCTTTCGCTGCCGCACTCGCCGGACGCGAACGCCAGGGTGATCGCCCCCAGGTTCGGCACCTGCGTGGCCACCAGGCTGCCCGCGCCGACGACCGGAATCGGGCTGCCGGTCACCGCGGTGCGCATGGTGTTCGTGTTCCAGTCCAGGTTGATCGTGACGTCCTTGTACGGGCTGAACAGCAAACCGCTGGCCGAACCGGAGCCGCCGCCACTGCCGCCACCCGAACCGCCGCCGGAACCGCCACCGCTGCCACCGCCCGAGCCGGTGCACGATCCCGCGACGGTCCAGGGCTGGCCGGAACCGGTCGCACCGCTGTGCGTGGCCGGATCATCCCCTTGCGTCCACCAGTTCGCCGAGTAGTTCACGCCGTTTTCGCTGACCAGTGCGCCGCCGTTGTAAGCGGTGGTGGCGCTCCAGCTGACGTCGCAGTCTCCCGAACTGGAACCACCGGAACCACCCGAGCCCCCGGAGCCGGACGAGCCACCGCAGGCACCCTGCGACGTCCACGGCTGGCCGCTGCCCGTCGGGCCGCTGGCACTAGCCGGATCGTTGCCTTGCGTCCACCAGTTTGCCAGGTAGTTCGTACCGTTCTCGCTGGCCACGTTGCCGCCGCTGTAGGCGGTCGTCGCGCTCCACGCCGCGGCGCACGCCGGAACGGACTGGGCGAACGCGGACTGCGTCGGTACAGCGGCAAGCACGGCTACCGACAATCCGGTGCCCATGACACTCCCCATCGCACTCAAGGCCAGGCCTGACCACACAGCTGATCGTTTCACAAACATGAGGTGTCTCCTGAAGGAATTGCATCGCTACGGGTGGGTTATCAAGGCGGGCGCATGGCTGCGTTCCGGCAGCCGCCCGGGTGGGGATCCCGTCACCTTGCGCATCCCTGCCGCTTACCGCTTTTTATGGATACGACCCAGCCGTCTTAGACTTGGATGACAACGTTGTCTATAGGACATTTTCCAAACCGTGATGACCAGCGCACAAGCCGTTTCCGCGACGGCGGAAACGATTCTTGCCTCCAGCGTGGCTGAAAAACAGTGGAAACCGCATGGTACGACAAGCACCTGGAACGTCGGCGGCAGCGCAAACCGCGGTCGCGGGTACTGGCGCACGATCAGGATCGGCAGCGCCGTCACAGCCTGACAGGGCCTCAAGTCATGAAATGACAACGATGTCTATCAAACACCCAGGCGTCACTGCATCGCGGCTTCGCATCGCGCACCAGTCATGAAAGCCACGCGCGAAACCACGCGCGAAACCCGTGAGGAGGTCGATGATCGTGGCGGGAATCGGAAAAGGCCGCAGAGCCCCGGGCGCTACCGCAGCCCGGCGCGATGCCGCCAACCCGCGCCGGGCAGGCTCAATACGGGTCGGGCAAATCAGGCAGCTCGGGCATGTTGGCCAGCTCGGCCAGCATGTCCACCACTTCGGGCTCCGGCTCCTTCTCCAGCGGCCAGCACCCGATCACCTCATGCCGGGACTGGCCGAAGAAGCTGCGCAGCAGCAGGAACTCGCGCGCATGCCACTGGATCGGCGTGATCGATTCCTCGATCGCATCGATCGCCGGACCAAACTGCAGCGCCACGTGCGGGTGGAAGCTGGAAACGCCGCCGACCTGCAGGCCGACCCGGCGTTGCGCATCGGCGATCGCCTTGCGCAGCGCCAATGCAGCCTGCGTGGTGGCGTGGTCCGCACACAGTACGAACGGAAACTGTCCGTCCCTGGAGATGCAGCGCATCGCCGCATCCAGCGTGGCCAGAAAACCCGTGGCCCGAACCTCGGCGCCGGCAGCCAGCAAGGCCTGCTCCAGCGGTTGTCGCAGACGCTCGGGGCGCCCCATCGGACACAGCGACAGATGCAGACTGTCCAGCGGCACCGCCACGCCACTGACCCGCTGCGCCTTGCGAAAGCGCGCGGCGGCGTCGGCGATCGCGGACCGCGCCTGGTCGTCCGGCCTCACGGCAAAGAAATAATCGATGCCTGCGGCGAGTTCTGCGGGGGTCGATGGGGTCGGAATGGCCTGTGCCTCCACGGCAATCGCGCTGACGAACAGTCGAAGCGACAACGATACTCCCTCCGTGCAGGCGACGGCTGTGACCGCCGTCGCCCGATTGCGCGAACACCACCGCCCCGCGGCGGCAACAGTCATGCACTGATCCGAACTGGCGACATGACAGGAGCCACCCGATGCAGCATGCATGGAGATATCCGGCCGGGATCGTGCTGGGCTTGCTGCTGTGCGGTTCGTGCCGTGCCGCGGCCCGCGAAACGATCCCTGCCGATGCCGCCACCGGTGCCCAGGGGGCGTGGCTGAAGCACGCCGTGGCAAGCCTGGCCGCGATGCCCGATACGGACGCCCTGGTCACCGCGGCCGTGCTGGCGCGACAGTTGCCGGATGGTCAGGCCCGATCCATCGACCTGCTCGACCGGGCAGTCGCGTCGGCGCCGCAGGCCGCGGATATCGGCCTGCTCGACATCACCACCTGCAGCGGGCAAGCCGGTTGCGATGCGTTGAAGCGCGAGGCGCGTCTGCGCCATGTGGATCCGCGCAATGGCAACCTGTGGATGGTGGCACTGCACGACGCCTCGAAGCGCAACGACCGATCGCGCATCGACTCGGCGCTTTCCCGGATGGCGCAAAGCGACCGCTTCGACGTCCATTTCATGTCACTGGGGCGGCGCTTTCTGGTCGCACTGAAACGCATCCCGCCTCCGCCGGGTGCGGCCGGCGCATCGGCCGATTCGTTGCGGCAGATGCAGGCGATGTCCCTGGTCGCGGCCTTCGTGCTGCCCCCGATGCAGGATCTGGTCGATGCGTGCAGACCGGGCAACCCGGTCCACGATGCCCGCCGCAAGACCTGCCGCGCGATCGCCGACGCGTTGCGCCGCAGCGATTCGCTGATCCCGGAAATGATCGGCTTGCGCCTGCAGGAATGGACCGCCCGCGATGCTGCCGACAAGGACGACGCGCTGGCCCGACGGCGCCGCCTGCAATGGAAAATGCGCCAGTTGAGCGACGTCTCCGGCACGGCCGTGATGCCGCCGGCAAGCCAGGTCGGCATCATGCTGGCGCACGAGAACGAAGTCGACGGCATCGACGCCATGCTCCTCGCGACCGGCCGCCCGCTGGTTCCCCCGGCACACTGGCAACCCCCTTCGCCGGCGTCTGCCCCGACGCTGCAAGCCCGCCCCTGACCTGGCGCCTTGCGGCGCATCGACTCCCCAAGCCCCTGTCGCAACAGCGGCGCCGACGACATCGGAAGCCAATGCATCGGACCTGATCCGCGAACCCGGGTCGGCGGCGCTTTCGGAGGCACACCGGAATATCGCCGCGGCGGATCGGCCGGCTCGTTCCGGGCCGCTCGAGAGACGCCGCTGACCCCGTCGGGCGGGTGTGGTCATGGCACACGTGCTGCGCGACTGGAGTAGCATCCTGTTCCATTGTCACCAGGGGGTGGCCGCTCGCCAGCGCCATTGACGAACCAATGACCCTGTACGTTTCCAGCCTGCTGATTGCCTGCGGCATCTGCCTATTCGCGGGTGTCCATGCCGTGCTGGCGGGGACGGCGGGAGAGCGTGAACCGCTGAACCAGGCGTTCGGCTGCCTGAGCCTGCTGTTGGCCGGTTACTTGTTGCTGACGGCGACCGTCTACCAGGCGGACGCGTTGTCGCTGGCGCGCCTGCTGGTTCGCCTGCAACTCACCTTCGCCTGCCTGATCTACCCCGCCGCCGTCTGGTTTCTCGGCCTGTACGCCGAGCTGCGCCAATGGCGCCGCTGGCTGGCACTGGCGAGCCTCGTGTTCGGCACCTTGCTGGTGATCAATCTGTTTTCCGCGAACAGCGTGATCTATGCGGATATCGTCAGGGATCGCGCCATCGCCCTGCCCTGGGGCGAACGGGTGCATGATTTCGCCGGCCACAAATCGAAGCTGTTCGGCGTCTATTTCCTGGCCAAGGATGCGATCTATGTCTTCGCCACCGGCTGCTGCATCGCACTGTGGCGCAGGCACAGTGCCCGCGCGTGGCCGCTGACGCTCTATCTGCTGATCCAGGGCGTGGCTGCCGTGCACGCGGACATCGTCAATCGCAGCGGCATGCAAATGGTGACCTTCGAGGCGCTTGCCTTCCTCGCGCTGGTGCTGCTGATGGGCGACCGGCTGCGGCTGGAGCTGTCGCAGCGCGCCACGCTGCTGGCGCACAACCTCGAGGAGCTGCGCGCGGAAACACGGCGCCGGCAGCAGGTGGAATCCACTCTTCGCCATCTGGCCTACCACGACCCGGTGACCGGCCTGCCGAATCGACTGGCATTGCGCGACCAGGTACAGGCCGCGCTCGGCGGGCAGCGCACCGACGATCACGCATTGATCCTGCTGGACCTGGATCACTTCAGGATCATCAACGAGGCGCTTGGCCACGACGTGGGCGACATGCTGCTGAAGGCGGTCGCGGCGCGGCTGCTGGCCGCCGCACCGGCAGGCAGTCTGGTGGCCCGTCATGGTGGCGATGAATTCGCGCTGCATGTCGGGCTGCCGTCCGGCACCGCGCCGGCGGCAGCCGCGCGCGAGATCGTGCGCGGCATGACGGCAACCTTGACCGCGCCATACACCATCGGCGCGCATGACCTGGCCGTGGGCGTCAGTGCCGGCATCGCGCTGCTGCCGGGCATGGCCGGCGATGTCGACAGCGCGCTTCGCCAGGTCGCCGTGGCGCTCCATCGGGCCAAGGCTTCCGGCCGGAACACCGCCATCATCTTCGAGCAGCTGATGCAGGCGCAGGCAGACCGGCGCCTGCTGCTGGAAAAAGGGCTGCGACTGGCGCTGGAACGCGACGAGTTCGAGCTGCACTACCAGCCGCAGCTGGATGCGCGCGGGCGTTTCGTGGCGGCCGAGGCGTTGCTGCGCTGGCGTCATCCGCTGCACGGCCTGATCGCGCCCGGCGAGTTCATCCCGATCGCCGAGGAGACCGGGTTGATCCATGCGATCGGTCGATATGTCCTGCACCAGGCCTGCCTGGAGCGGGAAAGCTGGGCAGCGGTGCATGCCGATGCGCGCGTATCCATCAATGTCAGCCCATGGCAACTGTTCGCCCAGGACTTCGTGCGCACCGTGCACGAGACGGTCAACACCACCCGCACCATGCCGCGGAACGTCACCATCGAAATCACCGAGAACGCGCTCCTGCATGACCTCGAGGACGTGGCATACAAGATGCGCGAACTGGCCAGCCTCGGCTTCCATTTCGCGCTGGATGATTTCGGTTCGGGCTATGCCTCGCTGGGAAACCTCAAGAAGCTGCCGCTGCACGAGCTCAAGATCGACCGCGTCTTCGTCGAAGGCTTGCAGGCGGGCGTGCGCGACACGCTGGTCGAGGCCATCATCACCATCGCGCACGAGCAACAGCTGTTCGTGGTGGCCGAAGGCGTCGAAACCGGCCAGCAGCGGGAGGCGCTGGCTGAACTGGGTTGCGACGCAATCCAGGGTTACCTGGTCTGTCGCCCGATGCCGTCCGCCCAGTTCCACCATTGGCTCGAGCAGTTGCCCGAACCCGTGGATCTGCTCGGACGTTGACCGCGGCGATTGCGTGCAAGCGGCGATCCCGCGGGTGCGCAAGCCATCGACGCCGGGATGAACTGGCTCGCACCGGCGAATCGGGCGATCATCATGCGCTTGACCCGAGGAGAAAAGCCGCATGAGCATTCCGACCGTACACGCGAGCAGCGGCGGCGCCCCGTTCGCCGTGACCTTCACCGACGACCTGGGTCACCACTGGCTGGCCGACGAACCGGCCGAAGACGGCGGTGGCGATACCGGCCCTTCACCGCACCGGCTGCTGCTCTCGGCGCTGGGCGCGTGTACCGCAATCACCTTGCAGATGTATGCAGCCCGCAAGCAATGGCCGCTGCAGCACGTCGACGTCGAGCTCCAGTTCAATCCCGAAGGCACGCCCGCCGCCGGCAACGACATCAGCCGAGCGATCACCCTGCAGGGCGACCTGACCGACGAGCAGCGCCAGCGCCTGCTGCAGATCGCGAACATGTGCCCGATCCACAAGGTGCTGACCGGCGAGGTACGCATCGATACGCGGCTGGAGGCCAACGCGTAATCGTGCTGTCGCCGGAACCGGCTCAGCGCAACTGGCTGTCCTTGCTGCC
>DATNGL010000183.1:0-7923 GCA_035605895.1 Rhodanobacter sp.
TGCATGTAGGGGCGCAGCACGGCGGGCACGGTGATCGAGCCGTCGGCGTTCTGGTTGTTTTCCATCACCGCGATCAGGGTGCGGCCGATGGCGAGGCCGGAGCCGTTCAAGGTGTGCACGAGTTCGGGCTTGCCGCTGTCCGGGTTGCGCACGCGCGCCTGCAGGCGGCGCGCCTGGAAATCCTCGCAGTTGGAGCAACTGGAGATTTCGCGATAGGTCTGCTGGCTGGGCAGCCACACTTCGAGGTCGTAGGTCTTGACCGCGGTAAAGCCCATGTCGCCGCTGCACAACAGCATCTTGCGGTACGGCAGGCCGAGTTTCTGCAGCACCTGTTCGGCGTGGCCGACCATCTCCTCCAGTTGCGCATGCGACTGGTCGGCGCGGGCGATGTGCACCATCTCGACTTTCTCGAACTGGTGCTGGCGGATCATGCCGCGGGTATCGCGGCCGTAGCTGCCGGCCTCGGCGCGGAAGCAAAGCGTGTGCGCGGTCATGCGCAGCGGCAGCGCGTCGGCGTCCTGGATGGTGTCGCGCACCAGGTTGGTCAGCGAGACTTCGGCGGTGGGGATCAGGTAGCGCCTGGTTTCACCGACTTCGGTGGCGAACAGATCTTCCTCGAACTTCGGCAGCTGGCCGGTGCCCTGCATGCTGTCGGCGTTGACGATCACCGGCACGTTGCATTCGAGGTAGCCGTGCTCGCCGGTGTGCAGGTCGAGCATGAACTGGCCGAGTGCGCGATGCAGGTGGGCGAGCTGGCCGCGCAGCACGGTGAAGCGCGCGCCGGACAGCTTGGCGCCCGCGTCGCCGTCGAGCCAGCCATGGCGTTCGCCCAGTTCGACGTGGCCTTTCACCGCGAAGTCGAAGCTGCGTGGATTGCCCCAGCGACTGACTTCGACGTTGTCGTTTTCGTCCTTGCCGACCGGTACGGACGCGTGCGGGATGTTCGGGATGCCGAGCGCGATGTCGGCGAGCTTCGACTGCGCGTCGGCCAGCGCATGTTCGTTGGCCTTGAGCTTGTCGCCGAGGCCGGCGACCTCGGCCATCAGGGCCGCGACGTCTTCGCCCTTCGCCTTGGCCTGGCCGATCGCCCTGGAGCGGGTGTTGCGCAGGTTCTGCAACTCCTGCGTCTCCATCGCCAGCTGCTTGCGGGTGGCCTCCAGTGCTTCCACGGCGGACACGTCGAGCACGTAGCCGCGGGTTTCCTTGAGGCGTGCAGCGGTGTCGGCGAGGCGCGAGCGCAGCAGGGCGGGATCCAGCATGATCGGTTCCAGATGAAGGCTTGAACCGGGAATTATCGCTGCCGGGCGGCAATCGCCGCAATGAATACCGGGCGACGTGGCCACGCCGCCCGGGCTTGCAGCCGGCTCAGCTGGCCAGCTTGCGTTCGCTGCGGCCCAGCCACCAGGCCATGGCGGCGCCGGCGATCAGCCAGCCGATGAGCTGCTCAACCAGCGCAGCGAGGGTGAAGTCGAGCGGGAAGCGGTACCAGTTCCAGTACGGCAGCATGGTGCTTAGCCAGGCGAATATCGCGGCCGCCGCCGCGATGGCGAGGCGGCGACGAAAGCCGACCACGGCCAGCCCCATCACGAACGCCAGCGCCAGCGCGCTCAAGGTATCGGACGCCCACTGCCGCCCGATCTGCGGTCCCATCTGCATCATGTCGGTGCCTTGCGGCTGGTAGACCACCCAGGCGTAGGGCGAGCGCACGGCCTTGATGGAATAGGCCTGCACCACGGACGGGTCGTTCATCTGCTTCGGATCCAGCGCAGGCAGCATGTAGACGCCGGCTTTGCCGCCGAGCCCCTCCTGCAAACCGCTCAGTGCCACGTTTTCATTCGCCGGCAAGCGCAGGCCGACCTCGCCAAGACCGAGGGCCATGTGTGCTGCGACACCCCAGAGAAACATCACGATGCCGCCGATCAGACCCGCTACCAGTACGCGCATGATTTGTTCCTCCCGGTTGGTAGCCCAATCTAAATACAGCGGCGGGCGGGTTCAAGGTCGGGCGCAACAGGCACAAGCGCGGCAGTTGGCTATTTGCTACGAGCCTTTTCGCGCGCGGCGCGCAACGCCAGCAGTTTTTCGCGCAACTGCAGCTCGAGCCCTCGCTCGACCGGCTCGTAGAACACGCTGCCGACCAGTTCGTCGGGCAGGCACTGCTGATCCAGCGCGATGCCGCCTTCGGCATCGTGGTCGTACTGGTAGCCCTTGCCGTAGCCGAGGCCCTTCATCAGCTTGGTCGGCGCGTTGCGCAGGTGCATCGGCACTTCGAGGGTGCCGCCTTCGCGCACGGCGGCGCGGGCCTTGTTGTAGGCCATGTAGGCGGCGTTGCTCTTCGGCGCGATCGCCAGCCAGATCGCCAGCTGGGCCAGGCCGAGTTCGCCTTCGGGACTGCCGAGGCGCTCGTAGGTGTCCCACGCATCCAGCGCCATGCGCCAGGCGCGCGGCTCGGCCAGGCCGATGTCTTCCACTGCCATGCGGGTCATGCGCCGGGCCAGGTACAGCGGGTCGACGCCGCCGTCGAGCATGCGGCACAGCCAGTACACCGCGGCATCGGGGTCGGACGAGCGCACCGACTTGTGCAGCGCCGAGATCTGGTCGTAGAACTGCTCGCCCTGCTTGTCGAAGCGGCGGGTACGGTCGGCCAGCACCTGGGTCAGCGTGACCTCGTCGATGCGCTTGTCTTCGGCCAGCTCGGCGGCGATTTCCAGCAAGGTCAGCGCGCGGCGCACGTCGCCGTCGGCGGCTTGCGCGATCGAGTCCAGCGATTCGTCGCTGACCTGCAACTGCAACTCGCCGAGGCCGCGTTCGCTGTCGATCAGTGCACGTTTGAGCGCGGCCACGATGTCGTCGGTCGAGATCGGCTCCAGCACGTGCACGCGGCAGCGCGACAGCAGCGCGGAGTTCAGCTCGAACGACGGGTTCTCGGTGGTGGCACCGATGAAGATGATCACGCCCTTTTCGATATGCGGCAGGAACGCATCCTGCTGGGTCTTGTTGAAGCGGTGCACCTCGTCGACGAACAGCACGGTGCGCCGCCCTTGCGCGAAATTCACCTCGGCCTCGGCCAGTGCCTTGCGCACGTCCGGCAGGCCGGACAACACGGCGGAGATCGCGCGGAAATCCGCGTCGGCGTAGCGCGCGACCAGCAACGCCAGCGTGGTCTTGCCGCAGCCGGGCGGCCCCCAAAGCACCATCGAATGGATCTTGCCGGCTTCCAGTGCGCGGCGCAGCGCCTTGTCGGCACCGACCAGGCGCTGCTGGCCGACGATCTCCTCCAGGTCTCGCGGGCGCATCCGCTCGGCCAGCGGTTTGAGGGCGTCTGGCTCGGCGAAGAGGCCGGGGGCGGACGACGGGACAGAACGGGACATGCGGGCATGATACGGCATGCACCGGCACCGTCGGCATGCCGAAATTTCGCGGTTTCCCGCTATCATGGGCTTGCCTGGGATGTGGATTTGCTCTACAGGGCACGCCGGGGGGCGACCAGCAAGTGATCGTGCGCAGGATCAGTCAGGGCATCAAGGGAGCTGAGGGCGCACGTTCGCTCTGCACGGCGTCCGGCAATTGCCGGTGGCCTGCGTGAGGTTGTCGGCAGGTCGCTCCTGGCTGGGGCTTTTCGGGCTGATCCTGCTGATTTCCCGGGTGGGCTCCAGCCTCGCCGCCAGCCCCGATCCGTGGGCGCCGTTCGACGCCCCCTGGTTCGACAAGGTATCCACCGCCGAAGGGCTGCCGCCTTCGATCGTCACGGCGCTGGCGCAGGATCGGCAAGGCCTGCTGTGGATCGGCACCATGGTCGGACTGGCCCGTTACGACGGCTACCGCACCCAGATGTTCGACGTCCGTGGCGGCGACGGCAAGGGCCTGCCCGATGCTTACGTGCGCTGCCTGCTGGCGCTGCCCGACGGTGGCCTGCTGGTCGGCACCAACGCCGGTGGACTGGTGCGTTTCGACCCCACGACCAATACCTTCCGCAGCTACCCCAGCGGCGCCAACGGAACCTCGGACAGCAAGATCTTTGCGCTTGCCGACGATCATGCCGGCGGTGTCTGGATCGCCACCGAGCAAGGTCTGGATCACCTCGACCTGCGCTCGAACACGATTCGTCACGTGGATACCGGCAGCGAGACCGCGCCGCGCGATTTCACCGCGATGCAGGATCGCGCCGGCAACCTGTGGCTGGGCAACAGCAACGGCCTGTTCGTGCGCCATGCCGGCAGCAGTCACTTTGTCCGCCCGGAGCATCCCGCCGGCACGGTGGCCACCGTCCTCGAGAACCAGGTCTGGGCCATCCATGAGGACAAGGCCGGCCGCCTGTGGGCAGGCAGCGGCCAGGCTGGCGCGGTGTTCCGCGACACCGACGGTCAGTGGCATCCGGTGCCGGAATTCAGCGGCTACCTGCAGGGTGCCCAGCAGGCCACCGTACGCGATTTCCTGGAGGTTTCGGCGGACACGATGTGGATCGCCACGGATGGCAGCGGCGTGCTGGCCTACAGGCCCGGCGACGCGCATCCACGCATGATCGAACACGACCCGGCGATCGACTCGTCGTTGCCGGGCGACTCCGTGCGGGCCCTGCTGGGCGATCGCGCGGGCAACGTATGGGTGGCCACCGATCTCGGCGTGGCCCGAACCTATCCCGGCGCCCGCAGTGCCTTCGCCGTGCTGCCGTCACCACTGGAGCAGAATGCGCTGAGCGACACCAGCGTGCGCGGCCTCTACGTCGACAGCCGCGGGCTGATCTGGGTCGGGCTGGGCTCGGGCCGCATCGACGTGATCGACCTCAAGGCCGGGCGCATGCGCCATCTGCACCTGGGGGGCAGCCAGACCCATCGCGACGTCCAGTCCTTTGTCGAGGCGGCGGACGGCTCGATCTGGGTGGGTACCCAGGGCTTGGCGCAGATCGACCCGGTCACGTTCGCGATCCGCCCATCGATCCTGCCGGCGCTGGAGAACGTGCCGGTGCTGAACCTGCAGCGCGACGGCAACCGCCTGCTCATCGGCACCTACGACGGCCTGTATCGCTACGACACCGGCACCGGGGTGCTGGATCACGTCAAGCACGACCCGAAAGACCCCGGCAGTCTGGCCAGCGATACCGTGCGGCAGATTCTGCGCGTCGGCAGGCAGTGGTGGTACAGCACGGCCCGTGGCATCAGCATCGCCGACAACACGCACGATCGCCGCGGCTTCCACACCCTGACCCATCGCGGCAACGATCCATCCAGCCTGCCGGGAGATTCCATAAGCGCGGTCACGGTGGATCCCAAGGGGAACGTCTGGGTCAGCACGTCGGGCGGACTGGCAGCGAGCACCAGCCGGGAACCCTGGCGCTTCTCCAGCATCGGCGTGAGCCAGGGACTGACCAGCGACAAGGTCAACAGCGCGCTGAGCGACGACCTGGGCCACATCTGGACCAGTACTTCCAGCGGCGTTTCGGTGATCGATGCGCGCACCCACGCGGTGCGCAATCTGGGTCCGCGCGACGGACTGCATATCCGCAGCTATCACTATGCCGACGCCGCCGCCCGCGCGCCGGATGGCGAACTGATGTTCGGCGGGCTGGGCGGACTGACCGTCATCCGCCCGCAATGGCAGCCCGCAGCCGGATCGAAGGCCTCGCTGGCGATCACCCATGCCGTGGTCGGCAACGCCGTGCTGCCGTTCGGCAAGCTGCCTCGCGATGGCGCCGCCATCGGGCTCGATCCGGACAACCGCAATCTGCGCATCGACTTCTCTTTGCTCGATTACCGGGCGCCGGGCGAAACCTCGTACAGCTACCGGATGGATGGCCTGGACGACACCTGGGTCGACATCTCCAAGGGTGCGCTGCCAAGCGCGAATTACACCAACCTGGCGCATGGTCGCTACACGCTTTACCTGCGCGCTTCCACCCACGGCATGTATCCGCAAACCGTCCAGGCCCATCTGCTGCTCGAGGTTGCCCCGCGCTGGTACGAGACCTGGTTCAGCAAACTGGCCGCGATCGCGTTGCTGATCGCCCTGGTGGTGCTGCTCGTGCATCTGCGCACGCTGTATCTGCGCCGCCAGGCGGCACAACTGCTGCGGCAGATCAACGAACACACGCGCGACCTGCGCGCCGCCAACCAGCGCCTCGACGAGCTGGCCAGCACCGATGGGCTCACCGGCATTTACAACCGTCGCCGTTTCCTGGAACTGGCGCGCACGGAGCGTGATCAGGCACGGGAGCGCTCAGTCTGCATCGCCCTATTCGACCTCGACCGCTTCAAGGCGATCAACGACACCCATGGGCATCTTGCCGGCGATGCCGTGATCCGCGGCGCGATCGAGGTGATCAAGCAGCATTGCCGGCAGGGCGACCTGCTGGGCCGCTACGGCGGTGAGGAATTCGTGCTGTGCCTGCCTGACACCAGCGTGCCGCAGGCACGGGAAATTGCCGAGCGCATCTGCAGCGCCATGGCCGACAACGCGGTGGACTACAACAGCCAGTCGATCCGGGTGACGGTCAGCATCGGCGTCGCGGCGCTGCGCCCGGGCGAATCCATCGAGCAATGGCTTTCGCGCGCCGACAAGGCGCTGTACGAGGCCAAGCGCGGCGGCCGCAACCGCTGCGCCGTCGCCGTCTGAGCCGGGAAACGATCATGGGACGTCCGAAGTGGTTCCCTTCCTCATCGCATATTGTCGATAGAGGCCGTAGCTCACGCCGCAAAATCCGGTCAGCGCCGCGGGAATCAGCAGAGTGCGTTCCTGCATCACCCGGAACAGCATGGCCCCGGTTGCGCTGCCGATCATGAAGCTGGCAGCCACCACCATGCAGACGCGCAGACGCAGCATGTCCACCGGCAGCCGCCGCAACATGTGGCCGATGTAGATGCCCAGGTCGGTAAAGATACCGGTGACGTGGGTGGTGCGAATCACCGCGCCGCTGTAGGCACTGACGATGCCGTTCTGCAACCCCATGCCCACCGATGCAAGGTACAGGCCCGCGGAATTCGAAGCCTCGAGCAACGGGACGGCGGCGACCAGCAGAAGCGACTCCAGCACCAGCGCCACGCCATAGCGGCGACCGAGCTTCAGCGTGCTTTGCTGCACGATCATGCCACTCAGCGTGGCGCCGAACACGAACGCCATGATCGCGAGAGCCCAGTGGACCGCCTCGCTGCCATTGGAGTTGCCAAGTGCGATACCAAGCAAGCTGGTATTGCCGGTCATGTTGCTGATGGACTCATGCCGGAAGCCGAGATAGCCCGCCGCGTTGACCATGCCCGCGATGAACGCGAGGATGCCAGTGCCGTACCAGGCCCAGCGCGGCAGCTTGCGCAACACCGGCACCGTCTCAGTCCTTGATCGGCTGGATCGATATGTCCGGCACGTCGCCGATCACGTCGGCGCCCTTCGGCGGCACGAAGGTGAAGCTGCCCACCGGCAGCGACGGGTTGCGCTGCCAGTCGGAGAAGCGGATCTCGGTGGTCGAACCGAGCTGGTCGCGGAAGGCCATGCGGGCGAGACCCTTGTCATCGAAGCCGAGATCGACATAAGCGAACTGCGGGTCCTTGCTGGTCGAGGTCAGCCGCAGCCAGACCAGACCATCGCGCTCGCCCCGTTCGCTGGCCTTGAACTCCTTGTCCAACTGCTTGAGATCGGTCAGCACGGTCAGCGGGCTGTGCGCCTCTTCGGTATTCTGCTTGCGCACCGTCACCTGCTCGAGGTCGGGATCGTACATCCAGACCCGGCCGCCGTCGGCCACGATGGTCTGCTTGTACGGCGCCAGGGTGTCCCAGCGAAATTCCCGCGGCGCTTCCAGGGCGAGCGTGCCGGAGCTGGTCTTGGCTGCCTGGCCATTGGCATTGGTCAGGGTCTGGCTGAAATGGCCGGTCAGCGAGTGCAGCCCGGTGGCAAACGCATCGAGCCGCGCGCGGGCCGGACCGCTGGCGGCATGCG
>DATNGL010000184.1:0-2380 GCA_035605895.1 Rhodanobacter sp.
GGTGCCGGCATCACCACCGAACACGGTGCGATCCGGCATGCGCTGAACCTGGAATCGGTGATCACCTATGAAGGCACCGAAACCGTGCACGAACTGGTGGTCGGCCGCGAGCTGACCGGCATCAACGCGTTCTGATCCCCCACGCGCCCTCCCGCCGAGGCATGGCATGGGGACGCGCCTGAGGAACATATCGTGCAAGTTCCGGATATCCGTATCGAGACCGACCGACTGATCCTTCGCCCGACCCGGGCGGAGGATTTCGAAGGCTGGGCCGCGCTCATGGGCGACGAGGACAACTCACGCCATATCGGAGGCCCCCAGCCGCGCGCGACGGCGTGGCGAGGTTTCCTCAGCATGGCCGGCGCGTGGGCCATCCAGGGCTTCGGGATGTTTTCGGTGATCGAAAAGAACAGTGGCCGCTGGATCGGCCGGCTCGGTCCGTGGTGCCCCGAAGGCTGGCCCGGTACCGAGGTGGGCTGGGGCCTGCTGCGCGACGTCTGGGGTAATGGCTACGCCATCGAAGGTTCGGTCGCGGCGATCGACTGGGCCTTCGATCATCTGGGCTGGACCGAGGTGATCCACACCATCGCGCCGGACAACACCGCTTCGCAGGGCGTCGCGCGCCGGCTCGGTTCAAGCCTGATCGGCCCCGGGCGTTTGCCCGAGCCCTTCCAGGATCTGCCGGTGGAGATCTGGGGTCAGGGTCGCGATGCGTGGAAGCGGCGCCGCGCATGAGCCACGTGCCGCCCGCGCTGTACGCCACCCTGGCCGAGATCGTGCCGGAACTGCATGTCCACTGCAGCGCGCCGTGGTGTCTGATCGGCAGTGCCGCCGCCTTGCTGCTGGGTGCGGAAGTCAGCGCAGCCGATGTCGACGTGCTCACCTCGCGCGCCGATGCCGATACCTTGATGGCGTTGTGGGCCGAGCGGCGCGAGTCCGTGTCCGCGCGCGCCGACGACCAGCTTTTCCGCTCGCATTTCGGGCGTTTCCGTTTCCCGGGGGCGCCGGTCGAGATCATGGGGGCGCTTGAGCTGAATGCCGATGATGGCTGGCAGGTCGTGCAGCCGGGGCGGCTGCAACTGGCCGGTCTGAATGGCATGGCCGTGCCGGTGCCGTGCATCGAAGACCAGATTCGCCTGTTCGAAAGCTTCGGGCGCGAGAAGGACATGCGCCGCGCCGCCGCCATGCGCGCACTGAATGCGTCGACATTCACGCTGCCAGTTTTTTCATCCCATTGAGCGCTGCGTTGCAGCCGTCCCCTTACACGAAACGACCACGCCATGACTGCCATTCCGTTCGCCATCAGCGCCCGCCACAAGGGCTTCAACCGTGCCGAGATCGTCGACCAGAACTTCCTCGAGTTCGTGCGGTTGTGGCAGGGCGACGCGCATGCGGCGCCGCGCGATGATGAAGCCGTGCTGCCGGGTAGTGCGCTGGATGCGCGCGGTTTCCGCGAGCTGTTCGAATCGCAGCTGATCTCGCGCCACCTCGACCTGATGGCGCGCGTGCTGCGTGTGCAGAACAAGGTGTTCTACACCATCGGCTCGTCCGGCCACGAAGGCAACGCGATGGTGGCGCGACTCACCCGGCACACCGACCCGGCCTTCCTGCATTACCGCAGCGGCGGCTTCATGGCCGAGCGCTTCCGCAAGATCCCGGGGATGGACCCGGTGATGGATTCGGCGCTCTCCTTCGCCGCCAGCAAGGACGATCCGGCCTCCGGCGGCCGCCACAAGGTGTGGGGCAGCAAGCCGCTGTGGGTGCTGCCGCAGACCTCGACGATCGCCTCGCACCTGCCCAAGGCGCTGGGCACCGCGGTGGCGATCGAGCAGGCGCGGCGCATCGGCCACCAGCTGCCGATTCCCGACGACAGCATCGCGATCTGCTCGTTCGGTGATGCCTCCAGCAATCATGCCACCGCGCAAACTGCGTTCAACACCGCGGCGTGGACGGCGTACCAGAAGCTGCCCGCGCCGGCACTGTTCGTGTGCGAGGACAACGGCATTGGCATCTCGGTGAAGACGCCGACCGGCTGGATCGCCAGCAATTTCCAGCATCGTTCCAACCTCGATTATTTCTTCGCCGACGGCCTCGACCTGGCCGAGGGTTACGCGCAGGTGCAGCGCGCGGTGGAGCATTGCCGCACGACGCGCCGGCCGACCTTCCTGCATCTGAAGACCACCCGCGTGATGGGCCACGCCGGCACCGATTTCGAAATCGAGTGGCGCAGCATCGAGGAACTGTTCGCGGTCGAATGCTCCGATCCGCTGCTGCGCTCGGCCGGCATCGCGCTGGAGTCGGGCCTGTATTCGAGGGACGAGCTGCTGAGCCTGTACGAGGCCACCCGCAAGCGCTGCTTCGCCGCCGCCGAGGATGCGGA
>DATNGL010000185.1:0-8709 GCA_035605895.1 Rhodanobacter sp.
CTTCGCGGTCAGGTTGTTCGGGAAGGTGCGGATCATCGCGTTGTATTCCTGCACCGCCTGCACATAACGGTTGCGCGCCACGGTGACCCGGTTCTCGGTGCCTTCCAGCTGCGCCTGCAGGTTCTGGAACAGGCCATCGGCTTTCAGCTGCGGATAGTTTTCGCTGACCACCATCAACCGCGACAGCGCGCTGCCCAGCTCACCCTGCGCCGCCTGAAACTGCTTGAGCTTGGCAGGATCGTTGAGCGTGTCGGCATTGACCTGCAGGCTGCCCACCTTGGCGCGCGCGTTGGTCACTTCGACGAAGACCTTTTCCTCGTGCTGCGCGTAACCCTTGACGGTATTGACCAGGTTCGGCACCAGGTCGGCACGGCGCTGGTACTGGTTCAGCACTTCGGACCAGGCCGCCTTGACCGCCTCGTCCTGGCGCTGCATGGCGTTGTAGCCGCAGCCGGACAGCATCACGATCAGCAACAGGGTCACCAGCATGCGCACGATATTCATGGAGTCGCTCCTGAGCGGACAGGCATGCATTGCAGCATCCGGCCTGCCGCGACGCAATCACAAAATCGTTGATTTCGCAAACTCCTCAGTACTACATTTGCGGAGGGCGGCAGATGCTGCCGGCGCGACAGGCACGATCCGATTCCATGGACTTGAAGAGGAGCACGTCATGAATCCAGTCCGTCAACGACTCATCTGTGCCGCCGTGTGCAGCCTGATGGCCAGCACGACGGCGGCCTCAGCCAGCGAGAAGCCGTCCCGCCCGATGCAGGACAAGACTTCGCAGGAAGTGCTGGCGGCGATGAGCAACAGCTCTACTTGGGGCCACCCCGACGAGTACGGCGAGTTCACCGGCATGCAGCGCTACGCCGCGGGCAATTTCAAGGCGGCGATGAAGTACTTCCTGATCGGCGCCCGCTACGCCGACAAGCTGTCCCAGCTCAGCATCGGCCTGATGTACCTCAACGGCCAGGGCGTATCCAGGGATCCGGTCGCCGCGTTCGCCTGGATCGCCATCGCCGCCGAGCGCAAGTACCCGCAGTTCCTCGCCACGCGGGACGCGGTATGGGCACAGCTCGATGCGTCGCAGCGCGAACAGGCCAAGCTGCTGGTGGAAAAGCTGTATGCCGAATACGGCGATCCCGTCGCCAAGCATCGCATGACATTGCGTTTGCGCTGGGCCCGCACCCAGCAGACCGGCTCATATCTCGGTTTCGGCAGTGACTCGGTGGCCAGCGTGACGCCGGCGCAATTTTTCGCGGGTGGGAACAAGGGCAGCGGTGCGTTCCCGGCGTGCGGTGCCAAGACCATCGGCGGCGCGCCCATCACCGGATGCGGCAACATTTACGCCTCCTGGCGCTGGGATCCCAAGCAATACTTCGAAGCGCGTGACCGGGAGTGGACCGGCCATGTCAGTGTCGGCGCACTGCAAAGCGTCGACCCGTCACAGCTGCCGGTCAAGCACGCGGACAAGCAGAAGGACATCCAGTAACCGTGGCGCCGCGCTGGTTACAGCCAGCGCGGCAGCAGGATCAGTCCCCAGCTCAGCACCACCAGCACCAGCAGCACGAATACCGCCGCCGAGCCCATGTCCTTGGCGCGCCCGGCCAGTTCGTGGAACTCCGGGCTGACCTTGTCGACCACCGCCTCGATCGCGGAGTTGAGCAGTTCGACCGACAGCACCAGCAGCGGCGCCAGGATCAGCGCGAATTTCTCCAGCCCGCCCTGCCCCAGCCACAGCCCGAGCGGCACCAGCACGATGACCAGGCTGGCCTCCAACCGGAACGAGGCCTCGTGGCGCCACGCGGCGCGAAAGCCCTTCATCGACCAGCGGAACGCGTTCCACAGCTGCCTGGGACCACGAAAACCTTCGGCTGGCATCGTCCGCCCCGCTCAGGCCGTCGCCGGCAACGGCGATCCGGCGTGGGTTGGGACGGCGCGAGCCTGGCTCGGCACGGGCAGGGTGTGGTACGGCATGAGGACTTTCCAGTCTCACCGCGGGATACGGGCGCGCCATGATGCCACAGAGACCGCCCGACCTCGCGCACGCGCTCGACCTGCGTCGCTCCCAGCACGGGGACATCGCTTTTGTCATGTCGCACTGCAGCTAGGCGTGGCAAGTGGATGGGTTACCCTTGCCCGGTTGTGATCCGTTCAGGATCCTTCTGCGCCGGCACGTGCCCGCACGTCGCCATGGTTTGAACCACGCACGGAAAACATATGGCAACCCAGAATCCGCCCGTCTCGCAGACCCGCTCCTTCAGCACGGTGTTCCTGATCGAAATGTGGGAGCGCTTCGGCTATTACGGCATGCAGGCGCTCATCGTCTACTACATGGTGCAGCGGCTGGGTTTCACCGACGATCGCGCCAACCTGACCTGGAGTGCAGCAGCCGCCCTGATCTACGTGGCGCCGGCGATCGGCGGCTGGGTCGGCGACAAGGTGCTGGGCACCCGGCGCACCATGCTGCTGGGTGCGTTCATCCTCTCGGTCGGCTACGCGCTGATGACCGTGCCCGGCCAGAGCGTGTGGTTCCTGTTCTGCTCGCTGGGCGTGATCGTGGTCGGCAATGGCCTGTTCAAACCCAACGCCGGCAACCTGGTGCGCAAGATCTACGAAGGTGATGATTCCAAGATCGACAGCGCCTTCACCATCTACTACATGGCGGTGAACCTGGGCTCGACGTTCTCGATGCTGGCAACGCCGTTGATCAAGGATTACGTCAACGCCGCCTACCACAACGAGATGGGCTGGCATGCCGCGTTCGGCGTGTGCTGCGTCGGCCTGCTGGTCGGCCTGGGTCTCTACTTCCTGATGCGCCATACACTCGACCACGTCGGTTCGGCGCCGGACGAAAAGCCGGTGCAGGTCAACAAGCTGCTCGCCGTGCTGGGGCTTGGCGTGGTTGCCGTGTTCGCTTCGGCGCTGGTGCTGCAGTCCGAAGGACTGGCAAAAATCTTCGTCTACAGCGCCGGCATCGTGGTACTGGGCATCTTCGCCTACCTGATCTACAACAGCGAGCGCAGCGAGCGCGCCGGTCTGATCGCCGCCCTGGTGCTGACCGTGCAGACCGTGTTCTTCTTCATCTTCTACCAGCAGATGTCGACCTCGCTGAGCCTGTTCGCGCTGCGCAACGTCGACCCCAGCTTCGACGTCTTCGGCCTGCACCTGTGGAACTGGGCGCCGGCGCAGTTCCAGGCGTTCAACCCGATCTGGATCTTCATCCTCAGCCCGATCCTCGCCTTCCTGTACAACCGCGCCGGCAGGAACGGCAAGGACATTTCCATCGCCGCCAAGTTCGCGCTCGGCTTCGCAACCGTCGCACTGGGCTTCTTCATCTACAGCGCCGCGGCGCACTTCACCACCGCGCCGGGCAAGACCACCTCGTGGATCATGGTCTGGGGCTATGGCTCCTCGTCGCTGGGCGAACTGCTGGTCAGCGGCCTGGGCTTGGCGATGATCGCGCGCTACGTGCCGGCGCGAATGGGCGGTTTCATGATGGGCGCCTACTTCGTCGCCTCGGGCATCTCGCAGTACCTGGGTGGCGTGGTGGCCAACTACGCCAGCGTGCCGCAGGACGTGACCGACCCGATCAAGACCATGCCGATCTACACCAACCTGTTCTTCTGGCTGGGCGTGGCCGGCGTCATCTGCACCCTGATCGCGCTGGCCGTGCTGCCGCTGATGAGGAAACTGTCGACCGAGCATCACGCGCACAACATCGCCACCGACACGGCACTGCCGACGATCGGGTCGGAGCAGTAATCCACGCGTCACCCACACGGCCGCGTGAGCGCGGCCGTGTGCTGCAGACATTCGTCATGCCCCATCGTCGCCACAAGCCGCACGCGCGCATCGGCCCGTTCGCACTGACCCGCACCCTGGCCTGGCTCCGCCTGTGCGCGATCGCCGGACAGAGCGTGGCCGTGCTGGTCTGCGCGTGGTGGATGCAACTGCAGATCCCGTTGCTGCCGCTGCTGGTCGGCATCGGCCTGCTCGCGGTGTTCGCGGTGTTCGCCGCGTGGCGGCTGGGCCAGCCGTGGCCGGTGCGCGAATGGGAGACCATCGGCCACATCGCCGTCGACACGCTGGTACTCGGCTACCTGTTGTACTTCACCGGCGGCGCCAGCAACCCGTTCATCACCTTGTTGCTGGTGCCGATCGCGCTGAGTGCCGCGGCGCTGTCGGTGCGCGCGATCCTGGCGGTAGCCGCGCTGACCGGCGTCGCCTATGTGATCCTGCTCTACTGGCATGTATCGTTGCCGATGCCGATGCACGGCGAAGTGCGCGGCGGCTTCTCGCTGCACGTGGCCGGCATGGCCGTGAATTTCGTGATCAGTGCACTGCTGCTGGGCTTCTTCATCAACCGGCTAGCGCACGCGTTGCGCCTGCAGCAGCTGGAGGTGCAGCGGGTGCGCGAACGGGCCTTGCGCGACGAAGGCATCCTGGCGATCGCCACCCAGGCTGCCGGCGCGGCGCACGAGCTCAATACGCCGTTGTCGACCATGCGCACCCTGTTGCCCGAACTGCGCCGCGAACACGCCGGCGATGCCGCGCTCGCCGACGACCTGGAATTGCTCGAGGGCCAGGTCGATCGCTGCCGCACGATCCTGCGCGAGATGGTCGCCTTCGGCCAGGCGCAGCTGTCGCAGGAGCCCGAACGCATCACCCTGGCGCGATTCGTCCATGGCTGCCTGGAGCGTTTCCAGTTGCTCCGGCCCGAGGCCGACCTCGACCTGAACCTCGACGATGCCATCGCGCCGATGGTGCTGCGGACACCGCCCGGCCTGCGCCACGCGCTGATCAACCTGCTCAACAATGCCGCCGATGCGTCGGCCGCGAACCAGTCAAGCGACGTGTCGCTGCGGATATCCTGCGACGACCACTGGCTGCAACTGAGCGTGCTCGATCGCGGCCCGGGTTTCGACACGACCGGCGAATGGATCCTGCTCGGCAATTCGCGCAAGCAGACCGGGCTGGGCATAGGCCTGGCGCTGGCCGGGGCCACCGCCGAACGGCTGAGCGGCGAACTGGTGGCGCGCAACACCGAACACGGTGCCGAGGTATGCCTGCGCCTGCCCCTGGCGGTCATCGCCGAAAGCTAGGGTTGCTCCCGGAGGCGTGCAAGCAGGTGCACTTCCGGCAAGAATGGGCACCTGTTCCGGCCGAAGGAATCACCGCAATGACCGAGTCGCCCCACATCGACCCAGCGCGCCCCTTGCTGCTGGTCGACGACGACGCCACCTTTTTGCGGGTGCTGGCACGCGCGCTCGGCTCACGCGGCTTCGAGGTCATCACCGCGGGCAATTTTGACGAAGCGCGGGCGCTGACCCGCCGGCATCGCCCCCGCTACTGCGTGCTGGACCTGAAACTCGGCGAGGAAAACGGCCTGCGCCTGATCCCCGAATTGCACGCCCTGGTGCCGGACCTGCGCGTGCTGCTGCTGACCGGCTACGCCTCGATCGCCACCGCGGTGGAAGCGATCAAGCGCGGCGCCCACGATTACCTGGCCAAGCCGGTCGATGCCGACGCCGTGGTGCGCGCGCTGCTCGATGGCGACAACAGCGCCGACGACAGCGAGCCGCCGGACGCGCCCGAACAACCGCTGGCCCTGCGCCGGCTGGAATGGGAGCACATCCAGCGCGTGCTGACCGAGTGCGATGGCAACATCTCCGAGACCGCTCGCCGCCTGGGCATGCACCGGCGCACCCTGCAGCGCAAGCTGAGCAAGCACCCGGTGCGCGAACGACCCGAACGGGAAGACTGACGCGTGCGAACCGGGCGGCGAGAAGCGCGCCACGGATAACGAAGGAAAGCCAGCGTTGCCGAGCGGGCGCGCCTCGTTCACCCGCATCGGGCACCTTTCCTACTGCACACGCATCCCATGACGCCCGCAGCCCTGCTGCGACATCGCGCCGTCTTTCGCATACGCGGCAACGGGCTATCCTAGCAACCCTGGACCCACGTCCAGTGTCACGTTGGAATGCCATGCCGTCCGCCTCGCACAAAGCATCCTCCATTCGCCATGCCTTCAGGCCGACGGCGTGTATCGGACTGTTGCTTGCCGCCGGTTTTGCGCCGTCAAGCGCCCACGCCTGCGCGACCTGCGGCTGCACGCTCAGCACGGATGCGGCGACCGGCTATTCGACGCAATCGGGTTGGCGGATCAACCTCGACGACACCTGGATCGACCAGAACAGCCTGCGCCACGGCCGCGGCAAGGCCACCCCGCAGCAGGTGGTCGAACAGCCGTCCGATCCATCGCTCGGTGGCGGTGAAATCGAAAAAGGCACCGGCAACCGCTACCTCAACTTCACCGTCGCCTACCGCTTCGATGCCGATTGGGGCGTCAGCGCCGTGCTGCCGTATGTGTCGCGCGACCACACCACCTACGGCGAGCAGCAGTCACCGTATACGCCTGCGGCCACCGCGCCCGACCAGGTCAGCAGCGCACGCGTGGCCGGCATCGGCGACATCAGGCTGCTGGGCGATTACCAGGGCTTCCTGCCCACGCACAACCTGGGCGTGCAGTTCGGCGTGAAGCTGCCGACAGGCCATTACGGCGGGCAGACGGACGACGGTGATTTCGTCGGCCATCCGGTCACCTTCCGCACCGGCCCGGCCCGTGGTGAGTCACTCGACAGCAGCCTGCAAGCCGGCACCGGCAGTACCGACCTGATCGCCGGCGCGTACTACTACCAGCCGGTGAGCCAGAATTTCGACGCCTTCGTGAATGCGCAGTTCCAGGCAGCGGTGTCGCAGCGGCTGGATCAACCTGGTGCGGATTTCCGTCCGGGCAACCTCGCCTCGCTGAGTTTCGGACTGCGTTACGAAGCGCACGCGAACTGGGTGCCGCAGTTGCAGGTCAACGCATTCCACAAGAGCGCCGACCAGGGCGCGCTCGCCGACCGGCCCGACACTGCCGGCAGCGTGGTCTACCTCAGCCCCGGCGTCAGCGCAAGCCTGGGCCGGCGCATGCAGGTCTACGCCTTCGTGCAGTTGCCGGTCTACAGCCAGTTGCAGGGTTACCAGTTGTTCCCGCGCTGGACCGGCACCGTCGGCCTCAGCATGGCGCTGTAGTACGTCCAGCCACCATGGCGACCATGAATCTCCCATTTTCCACCACGGACCGCACCCGCACGATGCGGTCGCGCCTGGCGCGCTTGCTCACGCTGGCATGCCTGCTGGCGCTGGTGCCGCCACTGCGTGCCAACGACCTGGTCGTGGGGCAAGCGGCCCCGCCGATCGTGCTGCACACGTTCGACGGCCACCGGATCGATACGCGTGACCTGCATGGCAAGGTGATCATCCTCACCTTCTGGGCAACCTGGTGCGCACCGTGCCGCGAAGAATTGCCCCTGCTTTCGCGCTACGCGCAACAGCACGCGCACGACGGCCTGGTGGTGCTCGGTTTCAGCCTCGACACACCGGAGCAACGCGACGAGGCCCGCGCGATCGCCCGGAGCCTGAGCTTCCCGTCGGGCCTGCTCGGCGATCCGCGCGTACCCGGCTACGGCCGCATCTGGCGCCTGCCGGTGAGCTTCGTCATCGGCCGCGATGGCCGTCTGACTGAAAACGGCTGGAAGGACAAGACCCCGGCGTGGACGGCCGACCGCCTGCAGCGCCAGATCACGCCACTCTTGCAGTCATCCGAGTGAACCCGCACTCCTAGGAGTGTTTGGTACTGTCCGCCGGCGCCGGCTCGGGCAGTTCCGCGGTACCGTCATCCTCATCGCCATAGATCGCCACGTGCGGCACGCCGTCGACACCGATCCAGCCGCGGTACATGCCATCCGTATTGAATGGGATCGAGATCTGACCCTGCGCATCCAGCGCGATCGCGCCGCCATTGCCGCCCATCGACGGGATCTCCTGATTGATCACCTCGGCGGCGGCGCGCTTGAGCGGAATGCGCATCTGGGTCACCTTCATGCAGATCTCGTACGCCGCCACGGTGCGCAGGTAGAACTCGCCCCAGCCGGTGCCGGAGACCGCACAGCCATCGTTCGCATAGGTGCCGGCGCCGATGACCGGCGAGTCGCCGATGCGGCCCCAGCGCTTGTCATTCATGCCGCCGGTCGAGGTACCGGCGGCGAGGTGGCCCTGCGCATCCAGCGCCACCGCGCCGACCGTGCCGAAATGTCTGGCCGTCTCGACGTCCGCGTGCGGCTGCTTCGCGGCATCTTCTTTCAGAGCTTTCTGCAACTGCTGCCAGCGCTCCTCGGTACGGAACCAGGACGGGTCGACCAGGGCGATACCCTGCTCCTTCGCGAATGCCTCGGCACCGTCACCCGACAGCATGACGTAGGGCGAATGCTCCATCACCGCGCGCGCCAGCAGGATCGGATTCTTGACACGCTGCACGCCCGCCACCGCGCCCGCGGCCAGCGTGCTGCCATCCATGATCGCCGCATCCAGTTCGTTCTTGCCGTCGTGGGTGAACACCGCGCCCTTGCCCGCGTTGAAATTCGGATCGTCCTCCAGCACCACCAGTGCCGCCGTCACGGCATCAACCGCCGACTTGCCGGCCTTGAGCTCGGCATGGCCGCGCTGCAGCGCCTCGGTCATCGCCAGACGGATCGCCTTTTCCTTCGCCGGCGTCATGTCATGCCTGATCACCCCGGCACCGCCGTGAATCACCAGCACGGGAGCGACGGCGGCATGGCTCATGCCGGTGACCCCGAGCGCGAGGGCGACGGCAACCAG
>DATNGL010000186.1:0-10058 GCA_035605895.1 Rhodanobacter sp.
GCTCGACTTCACCACCGGCGCGGAAGCGGCGATCGCGCATGGCGAGCTGCTGTTCATTGCGGTGGGTACGCCGCCGGACGAGGATGGCAGCGCCGATCTGAAATACGTGCAGGAAGTGGCCAGGACCATCGGCCGGCACCTGGATCGCTATGCCGTGGTGGTGAACAAGTCGACCGTGCCGGTGGGCACCGCCGACAAGGTGCGCGCGACCGTCGCGGCGGAACTCGCCGCGCGTGGCGTCAGCGTCGAGTTCGACGTGGTATCCAATCCGGAATTCCTGAAGGAAGGCGCAGCGGTGGACGATTGTCTGCGTCCGGACCGGATCATCGTGGGCTCCTCGAGCACGCGGGCGGTGAACGTGCTGCGCAAGCTGTATGCCCCGTTCAATCGCAACCACGATCGCATGGTGGTGATGGACGAACGTTCCGCCGAGCTCACCAAATACGCCGCCAATGCCATGCTGGCGACCAAGATCAGTTTCATGAACGAGATCGCGAACATTGCCGAGCGGGTCGGCGCCGACGTGGAGCTGGTACGCCAGGGCATCGGTTCCGATCCGCGGATCGGCTATCACTTCATTTACCCCGGTGCCGGTTATGGTGGTTCGTGCTTTCCCAAGGACGTGCAGGCGCTCGAGCGCATCGCGCATGGCTGCGGTTACCAGGCCCGATTGCTTGGCGCGGTCGAGGCGGTCAACCGGCAGCAGAAGGGCAAGTTGTTCGAACTGATTTCGCGACACTTCGACGGGCAACTTGCCGGCAAGACAGTGGCGCTGTGGGGGTTGGCATTCAAACCGAATACCGACGACATGCGCGAGGCGCCCAGCCGGATGCTCATGGAAGCATTGTGGGACGCGGGTGCGAAAGTCCGCGCGTTCGATCCGGAAGCGCGACAGGAGGCGGCCCGGTTGTACGGCGGGCGCCACGATCTGGTGCTGTGCGAGGAGGCCGCGGCGGCCCTGCAGGGTGCCGATGCGCTGGTCGTCGTCACGGAGTGGAAGGCATTCCGCAGCCCGGACTTCGCGCGCATCCGCGCCGCGCTGTCGGTACCGGTCATCTTCGATGGCCGGAATCTTTACGATCCGGCCACGGTGGAAGAGGCCGGGCTGGCCTACTACGGCATCGGTCGCGGCCGCAGCCTGCGGGTAGCGCGATGAGCAACGGCGGCGACGAGCTGGCGCAACGACTCGACGAGATGGAAGTCAGGCTGACCTTCATCGACGACGCGGTGCAGGCGTTGACGTCGGCGGATGCCGACCAGTCGCAGCGTATCGCGGCGCTGGAACGCGCCTTGCGCGAACTGCGCGGGGAGATGGCGACGATGCGCGTCGCGCAAGGCGACGATCCCCATGACGAGCCGCCACCGCCGCATTATTGAAGCCGGTTCGACCTGTCCACCGACCACGGAACACTCGCATGGCCGAATCCCTGCGCGATCAATTGCTCAAGAGCGGTATTGTCAAGAAAACCCGAGAGGAAAGGACTCGCGAGCCAAAGCAGGCGGGACCTGGCGTACCCGGCAAGCCGGAGCGGGGCAACAGCGGCAAGGCGCATGCGACGGCGAAGCAGCAGAGCCAGCAGGACATCGATCTGGCCAGGGCTTATGCGCTGCGCACGCAGGCCGAGGCAAACGAGCGCAAGCGGGCCGAGCGCGAGGCGGCCGAGCAGGCCAGGTTGCGACGCGAGCGCAAGGCGCGCATCCAGCAACTGCTTGATGGCCACGACTTGAACAAGCCCGATGCCGACCAGGCACGAAATTTCGAATATGCGGGAAAGATCCGCCGCATCCATGTCGACGCGGCGCAGTTGGCCGCGCTCAACGCGGGCGAATTGGGCGTGGTGCAGCACGTCGGCCGTTACCTGCTGGTCAGTCGCGAGGTCGCCGTGCAGGTTCGCGACATTGAACCCCGCCAGATCGCCTTGCTGGTCGAATCCGGCACGACTGGCACAGATGACGACGGCGTTCCGGACGACCTGATGTGGTAAACGGGCGACGCGTGGGTGCAGACGAACGAGATATGAAAGGCGCCAGGCTGCGCCGGTTCTTCCCTCAGTTGTCCAGGCTCATGTCACGCGGGTCTTTTGCAAGCGCCGGGTGATCCCAGCCGCTCTTCGGCTTGAAGCGATCACCGTAGCGCTGGGCCAGTTGCTGCAGCTTCGACTTCAGCGTGTCCACGCCCTCGCTGCGCACGTACTGGATCGGGCCACCGCGGAACGGAGCGAAGCCGGTGCCGAAGATCACCCCGGCGTCGAGCAGGTCGGCATCGTCGACGACGCCCTCGGCCAGGCAGGCGACCGCCTCGTTGACCATCGACAGGATCATTCGCTCCTGCAGGTCCGGTGGTGTGACGTAATCCTTGTCCACCTCCGGTTTCTGCGGCTTGCCGTCCTGCCATACATAAAGACCCTGGCCGTCCTTCTTGCCGCGCTTGCCGGTTTCGAGCCGTTCCTCCATGCCCGGCGACAACTCAAGACCCAGGAACGGCGCCAGCTCCTTGCCCACCGAGGCGCAGACGTCCAGCCCGACGGTATCGGCCAGTTCGATCGGTCCCATCGGCATGCCGAATTTCTTCGCCTCGCGGTCGAGCACGGGTCCGGGTACGCCTTCACTGTAAAGGCGCATGGCTTCCAGCAGGTACGGCATCAGGATGCGGTTGACCAGGAAGCCCGGCGTGCCCTTGACCGCCACCGGCAACTTGCCGATCGCCTTGCAGAACGCCAGCGCGCGTTTTTCGATCGTCGGGTCCAGCTTGTCGTGGCGCACCACTTCGACCAGCGGCATTTGCGCCACCGGGTTGAAGAAGTGCAGGCCGAGGAAGCGCTGTGGCGCGCCCAGGTTCTTGCGCAGTTCGTCCAGCGGGATGCTGGAGGTGTTGCTGGCGAGGATCTCGTCGGCCTGGAACTGGGGTTCGATGCCGGCGTAGAGGGTTTCCTTCGCTTCGGCGTTCTCGTAGATCGCCTCGATCGCCAGGTCGGCCGAGGCGACGCCGTTGCCGTCCACGTCGGCGCGCAGTCGGCGCATGGCTTCCTCGACCTTCTCCGGTGTCTTCAGCTTCTTTTCGTACAACTGGCGGGCGCGATCCAGCGCCGGCTGGATGTACTTCATCTCGCGATCCTGCAGGGTCACGTCGAACCCGTTGAGCGCCGTCCACGCGGCAATGTCGCCACCCATCACGCCCGCTCCGACCACATGCACGTGGCGGATGGCCGGGTCGACGCCGCTGCCCTGGTTCTTCAGGCGTTCCTGCAGGAAGAAGATCCGGATCAGGTTTTGCGCCGTCGAGGTCTGCGCCAGCTTCGCGACCGAGCCGGCCTCGAGCTTCAGGCGTTGCCGGATGCTGGAGCCGCCGCGTTTCCACACGTCGATCAGCGCGAACGGGGCGGGGTAATGCTCCTTGCGCACCTTGGCCGCGGTCTGCTTGAGCATCACCGGTGCCAGGATCTGCCGCGCCAGCCAGGTATTGCTGGCCCAGGCCTTGGCGCGACGCGAGAACGGTCGCGCCGGTGGCCGCCGCAACATCAGGCGCGCCTCGGCCAGCAGATCCTGCGGGCGGCTTACCGCATCGACCACGCCAAGGCCGAGGGCGCGACGTGCGGAAAGCGCTTTCCCGGTGAGCATCACCGGCATCGCCGCGGTGGCGCCGACCAGGCGCGGCAGGCGCGCCGAACCGCCCCAGCCGGGATGGATGCCGAGCATCACCTCGGGCAGGCCGATGCGGGTCTTGTCGTCGTCGACGGCGATCCGCTGGCGGCAGGCCAGGATCAGCTCGGTACCGCCGCCCATGCAGGCGCCATGGACGGCCGCCACCGTGGGGCAGGGCAGCCGCGCCAGTGCCTCATAGACGCGCTGGCCGTGTTCGATGTTCTCACGCACCGAATCCTGCCGGGCGTACTCCACGAACTCGCGGATATCGGCACCCACGGCGAATCCGGACGCCTTTGCCGAATGGATGATCACGCCGGCCGGCATGTCGATCGCCAGCCGTTCGACGATCTGCTCCAGCTCGTCCAGCACGGCACGGCTGATCGCGTTGACGCTGCTGTCGGCGCGATCGAGCGTGAGCGTGATGACGCCCTCGTCGTCGTGGGTCTTCCAGTGGTTGAAACGCAATCCTTCGAACATGGGGATAGGAACATGGTGGAGGAGGCCTGAACCATACCGTCCTGCCGCCTTGATTGCGAGATGTGACCGCCGCGCTTGACCCGGTCGTGACGCCGGTGTGAAATCACCTTGTGTGGAAGGTATTCTGCGAAATCGGCCGCGCTCGGCCGGGTTCTCTCATCGTGTCGGCATGGATCAACCAGGTATCAGGCCGTTCCCGACGGATATCCGCGCCAGCCGTCGGTATCCTGTTCACCATCGCATGAGTACCGACGCCGCAGGATGAACACCCGATGACAATCGCCATGGCCCCCGCCGCACCGCAAGCCGGCACCGAGATTTTCGAGCGGATCCTGGCGGCGCCGAGCGGTCTGGTCGTGCTCGAAAGCAAGGATGTGCCCACCCTGATGGAACAGGTTCGCGCCCTGGCCAGACAGAGTGGCCAGGCGGTGTACCTGTGGCAGCCCGATACGGGCCTGGCCAGCCTGCGCGAGGCGCATTCGCGGGTGCCGGAGTGCGAGCGGCTGGGCAATGCCTTGCGCTTCATGCAGCAAAGCATGCATTTCGGCGTCTACTTCCTGTGCGGAGTGGAATTGCCGTTGTCGGCCGTCGACGCGGCGATGCTGCGCCAGTTGGCCCGCGCGCCGAAGGGGCATCTGCGCCGGGTCGTGCTGATCGATGCGCCGCCGGCGCTGACCGCACATCTGGGTGACCTGGCCGCGCACGTGAACAGCGAGGATGGCAAGCCGCGGAACCTGCGCTTGCGCGACGGTCGATGGCTCACGTGAGGCGGTTCCGCGCATGAACTCCGGGATCCTGGCGGTGGCTGCCCAGCGCGACCTGCGACGCGCCTTGTTCGATGCGCTCGACCGGGCCGGTTATTCGCAGATCCACAGTGCGCGCGATCTGTCGCATGCGGCGATCCTGCTGGAGGGCAGCGCAGGGCGGCAGCCGTTGCAATTGCTGGTGCTGGTGCTGGACGGTGACGAGGCGCAGGCGCGCAGCCGCTGCGAGCAGGTGCGTCGTCTGCCGGGCGCATCCACGGCGCCGTTGATCGTGGTCCTGGCCGACGAGGCTTCCTGCAGCCCGGCCGACCTGCCACCCGGGATCGCCGATTGGCTTTGCGCCAGGCAAATCGGCACGGAACTCGTGTCGCGCTGGCGGCGTACGCCGACAGATACCGCCATGTCGCCGCCGAAACCTGCGGAAGCGTCCGGTTCCGTGTCGGTGGATTGGCGCTGTGCCTTCGAGGAAGGCGACGCCGAATGGCTGATGGTGGATGTCGGGAACGGCAGTTTGATCGAGGTCAGCCCGAGCGTCGTCCGGCACAGCCGTTTGCCCGACAGCCACTGGGAAGGGCTGGCATTGGCAACGGCGATCCAGTTCGATGGCGACATATCGGCCACGGTGCTAGCCGAGGCAGACCGCCGCTGGTATCCGGCCCGGCGCAAATCTGCCCAACAGTACGATGCCGGGCAGGTCAATGCGCGCCGGGTCAGACTTGGCGACCGCGAAGCGTTGGCACTGCAATTTCGCAGCGATCGCGCCGATCTGGGAGCCGAGGCGGCGTTGTCGCTGTTGTCGCGGATCTTTGCCTCGGGAAGCGGCATCGATACGCAGGCTGCCACCGGAAGGCTGCTGTTCGAAGAACTTGCGCTTGACTACCTGGCGGTATGGTCGGTGCGCCGTGATGCCGCCGATGCGCCGACCCAGATCCTGCAGCTTTGCCGGGGCGAATTTTCGGAGTGGCCACCGGCACAAATGCAGGGCTCGTTGCATATGGTGCTCGGCGGCAAGGCGATACGGTATCGGACCGACGCCGCCAAGCTGGCCTCGATGGATCCGCTGCTGCAGCAACTCGACCTGGCCGGTTTCATCGGCTTGCCCCTGTTCGACGAGCGGCACACCGTGCTGGGTGCCATGCTCGCCGGCAATCGCCGTGGCTTTGCCGAGATGGCCGTGGTCGAGCCGGTGCTGCGCTGCGCCGCGGCCCGCTTTGCGCGGGTGCTCGAACTGGAACGTACCCGCGAGCAGGGACGTGCGGAGGGCCTGGTCGATGCACTCACCGGCCTGCCGAACCGTCTGCTGTTCAACGACCGGCTGGAGACGATCCTGCGCGAGGCGATTCGCAACGGCGAGTGTTTCGCCGTGCTGTTCGTCGATCTCGACCGATTCAAGGCGATCAACGACACCTATGGCCATGCCACCGGCGACCAAGTGCTGCGGATCGTCACGCAGCGCCTGCGCAGCAGCATCCGCGCGTCGGATACGGTGGCGCGTTATGCCGGCGACGAATTCACCGTCGTGCTGCGGCATATCGTGAAGAACGACGACGTGCTGCGGGTGGCCGAAAAGATCGTGCAGATGATGGAAGCGGCGATCTTTCTCGACGACGGGGTCGAGTTGCAGGTCACCGTGTCGATGGGGCTGAGCTTCTTCCCTGACGACGCCGGCGATGCGGAGACCTTGTTGAAGCACGCCGACGAGGCGATGTACTCGGCCAAGCATCTGGGCCGCAACAACTTCCAGATCTACGAGGTCAGCCCGGAATACGCCCGGGAACATGGCATGGCGCTGAAGACGCGCCTGCGCCATGCCGAGGGCAACGGCGAGTTGCGGGTGGTCTACCAGCCGCAGGTTGACGCGCAGACCGAAGACATCGTGGGCATGGAGGCGCTGGTGCGCTGGGAGCACCCCGAGCTGGGCATGATCAGTCCGGCGGTGTTCATTCCGCTGGCCGAGGAAACCGGACTGATCGTGTCGATCGGCGAGTGGGTGATGCACACCGCGTGCCGCCAGGCCCGTGAATGGGAACAGCGCTATGGATTGCGCCTGCGCCTGGGCGTGAACCTGTCGGCGGTGCAACTGATGGAGCCGCAACTGCTGGAAATGGTGGCGAAGGTGTTGCGCGAGACGGGGCTGGATCCGACCCTGCTGGAAATGGAGATCACCGAAAGCATCAGCATCAAGGCGGCGCCGAACCTGGTGGAGAACCTCAGCGCGCTGCACCGGCTGGGCTGTCATATCGCGATCGACGATTTCGGCACGGGCGCCGCCTCGCTGGATTACCTGCGCCGCCTGCCGGCGGACCGGATCAAGATCGACCAGAGCTTCGTGCGCAACATCGGCGTGGATCCGGACGACGAGGCGATCGTGCGGGCCACCATCGAAATGGCCCATCGCCTGAATCGCGCGGTGGTGGCCGAAGGGGTGGAGACCGAACAGCACCTGCAGTTCCTGCGCGGCTATCATTGCGACGAACTGCAGGGTTATCTGTTCTGCCGTCCGCTGCAGCCCGTTAGTTTCGACAAGATGCTGGCCGAGCGCCAGCGGTTGCTTGATGTGCGGCTGGCCGAACCGGCTTGAGCCGGCGGCGGCCGGCCCCATAACGGATTGCGGAACGTCCGGCCCGGCAAGCGGGCGACAGGCGCGGCGTTTCGACAGACTTCCGGTCTTGAGTAAACAGTAAACTGAACTCGGGCGGTCGCCGGTGGTCTGAGCGCCGGGTTCAGTTCCACCCAGGCACCCTTCGCGGATGACGGCATTGACGATGGACACGGCCCGCATGGGCGAAAACGAACTGGACCGCGCGCTGGTGGAGCGCGTACAGCAGGGGGACAAGCGCGCCTTCGACCTGCTGGTGCGCAAGTACCAGCACAAGCTGATCGGGCTGATTTCCCGCTACGTGCGCAGCCACGCCGAATGCGAGGACATCGCGCAGGAATCGTTCATCCGCGCATGGCGGGCGATCGGCTCGTTCCGCGGCGACAGCGCGTTCTATACCTGGCTGTACAAGATCGCGGTGAACACCGCCAAGAACCACCTGGTGGCGATGGGCCGGCGGCCGCCGGCCGGCGACATCGACGCCGACGACGCCGAGTTCATGGCCGGTGCCGAGCGCATGCACGACAGCGCCACCCCCGAGCACGAACTGATGCGCCAGGAAATTGAACAATCCGTGTTTTCCACTGTCCAAGCCTTGCCCGAGGAACTGCGGACGGCCATTACCCTGCGTGAGGTGGACGGCCTCAGTTACGATGAAATCGCCGAAGCGATGGGCTGTCCGATCGGTACGGTGCGTTCGCGCATCTTCCGGGCACGCGAGGCGATCGATGAAAAGCTGCGGCCGCTGTTGTCTGGCCGCGAGGATCAGACATGAACCAGGCAGAGATGAACCAGGACGCCCGCGAAAGCCTCTCGACCGGCATGGATGGCGAGTTGCCGGTCGAAGAATTGCGCTTCCTGTTGCGCCGACTCGATCACGACGTTTCGTTGCGGCAGGCATGGTCGGGCTACCACCTGGCCCGCGACGGCCTGCGCCGCGAGACTTCGCTGTTGGCGTCGTCGGGATTTGCCGCGCGGGTGATGCTGGCGATCGACCGGGAGTCGGCTTCCACCAAGGTGGTCAGCCGGCGCAGCCACTGGTTGCGCTGGTCCGGCGGCAGTGTGATCGCCGCCAGCGTGGCCGCCGTCGCGTTGATGATCAGCCAGCCCGCGGGTGACGCCGGGCGGCTGGATCCCTCGGCCAATCCCGTTGCCAGCCGTGTCGCCGTGGCGACCACGGCAGACAAACCGGTGGCGCCACCGTCGGTGCCGCCGTGGCTGAGCGGCAACTCGGCCGGGTTGCTCAGCCAGCAGGCCTCGGCGACGCTGGGTGCGCCGATCGACAGCAGCCAGGCGCGGGATTCGCGACGATTGTCGGCCTATCCGACGATGCCTCGTTACCGCACACTGGACAACAACGACGGCAGCTACCTGTTGCTGCTCGATCCCGCGCAGCCCGGCGTGCCGGATGCTTCGCCCCAGACGGGCGCGCGCCCGCAGTAGACCCGCGCGCCCGTGATGGTCCGCGGCGTTCCCCGCTGATTTCGGTTCCCTCGATCACCCCGGTGCGTCGAGGGCGCAGCGTGGCCGGACGGTCGGTCGCGGCGCGCTTCCAATGCATGTCATCCATCAGTCGGCCCTGCCGGCTCGAGTTCAACCAAGGAGGAGTCATGAGTCATTCCATCTTGCGCGTCCTGGCGTGTTGCGCCCTGCTGGGACTGGTCGGTGTCGGCGGCGTGCAGGCCCAACCTGTCTCCAGTGCCGCGGCGCTGCCCGATTTCACCGGCATCGTGCAGAAGAACGCGGCTGCCGTGGTGCATGTCGAGGCCAAGTACACCGGCGAGCGGCCGCGTTCGACCCAATCCATGCGTAGCCGGATGATGCCCGGTCAGGGCATGCCGAATGGCCCGGAGGCAGAGATCCTGCGTCACATCTTCGGGATGCCGATGATGCCGTCGCCCGAGGAGCAGCGGCATACCTCGCTTGGCTCGGGCTTCATCATTTCCCAGGATGGCTACATCCTCACCAACAATCATGTGGTCGATCACGCGGACAAGGTCACGGTGCGCCTGCAGGATCGGCGCACGCTGACCGCCAAGGTGGTCGGCACCGACCCCACCTACGACATCGCCCTGCTCAAGGTCGATGCGGGCGGCAGCCTGCCCACGGTGAGCATCGGCGATTCGCGCGCGCTCAAGCCGGGCCAGTGGGTATTGGCGATCGGCTCGCCGTTCGGCTTCGACTACACCGTGACCCAGGGCATCGTCAGCGCGGTGGGCCGCAACCTGGGGCAGCGGGACCAGCCGTACACCTCGTTCATCCAGACCGACGTGCCGATCAATCGCGGCAATTCCGGCGGTCCGCTGTTCAATCTGCAGGGCCAGGTGGTCGGCATCAATTCGCAGATCTATTCCAACACCGGCGACTACATGGGCGTGTCGTTCTCGATCCCGATCGACGTGGCGATGAACGCGGTGCAGCAGCTGAAGACCAAGGGCTATGTGTCGCGCGGCCTGCTCGGCGTGACGGTGCAGCCGGTCAGCGACGATATCGTCAAGGCGTTCAAGCTGGAGAATGGTGTCGGCGCGGCGGTGGTCGACGTGGATCCCGACAGCGGCGCCGGCAAGGCGGGC
>DATNGL010000187.1:0-2884 GCA_035605895.1 Rhodanobacter sp.
CAATCTCGATCTCGGCAACGAGTGGATCAACTTCCAGGCGCGCTTTTCCGGAGTCAGCCAGGTGATCCAGATTCCGGTGCAGTCCGTGCTGGCGCTGTATGCGCAGGAAAACGGCCAGGGCATGATGTTCCCCGCCGAGAACGAAGGCGGCGACACGCCGCCGCCGTCCGAACCGTCGCCTGACGATCCCGTGTCGGGTGCCGATGAAGGCGGTGACAAGCCGAAGCGCGGTGCGCCGCACCTGCGCGTGGTGAAGTAGCGAGGCACTCCGCGCCTACTCGCCGGCCGCGCTCAGTGCAGCCGGTTGCCTTGATGGGGACGCAGCGCCACGACCTTGCCTGAGGTCGATGGCGGGCCGGCATCGGCATCGCCGACGGGGGGCAGCAACTCGATGGTGGGCAGGCTGAGGCTGCTGAGCGCATCGCCGATCATCCACAGACGACCCGACTCGCGGTCATGCCCATCGATACTCACCTCGAACCCGTAGCAGCGCTCCACCCTGCGCAGGCCGTTGACCCGGCGCAGGCGCAGGCCGCGCAAGCCAACGGTCTCGTCCAGCAATTGCAAGCCGTGCACCTGGCATTGTTGCCGCGCTTCGCGGATCGCTCGCTCGCGTGCCACGCTGAGCTTCAGCCACAGCCCCACGGTGGCGCCGAGCACCAGCAACAGCAGGAGATTGGACAGGTCGGACATGGGGCCAGTGTGTGGGCGCCTTCGCCCGGGCGCAAGGCGGCCCTCAGTCCAGTTGCAACCGCAACGACAGGTCGATGGCGCGCACGTGCTTGGTCAGCGCGCCGACCGAGATGAAATCGACACCCGTACGCGCGAACTCGCCGATGGTCTTCAGATCGACGTTGCCGGAAACCTCCAGTGGCACCCGGCCGGCAGCCTGCTTCACCGCCTCGTGCATCTGCGCCAGTTCGAAGTTGTCCAGCATGATGCGATCCGCGCCAGCCTGCAGAGCCTGTTCCAGCTCGTCGAGGTTTTCCACCTCCACCTCCAGCGGCAGTTCGGGGTGGAGCGCGCGCGCCGCGGTCACGGCCGCGGCGATGCCGCCGGCGGCGATGATGTGGTTCTCCTTGACCAGGATCGCGTCATGCAGACCCATCCGCTGGTTGTGGCCACCGCCGCAGCGGACGGCATACTTTTGTGCCACGCGCAGCCCGGGCACGGTCTTGCGGGTGTCCAGCACGCGCACCCGGGTTCCGGCAACCGCGGCGACGTAGTCGGCGGTGATCGTGGCGGTGGCCGACAGCAATTGCAGGAAGTTCAGTGCCGAGCGCTCCGCCGTGACCAGCGCGCGGGCATGCCCCGAGAGGCGGCAGATCGGCGTGCCCGGGTCGACCCGGTCGCCGTCGTGCACCGACCAGTCGATCCGGACGGCCGGGTCGAGTCGGCGGAAACAGGCGTCGAACCAGGCGCTGCCCGCGATCACCGCGGCATCCCGGCAGGTCAGCTGCGCCCGGGCCCGGGCTGTGTCCGGCAACAGGCCGGCGGTGGCATCGCCGCTGCCCAGATCCTCGGCCAGCGCATGTTCGACGTCGGCGGCGATCTGCGCGGCACCAGGCTGCGCGAAGGATGCTGCTGCCGGTGTCATTCGGCAGGTGTCGGGGATGTTGCCGTCCCGTCGGCCTGGCTCAGCTTGCCGACGATCGCGGTCATCGCGCGGTCGAACAGGGCATTGGCCGCCAGCACGCGGGCGTGTCCGTCGGCGAACAGCGTGGCGAGCTCACGCGGTGCGTAGTCGGCCACCTTCAGGCCGCGTCGATTGACGAACAGGTAGCGGCCGCTCATCGGGCTGATCCACGACAGCTTGGCCCGGGCAGGGGCCTCGCCATCAACCGCGAACTCGAGCCAGTTGCCGGGTTGCAGCGCCTGCACCTGGTGCCATTGCGGGCTGTCCGGTGGAACCTCGGCCAGTTCCTCCGCATCGAGGATGTCTTCCGGCTCCGCCCGCTGGTCGATGACCGGCTGGATGGAGTCGGGGATCGCCAGCATGGCGGTGTCTTCCGCGGCCACCGCGCCATCGGCGGCACCCTGCTCGGGTTGTTCGCCCAGTTGCTGGCGGTAGTACGCGTGCAACTGGCCGAGCAGTCGCTCCACGTCCTGCTCCTGGAAAGCCACGTTGGCCAGGCCGTGGCGCAGCGCTCGTTCGATGCCCGGAAGCATCTGGCGCAGGGTCTGCCGGCTGGTGGTGTCGTTGGCCGGATGGGTGCTGGCGATGAACTCGTCGATGAAGCGCAGCGCGCTCTTGAACTCGGGCGAATCCTCGCCCTGGCGGAGCAGGGTGAGTACCAGATGGTTGGCCCACGCACGGGCCAGCACGCCATGCACCAGCGGGGGCAGCTTCTGCGTGCCAATGCGATCGAGGATCTCGCGCGCGGCGCGGCGCCGTGCCTGTTCGAGTTTTTCGCGGCCGCGGGTGGATTCGGCCACGCGCTGCTCGGCCAGTTCGGAACGGCGCTTGTTGACGTCCTGGAATTGCTGCAGGTCGGTCAGCAGGCGTTCGAAGATGCCCATGTCGTCGTCAAAGTCGTGCAGCAACTGGTCGACGATCGACTTCACCTTTTCGTGCAGGCGGTGGTCGCGGTCGGATTCCTCCGACCAGCTCTTGGCCTGCTCGGCGAGGCTGTCCAGCAGCCGCCGCGCGGGGTGCTGGCGGTGTGCGAACATCTTGCGGTCGAGGATCGCCGCCTTCAGGTAGGGAATCTGCAGCCGTGCCAGCATCACCTGCATCGCGGCAGGCAGGTTGCGGTCTTCCAGGATGAATTCGAACAGCATGCCGACCAGGTCGATGGTGTCCTCGTCCATGCTGGCCACATGGCTGGGCCGCTCGCCGCGCAGGGCGCCGATCTGGGTCAGCAGTTGCGCCTTGAGTTGCATG
>DATNGL010000188.1:0-8123 GCA_035605895.1 Rhodanobacter sp.
GATGCCGATGATGATCCACAGCGGGATCGCGATGATCAGGCCGATGCCGAACGTCATCACCGACAGCAGGAACAGCACCACGAAGGCGATCGCCACCGTGATGTTGAAGTTCAGCGCTTCCTTGCCCTGGTCGTTGACGAACGGCATGGTGTCCTTCTTGACCAGCCAGATCACCAGCGGGCCGATGAAGCAGCCCCAGCCGCCGCCCCAGACACCGGTGAGCAGCGCGCCCAACAGCGCCGACAGATGGGCGAACATCGCCCATTGCCGTTCCTCGGCTGACGGGGTACCTGCCACGGGTTCACTTGGCGGCGGCGGAATGACGGATTCGGGTGGAACGCTCATGCGCATCTCCTTCGAAGTCGGAACGTGCGTCAACGGTTCGCCGGCCGGTCGCCGGTGCTGTCGATCCTAGCAAGCATCGGCATGCCTTGCCGAGTGAACTTGCGGCATAGACGCAAGCCGCTGCGGCCTATTCGCCGGCCAGGGTCATCCGGTCGAGCAGGATCGAGCCGGTGAGGATGTGCGAACGCGGGTCGACATCGGTACCGACCGCGACGATCCCGGCGAACATCTCGCGCAGGTTGGCCGCGATCGTGATCCCCTCCACCGGAAACGCGACCCGGCCGTTCTCCACCCAGAAGCCCGCCGCACCGCGCGAGTAGTCGCCGGTGACGGTGGACACGCCCTGGCCCATCGCCTCGGTCAGCAGCAGGCCGGTGCCCAGGCGCTGCAGCATGCCGTCGAACCCGGAGCGCTCGCCGTCGGCGCTGCCCGGCTCCACCAGCAGGTTGTGGATGCCGCCGGCGTTGCCGGTGGATTCCAGCCCCAGCTTGCGCGCCGAATAGCTGCCCAGCACGTAGCGCGCCAGCACGCCTCCTTCGACCAGCGCACTGTCGCGCGTCGCCACGCCTTCGGCGTCGAAGTTGCCCGAACCCTGCCCGCGCGCGAGATGCGGCCGCTCGTTGATGTTCAGCCACGCCGGCATCACCGGCTTGCCCACCTGGTCGAGCAGGAAGCTGGCGCGCCGATACAGCGAGCCGCCGCTGACCGCGCCGAGCAGATGGCCGATCAACCCGCGCGCCAGCTCGGGCGCGAACAGCACCGGGCACTGCCGCGTCGACAGGCTGCGTGCGCCCAGCCGCGCCAGCGTACGTTCGGCGGCCTTGTCGCCGAGTGTCTGCGCACTGATGAAGTCGCCCGCCGCGCGCACGCTGTCGTACCAGTAATCGCGCTGCATGCCGTCTTCGCCGCCGGCGATCAGGGCCAGCGACAACGAGTGGTTGGTGCCGCGCTCGCGCCCCACGAAACCGTGCGAATTCGCATACACCGACAGCCCCTGGCCGGCCTGCACGCCGGCGCCATCGGAATTGCTGATGCCGGCATGCGCGCGACCGGCCTCCTCGATCGCGATGCCCAGCTCGATCGCCCCCGTGGTGTCGATGTCCCACGGATGCCACAGGTCGAGGTCGGGAAAGGATTTCGCCATGCGCGCCGCATCCGCCAGCCCCGCCGCCGGGTCGGCCTCGGTGTAGCGCGCGATCGCGCAGGCCTGGTCCAGCGTGGCCTGGATCGAATCGGGATGGAGATCGGCCGTGCTGGCCGAACCCTTGCGCTGCCCGAAATACACGGTGAGGCCGAAACCGCGGTCGCGGGTGTGCTCCACCGTCTCCACCTCGCCCAGGCGCACGTTCACGTTGAGGCCGTTGTTGATGCTGGCGGCCACCTCGGCCTGGCTGGCACCGGCCGCGCGCGCGCGGCGGATCACGTCCTCGGCCAGTTCGGCCAGCCGATCGAGATCAGCCGCGCTGCGGTCCGGCGGGCTGTCCTTCGGGTGTTCCTGGCTGATCACGACCTTGCTCACGTCGGGCTTTCCTGGGGATTAGACGGGTAGAATAAGCGGTTCGCGACCGCAGGCTCCGGAATTGGGGGCGCGAACGCGAAATGAAAAGAGCTGCAGAGCACGCCCATGCAACCCACCGCCGGCATCTATCGTCACTACAAGGGCCAGCGCTACCGTGTGCTGGGCACCGCGCGGCACAGCGAGACGCTGGAGCCGATGGTGGTCTATCAGGCGCTCTACGGCGAACACGGCCTGTGGGTGCGCCCGGCGGCGATGTTCTGCGAAACGATCGAACTGGACGGCGAACCGATCGCCCGTTTCGCGCTGGAGCAGGCCGATGACGCGCCATCCGGCGCCACGCCGTCCGCACCCGCTGACGCGACACCCACCTGGAATCGAACACCGTGAGCCCGAGCCGCAGCCGCAACCAGACCGAACTCGACGATGAGGACTACGGCCCCAGCCGCACCCAGCAGCGCCGCGAAGCGCTGGCCGTGCTGACCCTGGCCGGCCAGCTGATCGAGCTGCAGCCGAGCCGGCTGGCCAAGCTGTCGCTGCCGGAAGACGTGCGCCGCGAGATCGACATCACCCGCCGCATGACCGCCCACGGCGCAAAGAAGCGCCAGCTCGCCTTCCTCGCCAAGGTGATGCGCCGCTTCAGCGACGAGGACTTCGCCGCGGTGCGCGCCGAACTCGGCGAAAACCGCGAGAAGCAGCGCCAGGAAACCGCGGCGATGCATCGCCTCGAAGCAATACGCGATCGTTTGATCGCCGAGGACGAGGGCGCGCTGTCGGAACTGATCGCCGAGCATCCGCAGGTCGACCGCCAGCATCTGCGCTCGCTGGTGCGGCAGGCGCGCATCGAGAAGGACACGCCGGGCAAGCCGCCGCGGGCGTATCGGGAGATCTTCCAGTTGTTGAAGGATCTGGCGCAGAAGGGTGATTCGGCCGACGGCTGAGTGATCCGCGACACCTTGCGCGACGTGCGCATACAGGTAATCCCCCCAGTCGTCATTCCTGCGAAGGCAGGAGGAGCTTTTCAACAGCGAAGCTGGTCATCGCTTTTGCACTTCTGCACTTCTGCACTCTGGCACCAGAGCCGAAGAGCTTTCGTCCTCCTGCGGAGGCCAGATCACTTCAGGGCGAACAAACTATCCGTTCACCCTGAGCGCAGCGAAGTCGAAGGGTGATTGCGATGCGATAGCTGTGTGCCGTCTGCAAGGATGGGCCATTCCTCTCGCATACCTTGAATCAAAAGCTCAAAGCAGAGCGGTCGATCGCCTGCGGCAGCCGAAAGCTCTTGGTTCTAGGCACCGCGGCAAGGCATCGTTCACGGCGGTGAAGCGAAGTCGACAGACCGCACAGCAAGTGCACATGAGCCACATACAACGCGGGCGCCCTCCTCTCGGCGGACGCCCGCGCATGACGCATCGCGGAAGCTACAGCCCCGCGTTCAACGCACTTACGATGCCGCTGCCGAATCCGCTGGCGTAGTCCCAGCCGACCGTGGCCGTCTCGCCGCCATTGCTGCCGGACGTGATGTCGTGATAGCTGGCGGTGGACACGCTGTACAGGTGCGGGCCGGCGAAGCCCAGCGTCGGGTGCGCCGCGAGCATGCGGGCCCAGGTGGCGGCGAACAGCGGCGCCGCCAGGCTGGTGCCGCCGTACTGCGCGTTGCTGCCGTTGACGATGATGATGGCGCCCGAGTTCGGGTCGGCATCGAAGGCCACGTCGGCCACGTCGCGGGTGGTGCCGCCGCCCTGGGTCTGCCAGCTCGGCTTGGGTTCCACCGTGCTCGGGCTGCCGCCGGCCTTGCTCCACAGCGTCTCGCTGACCCAGCTGTTGGACGTGCCGGTGCTCAGCGAAGTGCCGCTGACGGCGATGACGTAGGGCGAGCTGGCCGGGTAACTCGGCGTGGTGCCGTTGGGCGCCTTGGTGCATTCGTTGGAACCGGAATCGCCGGTGGAGATGGAGAACGTCTGCCCCTGCGCCACGCCCAGCGCGAAGATCTGGTCGTCGGCCGCCATCGAGCCGTCCTGGTAGGCGCTGGTTTCGCATTCGCCGAGCGACACGTTGATGACCTGCGCCTGGTTGTCGCTGACCACCTGGTTGAACGCCGCGGTGAGTGCGCTGTTGGTCAGCGAATTGGCGGCGTAGAAGATCAGCTTGCCGACGCCGCCGGACATGCCGACGATGTCCTGGCTGTCCAGATCCCACTCGGGCGTGCCGCTGGTGTCGGTGCCCGGCGTGCCCACCGTCACCACCTGGGTGTTCACCGCCGGCAGATGGTTGGCGGTGGTGAAGCTGGTCAGGTCCTTCAGCGGCTGGGCCATGTTGCCGTCACTGATGATGCCCACGGTGATGGTGGAGGCCGTGGGCGTGCTGCCCGCGTTGTAGATGGTCGGGAACGTGGTCGGGTTGTGGCCGACCAGGGTGGCGCCACCGCCGCCGCCCGGCTTGCCCTTCTCCACGCGCCCCTGCGTCGAGGCCGCGACGATCATGGTGTGCGGATGCGTCACCGTCTGCAGGCCGCTCACCGACAACACGACGTCGGCCAGCGCCGCCGGTACCCTGGCGTCGTCGATGTTGGCGTACGCCGCACGGCCGTTTTCATCGGTGGCCTTGACGAAGCGCGTGCCGAATGCGGTCCGTGCACTGCCGACGGTGCCGTCGGCGGAAACCAGCAAGCGGTTGGCGGAGATGCCGACATTGGTGAAGCCGGCCCGGCTCAGGTAATCGGCCACGGCCTGCGCCTGTGCCTGACTCGGCAGGAAATTCGCAGCCACATCGGCCGACTGCAGCCTGGCGTGGAACAGCGGGCTTGCCGGGTTGTGCGCGGCGACGATGAAATTGTCGAGCGATGCCCTGTTCTGAACCTTCAATGCCACCTGCACCTGGATCGGCATGTTGAACGGCAGCAGGTCGCTCGCATTCACCGATGCCGCAGGCACATGCGCGTGCGTGGCCGTGGTCTTCCAGCCTGCATCGACCCCGGTCGCCGCCGCGGCCGTCGACGCCAGCGCCCAGACCGCTCCCAACGCCAGGCACAGCGAAGTCTTTTTCATCTGCATGGTTTGTCCCCGAATCTGATGGTATGAACCGAAGAATCCCGACCACGAACATGGAACGGGATCGTCTGGCGCGGCCTTCGCCCCCCGACGTTTTCAAGGCCTCGCCGACATCGACGCTAGCACAATCCAGCACGCGAACATCCATGCCCAGAGCTCAAATTGCCACCGTGCCGGTTGACGGCGGCAGAAGATTCGCGAAGCCATGCGTGATCCGCAAAACCTTGCGGGCCACACAGACATCCACCCCCATTGGACGGGCGCTGAAATCCCTCCCGCAGAGGGTTGCTTCGTACATCGAAGTGCAGGGCAGCGGATCATGCCCACCCCGCGGCAAGGCGCAACACGTCGACACACCGCACCGCTTCTACCGTTTCATGCCGCGCGCCGCACCCCGGCGGCCATGACAGGCTTGCTGAAAATCGTTAGTCTTGCGAGGGATGCAGGCAGCCGGGATGGAACTGTAGATGGGGGCAAGGGGGCACCAGCTGGTGCGAGGGACACTGGCCCATCCGGCCGGTGCACGAAACCTTTTGTGCCAATCCGGTCACGCCGGGCCATCTCCCGCCGCGGTCGCACTGTAGTGAACGCCGCCACGTTGCTCGCCGAGCTGCGGCGTCGCAACGTGTTGCGTGCCGGTGTGCTGTACATCGGCACGATCTGGGCGCTGGCGCAGGGCATCGCGCAGTTGGGGCCTTCGTTCGGCACGCCGGACTGGGTGACGCGCTGGTTCGTGATTGCCGGCGCCATCGGTTTCCCGTTCTGGCTCGCGTTCGCCTGGTTCTACGAGTTCACGCCGAGCGGCCTGAAGCGCGAGAGCGAGGTCGCGCCGGGCGATTCCATCGCCCATTCCACCGGCCGCAAACTGGACTTCTGGATCATCGGCGTGCTGGCCGTGGCGGTGGTATTGTTGCTGACCAACCAGTTAGTACGTCGGCACGACGCGACCGACGTGGCGAGCCGGCACACCCCAGCCGATGCCACCCCGGCACTGACCGGCATCCCGCAAAAATCCATCGCCGTGCTGCCCCTGGTCAATGGCAGCGGCAACCAGGACGAGCAGTATTTTTCCGATGGCTTGTCCGAAGACCTGATCACCGCGCTGTCGCAGTTCGACGGCCTGAAAGTCATCAGTCGCGATTCATCGTTCCAGTTCCGCCGCAGCAAAGACAGCAGCAAGGTCATCGGCGAAAAACTCGGCGTCGCGCATCTGCTGGAAGGCAGCGTGCGCCGCGCCGGCGGCGAGGTGCGCATCAGCGCCGAACTGGTCAATGCCGCCGACGGCAGCACCTTGTGGTCGCAACACTACGACCGACCGTACACGGATCTGTTCAAGCTGCAGGACGATATCACCCAGGCCGTTGCCGACGCCTTGAAGGCGAAGTTGCTGAGCGGCCATGGCGCGGTGGTGCAGAGTGACCGGCCGCCCAGCGGCAATCTCGATGCGTACAGTGCCTTCCTGCAAGGCAGCGCCTATTACGCTCACGGCGACGAAGCCGGCGCACGCAAGGCCATCGAGGCTTTCAACCGCGCCATCGCGCTCGATCCCCATTACGCGCGGGCCTATGCGGCACTGTCGCACGCATGGACGCACCTGGGGGGAACCTTCCTGGGTGGCGCGGCACAACGGCAAGCCTACGACACCGCGCGGGTGGCTGTGGACAAGGCATTGAAACTGGATCCGAACTCGGCGGCGGCATACCTCGCGCGCGGCTACCTGGCCTATTTCGAATTCGACTGGTCAAGGGCGCATGCCGACTTCCAGCGTGCCCTGCAACTGGCCCCCAACGACGGCGATGCGAAATACAATTTTGGCGCGTTGCTGAGCACGCTGGGCCAACTGGATCAGGCACTGGACTTGACCCGGCAGGCGCTGACGACCAATCCGCAAAACGGTAGCTGGAACTACGCCCTTTCCCAGTACCTGCTGGCCGTGGGACGCACGGGCGAGGCCGAGCAGGCGCTTCGGACCGGCATCGCCTTGACACCGCAGAACGCGGCCCTCTACGAACAGTTGGCGATCATCGAAATTCTGCGTGGCGATGCCGGGGCTGCACTGGCCGCTGCACAACGGGAACCACCAGGCCCCTGGCACGACATCGCGGTGGCTCTGGCACTGCAGATCGGCAGTGATCGTACGGCGGCCGATGCGGCATTGAAGGGCTTGATCGGCAAGTACGCCGACACTGGTCCGTATCAAATTGCCGAGGTGTACGCACTGCGCAAGGATCCGGACCCTATGTTCCAGTGGCTTGGCCAGGCCTGGAATTCCCACGATCCGGGCATCAGCAGCCTGCTCTACGACCCGCTCATCCTGCGCTACAAGGACGACCCGCGCTTCGCCGCGTTCTGCCGGAAAGTGGGGTTGCCGATACCTGGCGATACCATCGGAACACCGGGCGGACCGGCGTCCGCCGCACTCCCCGCCTCTGCCACCCTGGCAACGCCATGAACGGCAAGCCCTCGTTCTTCGCCGAACTGCAACGCCGCAACGTGCTGCGCGCGGGCGTGTTGTATGCCGGCGTGGTGTGGGCGCTGGCGCAAGGGCTGGCGCAATTGCTGCCTTTGTTCGGTGCCTTCGACTGGATGGCCCGCTGGTTTGTGATCGCCAGCATCATCGGCTTTCCGTTCTGGCTCGTCTTCGCCTGGTTCTACGAGTTCACGCCGCAGGGCCTGAAGCGCGAGAGCGAGATCGACCCCACCGATTCCGTTGCCCGCTCCACCGGCCGCAAGCTGGATTTCTGGATCATCGGCGTGCTCACGGTGGCGGTGGTGTTGCTGCTCACCGACCGTCTCGTGCCGCACAAGGATGCACCCAAGGCGATCGCGGCCTCGGCTTCCGCCAAATCCATCGCCGTGCTGCCGTTCGAGAACCTCAGCGCCGACAAGGACAACGCCTACTTCGTCGCCGGCATGCAGGATCTGATCCTGACCAAGCTGGCCGATATCGGTGATCTGAAAGTCATCTCGCGCACCTCGACCGAGAAATACCAGAGCCATCCGGACAACCTCAAGGACATTGCGCAGCAGCTCGGCGTCGCCACCATCCTCGAAGGCAGCGTGCAGAAGGCCGGCAACCAGGTGCTGATCAACGTGCAGTTGATCAATACGCAAACCGATGCGCACATCTGGGCACAGGCGTACCCGCGCACGCTGGACAACATCTTCGGCGTCGAGGGTGAGGTGGCGGAAAAGATCGCCGCCGCGCTGAA
>DATNGL010000189.1:0-4434 GCA_035605895.1 Rhodanobacter sp.
ACCTCCGAGCGCCAGGGCCGGGTGATCCACCACGATCCCACCGCGTCGATGGAGCGCAAGAAGCAGGAGGGCTATTTCTGATGGACGCGCGGACGCAAGGCACGCTGGCCGCGCCGGAGAAGGGGCTGCTGCGCTTCATCACCTGCGGCAGCGTGGACGACGGCAAGAGCACCCTGCTCGGGCGCCTGCTGTACGACGCCGGCATGCTGTCCGACGACCAGTTGGTGACGCTGGCGCGGGAGAGTCGCCGCCAGCACGCCGATGCCGGCGAGGACGTGCTCGACTTCGCCCTGCTTACCGACGGCCTGGATGCCGAGCGCGAGCAGGGCATCACCATCGACGTGGCCTACCGCTACTTCCATACCGCGCGGCGCAGCTTCATCGTGGCCGATTGCCCTGGCCACGAGCAGTACACGCGCAACATGGCCACCGGTGCCTCCAATGCGGAGCTGGCCGTGGTGCTGGTCGATGCGCGCAAGGGCCTGTTGCCGCAGACGCGCCGGCATACCTATATCTGCGGGTTGCTCGGCATCCGCCATGTGGTGCTGGCGGTCAACAAGATGGATCTGGTCGGCTATGACCGGGGCATCTATGAAGCGATCGCCACGCAATACCGCGAGCTTGCCCAGACCCTCGGCATCGACCACGTGCAGTGCCTGCCGGTGTCGGCGCTGACCGGTGACAACGTGGGCAGCCGCTCGTCGAACATGCCCTGGCACGACGGCGGCAGCCTGCTCGACGCCCTGGAAACGGCGGATGTGGCGCGCTTCCGCGCCGCCGACTTCCGCATGCCGGTGCAATGGGTGAACCGTCCTGACCAATCGTTCCGCGGCTATGCCGGCACCATCTGCGGCGGCAGCGTGGCCCGTGGCGACGAGATCGTGGTGCAACCGGGCGTGCAGCGCGCGCGCATCGAGCGCATCGTCACGTTCGACGGCGATCTGGATCGCGCCAGCGAAGGGCAGGCGGTGACCCTCTGCTTCGACCGCGAGCTCGACGCCAGCCGCGGCGACGTGATCGCCGATGCGCTGCGCCCGGCGCCGGTGGCCGATCAGTTCACCTGTCACCTGCTGTGGATGGGCGACAACGCGCTGCTGCCCAACCGCACCTACCGCCTGAAGATCGGCACTCGCACGGTGAGCGCGCGGGTGATGTCGATCAAGCACAAGGTGGACGTCAACAGCCAGGCCAGGCTGGCGGCCCGCCATCTCGAACTCAACGAGGTGGGCTACTGCACGATGGGCCTGGACGATGCGATCGCGTTCGAGGCCTATGCGGCCAACCGCAGCCTGGGCGGATTCATCCTGATCGATCGCCAGAGCAATGCCACGGTGGCCTGCGGCATGCTCGACTTCGCCCTGGGCCGATCCAGCAACGTGCACTGGCAGCATGTCGACATCGACAAGCACGTGCGCGGCACGAGCAAGGGGCAGCGACCGTTGTGCCTGTGGTTCACCGGCCTGTCCGGCGCGGGCAAGTCGACCATCGCCAACCTGGTCGAGCGCAAGCTGCATGCGCTGGGTTTCCACACCTACCTGCTCGATGGCGACAACGTGCGCCACGGCATCAACAAGGATCTCGGCTTCACGCCCGAGGACCGGGTCGAGAACATCCGTCGCATCGCCGAGGTGGCGCACCTGATGGTCGATGCGGGGCTGATCGTGCTGGTCAGCGCCATTTCGCCCTACCGCAGCGAGCGGCGTTCGGCACGCGAGCTGTTCGATGCGGGCGAGTTCCTGGAAGTCTTCGTCGACGCCCCGCTGGAGGAATGCGAGCGGCGCGATCCCAAGGGCCTGTATCGCAGGGCGCGGGCGGGCGAGATCCGCAACTTCACCGGCATCGACGCGCCTTATGAACGGCCCGAGGCGCCGGATATCCACCTGCTCAGCGGCGGCCATCGCGCCGAGCAGCTGGCCGAACAGCTCACCGCGCAATTGCTGGCCAGCATCGAGCAGGATGGCGCCGACGATTGAGTGCGTTGTTGCGGCATGGCTTGGATTGCCGCTGGCCGGCGGCGATAATGGGCGCTCACCCTGCCAGGCGCCGCCGCGATGACTGAAAAGACCGTACTCAATGCCACCCACCGCGCGCTCGGTGCGCGGATGGTCGATTTCGGTGGCTGGGACATGCCGATCAGTTACGGCTCGCAGATCGAGGAGCATCACGCGGTGCGTCGCGATGCCGGCATGTTCGATGTCTCGCACATGACCGTGGTCGACCTGCATGGCGCGCGTGCGCGCGGCTTCCTGCGGCACCTGCTGGCCAACAATGTCGACAAGCTCAAGGTGCACGGCAAGGCGCTGTATTCGTGCATGCTGAACGAGCAAGGTGGCGTGGTCGACGACCTGATCGTGTATTTCCTCGGCGAGGAACACTTCCGGCTGGTGGTCAATGCCGGCACCCGCGCCAAGGACCTGGCCTGGATCGAGAAGCAGGCTGCGCCGTTCGGGGTGCAGGTGAAGGAGCGCCCCGAGTTCGCGATGATCGCGGTGCAGGGTCCGCACGCGCGCACGCGGGTGCTCGACCTGCTGCGCGAGGTGGATCGCCCCCGCATCGAGAAACTGGGCAAGTTCGCCGCCGCGGCGGCACAGGGTCCGCATGGCATGCCGCTGTTCGTGGCCCGCACCGGCTATACCGGCGAGGACGGGTTCGAGATCATCGTGCCGCAGGAGCATGCCGTCGCCCTGTGGGAAACGCTGCATGCCGCCGGCGTGGCGGCGGCCGGGCTGGGTGCGCGCGACACCTTGCGGCTGGAGGCCGGCATGAATCTCTACGGCCAGGACATGGACGAGAGCGTGACGCCGTGGGAGGCCAACCTCGGCTGGACGGTGTCGCTGGACGAGGGGCGCGCGTTCATCGGCCGCGCCGCACTCGAACAACAGAAGGCCGCCGGTGTGCCAAGGGTGATGGTTGGCCTGGTGCTGGACGGCAAGGGTGTGCTGCGCCACGGCCAGAAGGTGCTTGCGGCGAACGGCGAGGGCGAGATCCTCTCCGGCAGCTTTGCTCCCACCCTCGACAAGGCCATCGCCTTCGCGCGCATTCCCGCCGGCGACGCGGGCGACCTGAGCGTCGACATTCGTGGCCGCGAAGTCCCGGTGCGCCAGGTGAAGTATCCGTTCGTGCGTGACGGCAAGGCCTGCGACGGGATCTGAGCCGGCATCTTGCGTTTTTCCTCACGGCGGATGCGGCTAGAATCTGCGCCTGTACCCAAGACCCACCCCAACGACTGGACCCGATCATGAGCGAGATTCCCGGCGATCTGAAATTCCTCAAGTCCCACGAGTGGGCCCGCGTCGAAGACGACGGCCTGGTTCGGGTGGGCATATCCGACCACGCGCAGGGCCAGCTCGGCGACCTGGTCTATGTCGAGCTTCCCGAGATCGGCGCGGCCGTCCAGGCCGGCACCGGCGTCGCCGTGGTGGAGTCGGTCAAGGCTGCCTCGGACATCTATGCGCCGGTTTCCGGCGAGATCGTCGAGGTCAACGAGCTGCTCAACGACAAGCCGGAGACGATCAACGAGGATGCCTTCGGCGATGGCTGGATCTTCCTCGTGCGCCCCAGCGATCGCGCCGAGCTCGACGAGCTGCTCGACGCCAATGGCTACGAAGAATTGATCGAAAACGACGAGCACTGAACGAATCTCCGCGAGGAAATGCAACCGGCCGCCGTGAGCGGCCGGTTGCATTTCCGGCCTGCGGGCGTTCGATGCGTGGGTGCGATCGCCTGACGAAATCCGCGCGCGTTGCACCGATCGTCGCGACGTTTTCACGAATCGATGCGGCGGCTTTCGCGCCTCCATCGATGATCGCCAGACCTGTTTTCGTCATCACTTTCGCGAGCTGTCCGATCGCTGTGCCGGAGCGATCCGATCCCCGCTCGAGCAGCGCATCACTCCCGATATCCCGGATATCCGGCGTCGATCGGGGTCCGGCTCAAATCCCTCCAGTCGTGTCCCGTTCATTTGCCGGGACGCCTGCGCGGCCATGAAAAATCGCCGTTTCGCTTGATGTTTATCCGGATCGAAATCAAGAACGCATTTCGGCGGCCACTTCGACTAAAGCACGTTTTTCAAGGCATTTTGTGCGCATTTCGATCATTCAAATGAAATCATTATAGACGTATAGACGTCCATGCTTGAGAACCATTTCGAGCCTTGGAGTCGCGTGGCTGCTGGGCTCCGGCCGGTTCGGGGCGGGCGGGGCGGTTGAATTTGATTGTTGAAATCAATTGACAGGTGAAATCTTCGGGGATAGCTTTCGCAGCAGATCACGGGGAATGCGTTTTATGGCGACAGCAAAATTCATCAAGCCCTATGTCGAGCACGGTGAGAAAGCCAATGCAGTACGCAAGATCACCGTCTCGATTCCACTTCATGTTCTGCGACGTCTTTCCGATCTGCGCACCCACCGCCAGGTGAACAATCTTCGGCACGCT
>DATNGL010000190.1:0-6439 GCA_035605895.1 Rhodanobacter sp.
TCAAGTTCTAGTCCATCCGCAACAAGGTCTTTTGCGGCATGTCGCTCCACAAGGCCCGCTTCGGTGGGCCTTGTTTTTGACCAGAAGGAATTTTCGGCGAACCGTTGATGCACGACGGTTCCAACGTTGCCCAGGTCATTCGCCTTCTGCACGTCATGCTCCACTGAATCTACACTTCGTCCAACCGCCATTCCTTGCAGGCAGCCATGACTGATCAACGCATCAAGAACATCGTCATCGTGGGGGGTGGCACGGCCGGCTGGATGAGTGCAGCCGCGCTGGCCAAGGTACTGGGGCCCGGTCATTCGATCCGGTTGATCGAGTCCGAGGAAATCGGCACGATCGGCGTGGGCGAAGCCACCGTGCCGCACCTGTCGCTGTTCAACAAGCTGCTGGGCATAGACGAGGCGGAATTCGTCCGCGAAACGCAGGGCACATTCAAACTCGGCGTCCAGTTCGTCGACTGGCTGGCACCCGGCCAGACCTACGTCCACGGCTTCGGTACGTCGATCGGGCTCGACCTCGGCATGTTGCCGTTCCACCAGTACTGGCTGCGCGCCTTCAAGGCGGGCAACGCAAGCGAAATTGGGGACTATTCCCTGAACACGCTGGCCGCACCGCGCGGGAAGTTCATGGTCTCGGCGATCGACGCTCCGGCCAATACGCCGCTGGCAAACATCGCCTACGCCTACCATTTCGACGCGGGCCGGTACGCCCGCTATCTTCGCCGCTACGCCGAGGCGCGCGGCGTGCGCCGCACCGAGGGGAAGATCCGCGAGACGGTGCTGCGGCCGAACGATGGCTTCGTCGACTCAGTGGTGCTCGAAAACGGGGAAAGGGTCAGCGGCGAACTTTTCATCGATTGTTCCGGTTTCCGCGGTCTGCTCATCGAGCAGGCGCTCAAGACCGGTTACGAGGACTGGAACCACTGGCTTCCAACCAATCGGGCGGTGACGGTGGCATGCGAACGGGTCGGCCCACCGACGCCCTACACGCGCGCCACGGCCCAGGCTTGCGGCTGGCAGTGGCGGATCGGTCTGCAGCATCGCGTGGGCAACGGCCACGTTTACGCCAGTCCATACATCAGCGACGACGAAGCCGCTGCGACCTTGCTGCGCAATCTCGATGGTGCTCCGCTGGGCGAGCCGCGGCTGCTCCGTTTCGTCGCCGGTACGCGCAAGAAGGTCTGGAATCGGAACGTGGTGGCGATCGGCCTCGCCAGCGGCTTTCTCGAGCCGCTCGAATCGACCGGCATCTTCCTGATCCAGTCGGCCATCACGCGCCTGCTCACTCTTTTCCCGGACAGGAATTTCAGCGAAGCGGTGATCGATCGCTACAACGCGCTGTCGCGCTTCGAGCTCGAGCGCATCCGCGACTTCCTGATCCTGCACTTCCATGCCACCAGGCGTGACGACACGCCCTTCTGGAACTACTGCCGCACCATGGAGATACCGGAAACGCTGCGTGGCGTGCTGGCGCTGTTCCGGGAAAGCGGGCAATTCATCCGCAATGCCGAGGAGCTGTTTGGCCTGGTCAGCTGGGCCGAGGTGATGATCGGCCAGGGCATCATGCCGAAAAATTACCATCCCCTCGTCGATCAGATGCCGGAAAAGGACCTCAATGAGTTCGTTGCCCATGTGCAGCAGACCATCGCTGCCTGCGTCGATGCCATGCCCCTGCATCAGGCGTTCATCGATCGCTATTGCAAGGCCGCTGCCGTCTGATCGCCAGGACGTCCAGGCTTGGCTCGAATGACAATGGCGCGGTGTGGCAACCCGATGTTTTGAACACAGGATCATGATGATGCGCAGACTTCTTCCCCGCTTCCATCTCCCCGTTCTCCTTGCCTTGCTGGTGATCGGCGCGAGCTGGTCGACACCTTCGGTTGCCCGGCCACAACATGGTCACTTCGTTGCGTCGCCCGAGCAGCGGGCGATGGTCGACGATCTGGAGAAGCGCACGTTCGAATGGTTCTGGCAGACCGCCGACCCGAAAACCGGGCTGGTGCCGGATTCCGCACCGGGTCATTCGTTTTCCAGCATCGCCGCCGTCGGCTTCGGCCTGACCGCTTATGGTGTGGGCGTCGAGCGCGGTTACATCACGCGCGAGCAGGCGATCGACCGCACCTTGGCGACGCTGCATTTCTTCAAGAATGCGCCGCAGAACGACAGCGAGGACGACGCCGCCGGCTATCACGGCTTCTACTACCACTTCCTCGACATGAAGACCGGTCATCGCGCGATGCGCTACGTGGAGCTGTCCAGTGTCGACACCACCCTGCTGCTCGGTGGCGTGCTTTTCGCCGAGTCCTACTACGATCGCGACACCCCGCAGGAGAAGCAGATCCGGCAGCTTGCCGACGAAATCTACCGCGCCGTGGACTGGACCTGGATGCAGCCGCGCGCGCCGCTGATCAGCATGGGCTGGACGCCGGGCGGCAAGTTCATTCCTGCCGACTGGAAGGGTTACAACGAAGGCATGCTGGTATACGTGCTCGCGCTTGGTTCGCCCACGCATCCGGTAAGCGCCGATGCATGGAAGGCATGGACCTCGACCAATGACCTCACCTGGGGCAGCTTCTACGGCCAGACGTTCCTCACCTTTGCGCCGATGTTCGGCCACCAGTACAGCCAGACCTGGATCGACTTCCGCGGCATCCGCGACGACTGGAACCGAAAGCACGATCTGGACTATTTCGAGAACAGCCGCCGCGCCACCTTCAGCCAACGCAACTACGCCATCGCCAATCCGGGCAAATGGACCGGCTACGGAGCAAACGTGTGGGGTTTGACGGCCAGCAACGGACCCGGCGACTTCAAGGTCGGGAGCGCGAACGGCGAACGCGAATTCGAGGGCTATTCCGCGCGCGGCGCCGGCCTCGACTACATTCGCGACGATGGCACGTTGGCACCGACCGCCGCCGGCGGTTCGATCGCCTTCGCCCCGGAAATCGTGGTGCCCGCGCTGGCCGAGATGAAGCGCCGCTACGGCGCGGCGATCTACAACAAGTATGGTTTCGTCGATGCGTTCAACCCGAGCTTCCACACCAGGACCAAACTGCGCACCGGCCGACTCGTGCCAGGCCTGGGCTGGGTTGATTCGGTGCAGCTTGGCATCGACCAGGGCCCGATCGTGCTGATGATCGAGAACTGGCGTAGCGATTTCGTGTGGAAGGTGATGCGGCGCAATCCGTACATCCGCAAGGGGCTGCAGCGGGCCGGCTTCACCGGCGGCTGGCTGGAACAACCGGTAACGCCACCGTGAGATGGCGCTGCCAACCGGCGGTGGCGGCGCGCCTGGGCGCGGCGCTGCTGCTGGTAGGCGTGCTGGCGAGCGTGGCCGCCTGCCGCAGTCGGCAGGACGATCGGAATACGCTGGTGTTCTGGGCGATGGGCCGCGAAGGCGAGGCGGTGGCGCAGCTGATCCCGGCGTTCGAGCGCGAGCACCCGGACATCCATGTCGACGTGCAGGAGCTGCCGTGGAAGGCGGCACACCAGAAGCTGCTGACCGCGATCGCCGGCGACACCACGCCGGACGTGGCCCAGCTGGGCAACACCTGGATCGCCGAGCTGCATGCGCTGCATGCGCTTGAGCCGCTGCAGCCGTACGTGGATCACTCCAGCGTGGTGCAGCCGGCCGACTACTTCGCCGGCATCTGGGCCACCAACCGCATCGACGGCACGCTGTACGGCATCCCGTGGTACGTCGACACGCGGCTGCTGTTCTATCGCAAGGATCTGCTCAAGGCGGCCGGCTTCGATGCGCCGCCGCGCGACTGGGCCGAATGGTCGCGACAGATGGAGGCGTTGCAGGCACGCGCCGCGCCGAACCATTACGCGATCCTGCTGCCGATCAACGAGTTCGAGCAGTTGCTGTCGCTGGCGCTGCAGCAGGGCGAGCCGCTGCTGCGCGATGGCGGGCGCTACGGCAATTTCGAGAGCCCCGGTTTCAGGCGGGCGCTGGCGTTCTACGTCGACACCTTCAAACGGCACGAGGCACCGCTGCTGGCCAACACCGAGGTGCCCAACCCGTGGACCGAGTTTGGTCGCGGCGTGTACGCGTTCTATTTCTCCGGGCCGTGGAACATCGGCGAATTCCGCCATCGCCTGGCGCCATCGCAGCAGGCCGAATGGGCGACCGCGCCGCTGCCCGGTCCGGATGGCCCCGGTGCCGGCATCGCCAGCGGCTCCAGCCTGGTGATCTTCCGTCACTCGCGGCAGAAAACGCAGGCCTGGCTGCTGATCCAGTACCTGTCCAGACCCCAAGTGCAGCAGCAGTTCTACCGCCTGCTGGGTGACATGCCGCCGCGCCGCTCGGCCTGGCAGGGCGACGCCCTGCGCGACGATCCCGCGGTGCAGGCGTTCCGCGATCAGCTGGAGCGGGTCAGGCCAACCCCCGCGGTGCCCGAATGGGAGCGCATCGTCACCGAGATGCAGCTGGTCGCCGCGCAGGCCGCGCACGGCGAGCTGACGGTGGACCAGGCGGCGGCCGAGCTGGACCGGCGCACCGATGCGATCCTGGACAAGCGCCGCTGGATGCTCGACCACGCGCACGGTGCAAGTCCATGAATCACCCGCGCACGGCATGGCTGTTCCTCGCTCCGGCGCTGCTGGTGCTGGGCGTGTTCTTCGTGCTGCCGGTGATCGGCGCACTGGGGCTCAGCCTGACCGACTACGACCTCTACGCACTGGCGGACATCCGCAACCTGCGCTTCGTCGGCCTGCACAACTACTGGACCCTGCTGCAGCGACCGCTGTTCTGGTCGGCGCTGGGCAATACGTTCTACTTCGTGGCGGTCGGCGTGCCGTTGTCGATCGGCGCGTCGCTGGGCAGCGCGCTGCTGCTCAACTCGCCACTGGCCCGACTGAAGCCGTTCCATCGCACCGTGCTGTTCGCGCCGGTGGTGACCACGGTGGTGGCGGTGGCGGTGATCTGGCGCTACCTGTTCAACACCAAGTACGGGCTGGTGAATTACGGCCTGGCCGAGCTTGGCCTGCACCCGGTCGACTGGCTCGGCGACCCGCACTGGGCGATGCCCACGATCATCGCGTTCGCGGTATGGAAGAACTTCGGCTACAACATGATCATCCTGCTGGCCGGCCTGCAGGCGATCCCGCCGGAGCTGTACGAGGCGGCGCGCATCGACGGCGCGTCGACGCCGCGGCAGTTCTGGCATATCACCCTGCCGATGCTGAAGCCGACCATGCTGCTGGTGATGGTGCTTACCGTGGCCGGCTATTTCCAGCTGTTCGCCGAACCCTACGTGATGACCGAAGGCGGCCCGCTGCAGAGTACGGTGAGCGTGCTCTATCTGATGTACGACGACGGCTTCAAATGGTGGAACATGGGCGTGGCCTCGGCGGTGGCGTTCCTGCTGTTCGGCGTCATCCTGGCGATCACGATCGCGCTGCTGCGACTGGCGCGACGCGGAGAACCTGCATGAGTCCGCGCCTCGCACGCTACCTGGTCAACGGCGCCCTGTTCGGCGGCGCCGCGATTGCCGTGCTGCCGCTGCTGTGGATGCTGTCGGTGTCGTTCATGGCGCCGGGCGCGGCCAGCTCGCTGCCGCCACCGCTGCTGCCGGCGCATCCCACGCTGGGCAATTACCGCGAGCTGTTCGCGCACGCCGGCATGGGCCGCTACGTGCTCAACAGCCTGTTCATTTCCGGCGCGATCGCACTGTTCGCGCTGGTCTGCAACCTGATGGCCGGCTATGCCTTCGCCAAGCTGCGCTTCGCCGGCCGCGAGCGGCTGTTCCAGGTACTGATCGGCGCGCTGGTGGTGCCGGCCCAGGTGGCGATGCTGCCGCTGTTCCTGCTGCTGAAATACGCAGGCCTGGTCAACAGCTATGCCGGCGTGATCGTGCCGGGCATGGCGACCATCTTCGGCATCTACCTGGTGCGCGAATACGCCCGCGGCGTGCCGGACGAGCTGCTGGAGGCGGCGCGCATCGACGGCGCCGGCGAGTGGCGCATCTTCATGCAGATCGTGCTGCCCCTGCTCAAGCCGATCATGGTGACGCTGACCGTGTTCACCTTCCTCGCCGCGTGGAACGATTTCATGTGGCCGCTGATCGTGCTGACCGGGCAGGAGCATTACACCTTGCCGCTGGCGCTGGCCTCGCTGGCGCGCGAACACAGCGAGGACACCGAGCTGATGATGGCCGGCTCGGTGGTCACCGTACTGCCGGTGCTGCTGCTGTTCCTGGCGCTGCAGCGACATTATCTGCAGGGGCTACTGCTGGGGAGCGTGAAGGGGTGATCCTGCTTCAATAAAGCAACGCGCTCCTTGCCTTTGCCCCCCTCTCCCTTTGGGAGAGGGTTGGGGTGAGGGTTCACGGATCCAGCGATGCTTGTGCGAAGCAGGCTTTGTTGAAACTTTTCCACGAGCACCCACACCCTCACCTCAATCCTCTCCGATGGTCCCCCGAAGGGAGAAC
>DATNGL010000191.1:0-10370 GCA_035605895.1 Rhodanobacter sp.
GACCAGCTCACGTGGTCCGACCAGACCTGCCGTGTCCACGATGTCGCTGTCGGCTTCCGGCCCACCATGCAGGAGGCACTGGACTTCTACGAACCGGATGCCAGGCCGGTGATCCGCGCCGCGATGGAAAAGGCGCTGGCGACCGGCGAGGGCTGGGACCTCCAATTGCGCCTGATCACGGCCAAGGGTCGGAAAATTCACGTGCGCACGATCGGCAAGGTGGAATACGACGAGGAAGGGTGTGCCTGCCGCGTCGTCGGAGCCTTGCAGGATGTCACCTTGCGCGCGCGCGTGGTGGCCGCCCTGGAAGCCAGCGACCGACGCTATCGCAAGCTGTTCCAGTACAGCCTGGGGCTGATCTGCACGCATGATCATGAAGGCGTGCTGCTGTCGGTCAACCCGGCGGCGGCCAGGTCGCTGGGTTATTCGATCGGCGAGATGATCGGCCGCCCCTTGACCGATTTCATGCGGCCCGAATTGCATCCACGCTTCCGCGAATACCTGTTGCGGGTCATGCGCAGGGACAGCGATGCCGGCATCCTCGAATTGATCGCCAAGGACGGCAGTCGACACACCTGGCAATATCACAACGTGCTGGATGACGACGCGGACGACCCTTATGTGCTGGGCCACGCGCAGGATGTCACCGAGCGCTTCCTGCAGGAGCGCAAGTTGCGCGAGTGGTCGATCCACGACCCGCTGACCGGATGCTTCAACCGGCGTTACCTGGCCGAGCTGACGACGGTCGACAATGCCGAGCGCTGGGGTTGCATCGTGTTCGATCTCGACCACTTCAAGCACGTCAACGACACCCATGGTCACCAGCGTGGCGACGAGGTGTTGATCGGCATGGCCCGTTTCCTGACCGGCCATGTGCGGCCGCAGGATGCGGTGATCCGGCTGGGTGGGGACGAGTTCCTGGTGTTGCTGCGCCAGGCCGAGGAGGGACTGACCGACAGCGTGGTCGGCCGTCTCGATGCGGATCGTGCGGCGGCGCCGATCGGCTTCACCATGGGCTCGATCACGGTGGAACCCGGTGCATCACTGGAGACGGGGCTGGTCGAGGCCGATCGACGCCTGTACAAGGCGCGCGAGGGGCGGCCGCCGCGACCGCGGTGATCCGATCGTTCCGTCAGCGGCGCGGCTTGCGCGGCCCGGGCGCGGAGTGGCGGCCCTGGCTGGCATCGATCGCGTCGATCCAGCCGGCGCGCGAGCCGGGGAAGGCGTCGGCGTAGGGCACGTACGGCTTGATGTCGAGGATCGGCGTGCCGTCGAGCAGGTCGATGCCGCGCACCCGCAGAGCATGGTCTTCCACCGCGACCAGTTCGACTGCCGACAATCCGATCGCGTTCGGCCGGTGCGGCGAACGGGTCGCCAGCACGCTGCGCTTGCCGCCGCCGCGCGGCGGGCGCACTTCGGTCTTCCAGCCTTCGCTGCGATGGAACACGAACACCAGCCAGATCCGTTCGAAGCCGGCGAGATCGCGGTACGCCGCCGCTGGGAAGTCCGCGACGAATTCGATGCTCGCCTCGACCGCCGCCTGCGTTTCGGTGCCGGCCACCACGGTGGGCTGATGCGGCGCGTCGATCCGTCGCGCATACGGCGAGCGCACGAACGCGATCGGCTGGCAGGACAGGGCGCTGGAGGTATCGTGGAGGGTGCTCATTGCGGCATTATCCATCCTCGCCCCTGCCTCCCATGGTTCCGCCGAACCTTCCCCGCCGAGGACGCCATGAAATATCTCGTGATGATCTACTGCGACGACAGCTTGCTGGACGCGCTGCCCGAGGGTGAGTTCGACACCCTGATGCACGGCTGCTTCGTCAAGGCCGACGCCCTGCGCGCGAAGGGAAAACTGCAGGATTCGCAGCAACTGGAAGGACCGGCCACCGCGCGCACCGTGCGCGTGCGCGACGGACGCACCAGCGTGGTCGACGGGCCGTACGCCGAGACCAAGGAATACCTGGGCGGCTTCAACCTGATCGAGGCGGCCGACATGGACGAGGCGGTGCTCATCGCCTCGAGCTTTCCGTGGGCACGCACCGGTGCGATCGAGATCCGCCCGGTGCGCGACATCAAGCTGGTGCGCCAGCGGGTGGGTGCCTGAGCATGCATGACGAAGACGACGATTTTGACGGCGTCCACGATTTCGACGACGAGGACGACTCGGTCGAAGCGAAGGTGTGGCAGCTGTTGCTGTTGATCAATCCCGGCGACGAGGAAACGGCGCTGCTGCAGTTCGACGACTATCGCGAAGCCGTCGCCGATCTCGACCCGGACGAGGTCGAGCCGATCGACGTGATCGGGCGGGTGATCGACTGGCGCTCCGGCTTCATCATCGGTGTACAGGACCTGCGCTCGCTGGTGCAGGCGGTGAACGAATTGTCCTCGCGCTGGAACCTGTCGATCGACTGGAATGGCGACCCCGACGACGACGAGTTCTACGGCGACATGGACGCGGCCGAATTGTTCTCGATCGCGTACGACCGCCTGGCCGAGTCCGGCTACACGCTGTGGTCGTGGGAAACCGATGGCGACACCGTCGCCGGCTGGATGACCCTGACCCGCGACCGCGAACCGTTGCGCGAACTGGCCACCACGCTGGGCATCAACCTGCGACTGGGCAGCGAAGTGAGTTGATCGGTCGGTGCGCCGGCGCGCTTCTCGTCAAGCCGTCACGGGCATATCGACCGGTCGCCCGGCCAGCCACAGCGCCAGATTCCTCATGTAGCGCTCGATCGAGCGTTGCGCTTCCGGCGCATGCGCCAGCGCATCGCCGGGCGGCTCGGAAACGAAACTGGGTGCCCCCAACTGCGGGTTCCAGTTGTAGTCGGCGAAGTGATGGAAGGTGGACTGGGCGACTGCCGGGCCGCCGGCAGCCGACGTTTCGAACGCCACCGCGAGATTGAACTCTGCCCCGCTGACCGTGCTGCGGCCGGTGGCGATGACGCGTGCGCTCGGGTCATCCGCCGGCTTGCCCACCGCGCCTTCGTGCGGATGTGCAGGCAGGCAGTGCACGGCGCCATCGGCGGCCTCCGGATCGGTCAGCAACGGGTGCCGCGGTTCGACGATGCTGATGTGCTGGAAATCGCCGTTGGCGCCGGAGTGGTAGTTGGGCCAGAGGATGTCGCCGGTGTCGGTATCGTCGATGCGGTGGCGTGCCGGATCGGGGTCGGGCTGTTTCGAGTGGAAGAAGTGCGCGGCACCCACGCCGCCCAGCGTGCACACCGAACAACCCAGGTCCATGTGGTCGCGCGTCACCAGCAGTCCGCCGCCGCGCTGGCGGAAACGCGAGATGGCGGCGCAGTCTTCCTCGGTGAGCCCGTCGCCGGTGTCCACGGCGAACAGCCACATTTCGTCGAACAATGAGGTATCCAGCTGCGACAGCACGCTGTCGGGTGCGCCGGGCGCATCGCGATCGCGCGCCGTCACCTCGCACAGCGGCGCACCGCCGGCATCGCGCAGCGCGGCCAGGTAATCGCGCAACAGCCCGAAGCGGCCGATATGCCAATCGTCGTCGATGGCGGGAATGGTGGTCTGCAGCAGAATCCGGATGGGCTGGCTCATGATCGTGACGCTCGCGAGGTCAGTAGTAGCGCGGTATCGGGCCGAGCTGCGGCGTCATGCGGTCGCGCAGGTCGAACATGACTTCATCCACATAACACCAGCCCCATCCTTCCGGAGGGTCGTAACCCTCGATGACGGGATGCCCGGTGTCATGGAAATGCGCGGTGGCGTGCCGGTTCGGCGAGTCGTCGCAGCAACCGACATGCCCGCAGGTGCGGCAGATGCGCAGGTGCAGCCATACGTCGCCGGATGACAGGCATTCCTCGCAGCCGCGCGCGCTGGGCGTGACGTTGTGGATGCCATCGAGGTGAGTGCAATGCGTGGTCATCGGGAGACTCCGCTGTGCTTCGCAAGGTCCGCGCAGGCGTGACCATGCGGTGGGGGCGAGCCCGTATCATAGGCCGACTTTCGGCATCGGTTGCGATGCCGGCACGAACGAAAGGGTTGATGGCATGCTGCAACTTATCGGTTTCGACGGCGACGATACGCTGTGGCACAGCGAAGGCTATTACCGCGAGGCGAATGACCTCTTCGCGCAGATCATCGGGCGCTATGTCGACCTCACCGACCAGCGCGTGGAAGAGCGCATGCTGGCCACCGAGCAGCGCAACCTCGGGTTGTTCGGTTACGGCGCGAAAGGCATGGCGCTGTCGATGGTGGAAACGGCGATTGCGATCAGCGACGGCCGGATCAGTGCATCGGACATCCACCGGATTGTCGAGTTGGGCAAGAGCGTGTTGCAGCATCCGGTGGAACTGCTGCCGGGCATGCGCGAGGCGGTCGAGGCGGTGGCCAGGGATTACGAGGTCGTGCTGATCACCAAGGGCGACCTGTTTCACCAGGAGAAGAAGGTGGCGCAGTCGGGGCTGGCCGACCTGTTCCGGCGGATCGAGATCGTGTCGGAGAAAAATGCCGCCACCTATCTGCGCGTGCTGGGCGAATTCAGCCTGCAGCCCGCGCAGTTCGCGATGGTCGGCAACTCGCTGCGCTCGGACATCGAGCCGGTGGTGCGCCTGGGCGGCTGGGGCATCCATCTGCCGTATCACGTGACCTGGGCGCACGAACTGGAAAACGGCCTCGGCGACGACCATCCGCATGTGATTACGGTGGATGTGCCGTCGGCGATTCCGGCGGCGGTGGCACAGTTGCGTGCGCGGACGGCTTGAATCACGCGGTGCGCGTGAGAGGCGATTCGGTCAGCGACGCATGGCGGATGCGCAGGCGTCCCTCACGGACGACAGGGCGAGGCATCCCGCCGATGCCGGGTAGGCCGCACGCCATGTTCGTGCCGCGTCGAATGCTGCTGCGTGATGCGGACGCATTCGGCTGTTGGTATGTCGCTCAACGAGCCGGCTTGGTGCCGGGAAACGTGATCCGGGAGTCGTGCAACCACTCCTGGTCGACCTCGTACATCTCGCGGATGATCTGCTTGATCGTCTCGATGTAGTCGGAGGGGTCGTTGACCCGATAGATCATGATCAGCGGCGAGATCGCGTCTTCGTCGTCGATGTCGCGGTAGTGGATGTCGTGGCGCAGTGCCTGGGCCGAGGCCGGCACGACGCACAGGCCGACTTCGGCGGCGACCAGTCCCAGTGCCGTCTGCAGCTCGCGCACCTCCTGCACTTCGGCCGGGCGCACGCCGCGGTCGGCGAGCAGCGACAGCACGGAGTCGGCGAAGCTGGGGCGGGGTTCCTTCGGATAGACGATCAGGTTCTGCTGCGCGAGCGCGTCGATCGGTAGCGGGCCTTCGCCTTCGAGCAGCGGGTGGTTGCCGGGTATTGCCAGCATCAATCGTTCCTCGCGCATGATCACGCGTTCCACCGCCGGGTCCGGCACGCGGATGCGGCCGAAGCCGACATCGATGCGGCGGTTCTTCAGCGCCTCGGTCTGTTGCGCGGAGAGCAGTTCCACCAGCTGTACGTCCAGCTCCGGATAGTGCTGGCGCAGCCGCCGCACGACCAGCGGCAAGCCGCCGTAGAGGGTGGAGGACACGAAGCCGATCGACAGCACGCTGCGCTCGGATTTGCCCAGCCGCCGCGTTGCCAGCTTGGTCTGTTCGACGCGGCCGAGGATCTGCAGCGCCTGTTCGTAGAAATAGCGCCCGGCGTCGGTGAGCTTGAGCGGACGGCTGGTGCGCACCAGCAGCTGTACGCCGATGTCTTCTTCCAGTTGCTGGATCTGTCGGCTCAGCGGTGGCTGCGCGATGTGCAGCAGTTCGGCCGCGCGGGTGAAATTGCGCTCGCGCGCCACGGCGACGAAGTAACGGAGTTGGCGAAGGTCCACACAGAGGCCTGCGGCGAATAGCTATCCAGGGTATGTTGCAGTGCAGCCAAGCCACGAAAACCAAGGCTTGCGCCCGTACTATACCGCATAGGTATCAAGCGAGACTGCAACGGTCTTGGACTTCGCGCGCCGATCGTACGAAGAATCGGTTCATGGACATCACCCACACACACGTTCCGAATCAGGCACCGCGCATCGAGCGCGTGGAAACCTTGCTGCTCGACATCCCGACCATCCGTCCGCACCGCATGTCGGTGGCGACGATGCATGCACAGACCCTGATGATCGTGCGGCTGTGGTGTTCCGACGGCATCGTCGGCATCGGCGAAGGCACCACCATCGGCGGCATGTCGTACGGGCCGGAAAGCCCCGAGGGCATCAAGCTCGCCATCGACACCTACATGGCGCCGCTGCTGAAGGACGGCGATCCGACCCGCGTGCGTGCGCTGATGGCGAAGCTCGGCAAGTTGGTGAAGGGCAACCACTTCGCCAAGTGCGCGGTGGAAACCGCACTGCTGGATGCGCAGGGCAAGCGGGTCGGCCTGCCGCTGTCCGAATTTTTCGGTGGCCGGATGCGCGATCGCCTGCCGGTGGCCTGGACGCTGGCCTCGGGCGACACCGCCCGCGACATCGCCGAGGCCGAGCAGATGCTGGCCGAGCGTCGCCACAACGTGTTCAAGCTGAAGATCGGCATGCGTGCAGTGCGCGACGACGTGGCCCACGTGGCGGCGATCAAGCGCGCCGTCGGCGACCGCGCCAGCGTGCGCGTCGACGTCAACATGGCCTGGAGCGAGACCGACGCGGTGCACGGCCTGCCGGCACTGGCCGACGTCGGTTGCGATCTGGTTGAACAGCCCACGGCCAATGCGGCTTCGCTGGCACGGCTGACCCGGCGCTTTCCGATTGCGGTGATGGCCGATGAGTCGGTGCAGGACCCCGAGACCGCCTTCCAGTTGGCCAGTGCACGCGCGGTCGACGTATTTGCAGTGAAGACCGAGCAGGCCGGTGGTCTGTTCGCGGCACAGCGCGTCGGCACCATCGCCGATGCCGCCGGCATCGAGCTGTACGGCGGCACGATGCTGGAGGGCTCGATCGGCACGGCATCGGCGGCGCATGTGTTCAGCACCTTTCCGAAGTTGCAGTGGGGCACCGAATTGTTCGGGCCGCTGCTGCTGACCGAGGAGATCCTGGTCGAGCCGCTGGTCTACAGCGACTTCCAGCTCACCGTTCCCACCGGTCCCGGCCTCGGCGTCACGCTGGACGAGGACCGCCTGCAGTTCTTCCGCCGCGACGCCTCGCACCGCCTTGTCAGTGTGCCCGCCGGCGCCGATACCACAGGAGTCTGAGCATGCTTTTTCATGTCCGCATGGACGTGCGCATCCCGCACGACGTACCCGCCGAAACCGCGGCCAAGTTGAAGGCCGACGAGAAGGCGCGTTTCCAGCAGCTGCAACGCAGCGGCCAGTGGCGCCACATCTGGCGCGTCGTCGGGCAGTACTCGAACGTCAGCGTGTTCGACGTGGCCAGCGGCAGTGAACTGCATGACCTGCTGCTGTCGCTGCCGCTGTTCCCCTACATGGAGATCGCCGTGATGCCGCTGTGCCGGCATCCGTCGTCGCTGCACGACGACGACCGCTGAACCCCCCCCGCACAGACCGCCATCCAGTTATCGACGAACGAGAGAGAGCCGACATCATGAACGTCAAGACCGTCCAAACCGCCGAGGTCCAGGATTTCCTGCAACTTGCCAGCGGCCTGAAGTCCGCGAAGGGCAGCACCCGCGCCAAGCAGATCGTGCATCGCGTGATGAGCGACGTGTTCCAGGCGATCGAGGATCTCGACATCACCCCGGACGAGTTCTGGAGTGCGGTGAACTATTTCAACCAGCTCGGCGCTTCCGGTGAGGCGGGCCTGCTCGCCGCCGGTCTCGGCTTCGAGCGCTATCTCGATATCCGCATGGATGCCGCCGATGCCGCCGCCGGCATCGATGGCGGCACGCCGCGCACGATCGAAGGTCCGCTGTACGTGGCCGGTGCGCCGATCTCCGATGGCGTCGCCCGCCTCGACACCGATGCCGACGAGGGCCAGGTGCTGATCATGCACGGCACCGTGCGCGACCTTGCCGGCAAGCCGCTGGCCGGCGCCATCGTCGACGTATGGCATGCCAACAGCAAGGGCATGTACTCCCACTTCGATGCATCGCAGAGCGCGTTCAACCTGCGTCGCCGCATCCGCACCGATGCGCAGGGTCGCTACGAGTTCCGCAGCACGGTGCCCTGCGGCTACGGCTGTCCGCCGGACGGCCCGACCCAGGCGCTGCTGGACACGATCGGCCGCCACGGCCAGCGTCCGGCGCATATCCACTTCTTCGTTTCCGCCGATCGGCATCGGCACCTCACCACCCAGATCAATATCGACGGTGACGCGTACCTGCACGACGATTTCGCGTTCGCCACCCGCGACGACCTGATTCCGGCGGTCGCGCAGATCACCGCGGCGGAGGCGATCAAGGCCCGCGGCCTGGACGCAGCGTATGCCGACATCGCGTTCGATTTCACGCTGACCCCGCTCACCGACGTGGTGGCCGATCAGGTCGTGCAGCGCCAGCGCGCGGCGGTCTGATTCCAGCGGCAGCAACGGCAGCTCCAACCCTTATCGCGCCGGTCGCCTGCGACCGGGCGGACACAGACGAGTTCAAGTCATGACCAAGCCCACCATCGAGACGTTGCAATCAGCTTTGGTAGAAGACGCGGACGCGGGCATCTATCGTGTTCGCCGGGACATCTTCACCGATCCGGAAATCTTCGAACGGGAGATGCGGCATATCTTCGAGGGCAACTGGATCTACCTGGCGCATGAAAGCCAGATCCCCGAGCCGAACGATTACTTCAGCACCTGGATCGGTCGCCAGCCGGTGGTGATCACCCGCGACAAGCAGGGCGAGCTGCATGCGCTGATCAATGCCTGCGCGCACCGCGGCGCGATGCTGTGTCGACGCAACCGCGGCAACAAGGGCAGCTTCACCTGTCCGTTCCACGGCTGGACCTTCAGCAACAACGGCAAGCTGCTCAAGGCCAAGGACGCCAAGACCGGCGCCTATCCGCCGGGCTTCAACACCGACGGTTCGCACGACCTGAAGAAGGTGGCGAAATTCGCCTCGTATCGCGGCTTCCTGTTCGGCAGCCTTAACGCCGACGTGCTGCCGCTGGAGGAGCACCTGGGCGAAACCAAGGTGATCATCGACCAGATCGTCGATCAGGCGCTCGATGGCATCGAGGTATTGCGCGGCAGTTCCAGCTACACCTACGACGGCAACTGGAAGCTGCAGATCGAGAACGGCGCCGACGGCTACCACGTCAGCTCGGTGCACTGGAACTACGCGGCCACCATGGGTCGCCGCAATTACGAGGAAGGCGGCACCCAGGCGGTGGACGCCAACAGCTGGTCCAAGGCGGTCGGCGGCGTGTACGGCTTCGAGCACGGCCACCTGCTGTTGTGGACCCAGTTGCTCAATCCGGAAGTGCGGCCGGTGTATGCGCATCGCGACGCGCTGGCGCAGAAGTTGGGGCAGGACAAGGCCGACTTCATCGTCAACCAGACCCGCAACCTGTGCGTGTATCCGAACGTCTACCTGATGGACCAGTTCTCGACGCAGATCCGCGTGGTTCGACCGGTCGCGATCGACAAGACCGAGGTCACCATCTACTGCTTCGCGCCCAAGGGCGAGAGCGCGGATATGCGCGCACTGCGCATCCGCCAGTACGAGGATTTCTTCAACGTCAGTGGCATGGGCACGCCCGACGATCTGGAGGAGTTCCGTTCCTGCCAGCAGGGCTACCAGGGCATTGCCGCGCCGTGGAACGACCTCAGTCGCGGTGCCGACGGCCACTGGGTCGACGGCGCCGACGACAACGCCAAGGCGATGGGCATGAAACCGCTGATCAGCGGCACCCATCCCGAGGACGAGGCCCTGTACCTGAAGCAGCACGGCTACTGGTCGCAGGTGATGGCACGCGCGCTGGCCGCCGAGCAGGGCGACGCGGAGGTATCGGCATGAACCTGACGCATGAGCAGATCGCCGCGTTCCTGTACCGCGAGGCGCGCCTGCTGGACGACCGCGATTTCGACGCCTGGCTGTCGTGCTATTCGCCGAAGGCGGAGTTCTGGATGCCGGCCTGGGACGACGATGACAGCCTGGTCGAGAACCCGCAGACCGAGATCTCGCTGATCTACTACCCCAATCGCGAGGGCCTGGAAGACCGCGTGTTCCGGATCAAGACCGAGCGCTCCAGCGCCAGCCTGCCGGAGCCGCGCACCAGCCACAACCTCAGCAATATCGAGGTGCTGTCGCAAGCAGGCGATCGCATCGAACTGCGCTTCAACTGGCACACGCTCAGCCATCGCTACAAGACCACCGACAGCTATTTCGGCACCTCGTTTTACACGCTGGATACGAGCGGACTCGATACCAGTGGCGACGCGCCGGTGATCGCGCGCAAGAAGGTGGTGCTGAAGAACGA
>DATNGL010000192.1:0-14233 GCA_035605895.1 Rhodanobacter sp.
GGCCACGAACAAGCCGGCCTCGGCCAGCAGGGTCACCGCCATCGGCAGGCCGATGTGCATCAGCGCACCGATCCGCCGCAGGTTCGGCCATTCGAAATGATCGAACAGGCCCAGTCCGCGATAATTGCGCCGGAAGATGACATACACGCCGAACGCCAGCATCTCCAGCCACAGCACGATCGCGGTGGCCACGCCGCAGCCGTGCGCGCCCTGCGGCGGGATGCCCAGCTTGCCGAACATCAGCACGTAGCCCAGCGGCACCAGCAGCACCAGCCCGCCCAGGCTGAAATACATCGAGGGACGGGTCAGCGACAGGCCTTCGGACAGGCCGCGCAGCGCAAAGTAGCAGGTCAGCGCCGGCGCGCCCCAGCTGATCGCCAGCAGGAAGCGCTGCACGTCGTGGCGCAGGCTCGGCGTCACCCCGATGAAGTTGATCAGCGGCGCGGCGTGGCGCACCGCGAACCACAGCAGCACGCCCATGCCCAGCGCCATCCACAGCGCCTGGCGGAATACCGCGCCGACCTCAAGCCGGCGCCCGGCGCCGTCGAGCTGGGCCACCGAGGGCGGCACCGCCATCATCATGCCGATGCCGCTGACGATCGCCAGCGACCAGATGTTCGCACCCACCGCCACCGCGCCCAGCACGTGCGCGCTGACATGCCCGGCCAGCACGGCGTCGATCACGTTGCTGCCGATCGCAGCCAGTTGGGCGCAGATCAGCGGCAGCGCGAGGCGCACGGTGGCGCGCACTTCATGCAGCAGGCGCGCTCGCTCGGGGCGGAACGGATTCATGGGCACAGCAGACTCCAGGGCCGCGCATTTTACCTGAGCCATCGGTCACGGCCACGACGCCCGTGGCGTGTGCGAAGATCGGCGGCGCCTTTGCCCGGACAGCCCGATGACACAGGACCTGACCACGCCCACCGAACTGCAGTGCGCCAACTGCGGCGCCTTGCTGCAGGGGGAGTTCTGCCATGTGTGCGGCCAGTCGGTGCACAGCGTGCTCAAGCCCGTGCACGGCATGCTGGAGGACACCCTCGACCTGGTGCTGAATGTCGATGGCCGTGTCGTGCACACGCTGCCGCCGCTGCTCCTGCGTCCCGGCTTCCTCACCCTGGAGTACTTTGCCGGCCGGCGCGTGCGCTACCTGGCGCCGTTCCGGTTGATGTTCGCGCTGTGCCTGCTGGCGTTCTTCGTGCTGCCGATGGCGCTGGACAGCGGCGACGCATTGTTCGTGCCCGACGTTCACGTGCAGGGCAGCAGCTTCCAGCGCGCAAAAACCCCGGCCGAGGTGGATCGCCTGCTGAAAAAACAGCTGGCCCAGCTGGCCCCCACCCGCGACATCCCCGTGGTCGGCTCGCTGGCCGGCAAGGAACTGGACAAGGCGCGACTGCAACTGGTGCGCGAGGCGATGCAGCGACGCATCGAGCTGGGCGACAAGACCGCGGTGATCCCCACTAGTCTGGACGAGGTGCCGGAACCCCCCGTCGATACCCGGGCGGCCGCCGAATGGGAGCAGCGCAACCCGTTCGACCAGCACTGGGACATGCAGAAATACCCGGTCAAGGTGAGCTGGCTGCCCGATTTTCTCAATCAGCGCCTGAACCGGTCGCTGGCCCGCGTGCACGACAACCTCGCGGCGATGAGCGGCCCGGGTGACCATTCCGCGGTGAATGAACGCCTGATCGGCCAGGTCTTTGCGGCACTCCCCGGGGCGATGTTCTTCATGCTGCCGGCGTTCGCTCTGCTGCTCAAGCTGGTCTACCTGTTCAAGCGCCGCCTGTACGTGGAGCATCTGATCGTGGCCTTGCACAGCCACGCCTTCCTGTTCCTCAGCCTGCTGCTGGGTACGCTGATCCACCTGCTCGGGACCGCGCTGAAGCCCCATGCGCCGTGGCTGGGCGGCCCGCTGAACCTGCTGACCGCGGCGCTGTGGCTGTGGGCGCCGACCTACCTGCTGATCATGCAGAAACGCGTCTACCGGCAAGGCTGGCCGATGACGGTGCTGAAATACCTGTTCGTCGGCTGGTGCTACTGCTGGTTGCTGGCAATCGCCTTTGTCGGCGCAGGCGTGCTGGGCCTGGCGGAGTGACATCGGATACCGCCCGGAAGCACGCGGGGAGGCGGGTTTTGCACAGCGTCATCTGCCTGTCAAGCGACGTGAAGGCGACTTGCCGATTGTGTGACCGCCAACCGATGGCTATTTTCAACACATTGAATGACAACATGTTTTTTGCCTGACGAAAACATGGCCAAGGCGTCGGAGAAGGCGCCACGGCGGGCTTCGCAGGCCACCCTCCCCGCCGCATCCACAGACTTATCCACAGCGATTGTGGATAAACGGGAAAAGTCCGTGGTCATAGCGACTTACCAGAAACTTCTCGATACCCGGGCAGCAAGTACGCGCAACTTGGCATCGGCCGGGCGCCACCACGCCGTGGCGCGGCGAGGCGGGGCGCCCGGGTACACTGGGCCCCCATCGAGGTCACCATGCCGGCCGTTCTTCGCGTCGCCCTGCCCCTGCCGCTACCTACCCTTTTCGACTACCTGCCGCCCGACGCGGGCGAGCCTCGCGTGGGCAGCCGGGTGCTGGTGCCGTTCGGGCGCGGCAAGCTGGTCGGCGTGGTGGTGGAATCCGGGGTCGAGACGGCGGTGGACGGCAAGCGGCTCAGGCAGGCGCTGCGTCTGCTCGACGATGAAGCCCTGCTCGATACCGAGTTGATGCAGACGCTGGCCTGGGCCGCCGAGTACTGGCTGGGCGCGCCGGGCGAGGCCTGTGCCAACGCGCTGCCACTGGCCCTGCGCGAAGCCAGGGCTTTGCCGGCCATCGGCGAGGAATACTGGTCGATCACCCCGGCCGGCCACGGCGCGCACGACGCAGGCAGCCGTCGTGGCGGCAGCAAGACGTTGCTCGCCCTGCTGGCTGAGGGTGCGCTGAGCGCACAGGAGCTGACCGAGCGCCAGCCCGGCTGGCGCGAGGCCGCGCGTCGACTGGTGGCGGCCGGCCTGCTCGAGCGCGGCGAGCAGCCGCCGCAGGATCGTCGACCGCCATCCACCACGGCACCGCAGCTCAGCGCCGAACAGCAACAGGCGGTCGCCGCGATCGGCGTCAGCCTTGGTCGGTTCCAGCCGTTCCTGCTCGACGGCGTCACCGGCAGCGGCAAGACCGAGGTGTACCTGGCCCTGATCGAACAGGTGCTGGCGCAAGGCCGGCAGGCCCTGCTGCTGGTGCCGGAGATTGGCCTGGCACCGCAAACCGTGCGGCGCCTGCGCGAGCGGCTCGGGGTGATGGTGGAAGTGCTGCACTCCAACTTGTCCGAGGGCGACCGCGCTCGCGCGTGGCTGCGTGCCCGCGCCGGCAGCGCGCGCGTGATCCTGGGCACCCGCTCGGCGATCTTCACGCCGTTGCCGCAGGCCGGCCTGATCATCGTCGACGAGGAACACGACGCCTCCTACAAACAGCAGGACGGCTTCCGCTACCACGCCCGCGACCTGGCCGTGGTGCGCGCCCGCGCGCTGGGCGTGCCGGTGCTGCTGGGCTCGGGCACGCCTTCGCTGGAGTCGCTGGCCAACGTCGAGGCCGGACGCTACCGCAGCCTGCACCTGCGCGCGCGTCCCGGCGCGGTGCGCGCGCCGCAGGTGCAGATCGTCGACATGCGCGCGCAGCGTCTGGAGCATGGCCTGTCGCCGGCCCTGCTGGCCGCGGTGGCCGAGACAGTGGCGCGCGGCGAGCAGGCCCTGGTGTTCCGCAATCGCCGTGGTTACGCGCCAGTGCTGCTGTGCCACGCATGCGGCTGGCACGCGGAGTGTCCGCATTGCGAGCGTCCGTTGACCCTGCATGCCGGCCGCCACCAGCTGATCTGTCACCACTGCGACCACCATCAGCGCCTGCCGACGGCCTGTCCGAGCTGCGGCGCCACCGAACTGACCGCGCAGGGACATGGCACCGAACGGCTCGAAGAAGCCCTGGTCGCGCGCTTCCCGCAAGTGCCGGTACTCCGCGTGGACCGCGAGACCACCCGCCGCAAGGACGCGTTCGAGGACATGCTGGCCACGCTGGACGACGAGCAGCCGGCGATCCTGGTCGGCACCCAGATGCTGGCCAAGGGGCATGACCTGCCCAACCTCACCCTGGTCGCGATCGTCGGCGTCGACGAGGGCCTGCACAGCGTGGATTTCCGCGCCGAAGAGCGGCTGGCGCAGCTGGTGGTGCAGGTGGCCGGTCGCGCGGGGCGTGCACGCAAACCCGGCCGCGTGCTGCTGCAGACACATCAGCCCGAACACCCGCTGCTGCGCAACCTGCTCGCCCACGGCTACGCCGCCGCCGCGCGCGATCTGCTGGCCGAGCGCCGCCAGAGCGGCTTGCCGCCATACAGCCATCAGGTGTTGTTGCGTGCCGAGGCGCCGCGTCGCGAACCGGTCGACGAATTTCTCGCCGCTGCCCGGGCCGCGCTTCCGCAGCGTTCGCCGTTGCAGATCGCCGGTCCGATGCCCGCGCCCATGGCGTTGCGCGCGGGGCGGCAGCGCGGACAATTGCTGATCGAGGCGGATCGTCGCGAGGTGCTGCGCGGCATGCTCCGTTCGTGGCAGCAGGCGCTGGCCGGACTGCCCTCGGCGCGCAAGGTGCGCTGGTCGCTGGATGTCGATCCGATCGACCTGTATTGAGCGGGCCGCTCAGCCGGCGTCCGCTTTCAGCGAGCCGGGCCGGATCAGCCAGCGCACCGCCTGCACGCCCACCTCGTACAGCAGGCACATCGGAATCCCCAGCATCAGCATCGAGGTGATGTCCGGCGGCGTGATCACCGCCGCGACCCCGAACGCGCCGACGATGGCGTAGCGTCGCCCGCTGCGCAGTTTTTCCAGGTCGACCACGCCGATCGCGGCGAGGATCACCACCGCCACCGGCACCTCGAAGCACAGCCCGAACGCGAAGAACATCAGCATCACGAAATCGAGATACTGGCTGATGTCGGTCATCATCTCCACGCCGTTCGGCGTCACCGCGACGAGGAAGCGAAACGCCGCCGGCAGGACCAGGAAATAGGCGAACGCGCAGCCCAGGTAGAACAACCCCATCGCCGCGAACAGCAGCGGTCGCGCCAGCCGCTTCTCGTGCTTGTACAGGCCCGGGCTGACGAACGCCCACAGCTGGTACAGGATCACCGGCATGCCGATGAACAGTGCCGCATACAGGGCCAGTTTCAGCGGCGTGATGAACGGGCTGGTGACCCCGGTGGCGATCAGATGCGCTCCTTCGGGCAGCCGCGCCACCAGCGGCGCGGCCAGCTGCGTGTAGAGTCGGTTGGCAAACGGCACCAGCGCCAGCAGCACCAGCACCACCGCGGCGATCGACTTGAGCAGGCGCGAGCGCAGTTCCAGCAGGTGCGAGAACAAGCCCTGCTGCAGGTCGTCGCCGTCGGGTGCCGATTCCGGCATGTCCGGTTCAGGCGTCGTCATGTGCGGCATGTCTTGTTGGTGAGGCGGGTTCGCGCGAGACCGGTTCACCCAGGGGCAGCTCTGCCTGCGGACTCTCTTGGGCCGGCTCGATCGGGTCCGCGGTTTCGATCACATGCCCGGTTGTCGGCTGGCCCGTCGCGGCGACCTCGCCGGCCACCTCCGCCAGCGGCTCGTGCACTCCGCGCAGTCCATCCCTGACTTCCTGCTGCGCCGCTTCGGCCTGCGCCGCGGCCTCGCGCGCGGCACGCCGGATCTGCTCGACCTCGAGCTCGCGCTCGACCTCGGCACGCACGTCGTCCCAACCGCTGCGCACGCGCCGCAACAGCGCGCCAGCGGTACGCGCCGCGCCCGGCAACTTTTCGGGGCCGAGCACGATCAACGCGATCAGGGCGAGCAGTACCAGTTTGCCGAGGCTGAACTCGATCATCGCCGCACGCCGCCCGCCGGGCGCCTACCTGGTTTCGCTGGAGTCGCGCTGACTCTGCTTGCTCGCCTGATCGGCAGCCGCGGGATCCGCACGCAATTGCTCGGCTTCCTTGCGGCGGACTTCCTCGTCTTCCTTCTTCTTCGCCTCGTCGTCGCCGCTGAGGCCTTTCTTGAATCCACGAATGGCCTCGCCGAGATCCGGACCGAGGTTGCGGATCTTCTTGGTGCCGAAGATCAGCAGCACGATCGCCAGAAAGAGGAGCCAGTGCCACACGCTGTCAAAACCCATTTCAACCTCTCAGGCCGATTCCAGCCAAATCGAGCTGGCGCGAACCGCGCCGACAATTATTGCGAAGTGTACTCCTCGAGCCGATCGCGGAAATCGACCACGGGCGCCGGAACGTTGGTGACACCGCCCTCGAAAATGCGTCGCGGCGTGATGCCGGCGCCATACACCGCGGCATTCGCATCGTAGTCGATGCGCAATGCCGAACCATCCAGCGCCACGCCGGCGAACAGCCCGCGGCTGCGCGAGTAGGAGTAGATCTCGGCTTTCAGCTGGCCATCCGTCGAGGCATTGGCGGTACGCCCCACCGGGCCGGCGGCGGCCGAGGCATCGGCACCGAGGGTGAACTTGCCGCGCACGATCGAATCCACCCCGCGTTGGGTGCGGAATACCAGGATCACGTCGGTCGAGGACACGCCGGCCTGGAAGCCGACGCTGCCGCCGGTCATGGTGATGAAGCTGGGGTTCGACCAGGTGCCGTCCGGGCCCTTCACCGAGATCAGGCCCTCGCCGCGGCGCCCGCCGAACACGAAGCCGACCTTGAGCATGTCCGGAATCACCGCGATCGCCCTGGCATCGCGCAGCAGATCCTGCGGGATCGCCTTGTCCGGCGCCTGCATGATGTCGCTGAGCACGCGCACGGCGTTCTTCGCGCGCACCAGCGGCGGGTCCTCTGCATGCGCGGCCATGGCCGGCAACAGCAGGGCGAGACCGAGCAGCAGCAAACGAGGCAGGGATGATTTCATCTTGGGTGACTCCGGCAGCATGGGGATCGTTCGCGGATCTGGGGATGTGGGCATGGCGGCACGTCGGGCTTGTGGCAGACTCCATCGCTGATCCAGCATGACCGCTCCGATTCCGACCGACACGATGCCATTGCGCAACCACTATACCGGGCTGTACGGCTATTCCCACGAGCCGCCCGCGTCGTCCGTTCAGGCTGGCGTACTGCTGGTCAACCTCGGCACGCCGACCGCGCCGACGGCCCGCGCGGTGAGGCCGTACCTGGCGCAGTTCCTCGCCGACCCGCGCGTGATCGAATACCCGCGCTGGCTGTGGTCGTTGATCCTGCACGGGGTGATCCTGCGCCTGCGGCCGAAACGTTCGGCGCATGCCTATGCGAGGATCTGGACCGCCCAGGGTTCGCCGCTGCGCTTCGGCAGCGAGGCGCTCGCCGACGGGCTGCAGGCCGAGCTGTTGCGGCAGCGCCCCGCGGCACCGGTTCGCGTGGCGCTGGCGATGCGCTACGGCAAGCCCTCGGTGGCGCAGACGATCGCGCAGCTGCAGCGCGAAGGCGTGCGGCGCCTGCTGGTGCTGCCGCTGTATCCGCAGTATTCGGCCACGTCCACCGGCTCGGTGCTCGACGCGCTGGCCGACAGCATCAAGTCGCTGCGCTGGCCACCGGAACTGCGCGTCGTCAACGATTACCACGACGACCCGCGCCACATCGAGGCGCTGGCCGGCAGCATCGAATCATGGTGGCAGGCGAACGGACGCGGCGATCGCCTGCTGCTCTCGTTCCACGGCATCCCCGAGCGCTACCTGCATGCCGGCGATCCGTATTTCTGCCAGTGCCGGGCTACGGCGCGACTGTTGCGCGAACGGCTGGGCCTGAGCGAAGCGCAGATCGCAGTCAGCTTCCAGTCGCGGGTCGGACGCGAACGATGGCTGCAGCCTTACACCGACGCCAGCGTGCGCCGGCTGGCGGCCGAAGGCGTGCGCAAGCTGGATGTCGTCTGTCCCGGTTTCGCGGTGGACTGCCTGGAGACGCTGGAGGAGATCGCGATGCAGAACCGCGACTTCTTCATCGCCGCGGGCGGCGAATCGCTGCGCTACATCCCCGCGCTGAACGACAGCCGCGGGCAGATCGAAAGCCTCGCCGCGCTGGTCCTGCAGCATACCCGGGGCTGGGACGAATTCGCCATCGAATACGACGCCGCGGCCGCGCGCCAGCGCCGTCTCGAAGCTGGCCAGCATGCACGTGAGCTGGGCACGCGTGCCGACTGAAATCAGCATGCCGCTGGCCCACCTCACTTTGCGTGGGCAGGCCTGGGGTGATGCCGCCGCGCCGCCCCTGCTGGCGCTGCACGGCTGGCTCGACAACGCCGCCAGCTTCGCAGAACTGGCGCCGCTGCTGGCCGACCGTTACCGGGTGATTGCGCTCGAGCTGGCCGGCCACGGGCATTCCGATCATCTGCCCGCCGGCGCCGACTACCACTATCTCGGCCACGTGCAGATGGTACGGGCCGCCGCCGACGCCTTGTGCCTGTCGCGCTATACCCTGCTCGGCCATTCGCTGGGCGCCGGCGTCGCCTCGCTGGTCGCCGCGGCCGAACCGGAACGCATTGAACGGCTGCTGCTGATCGAAGGCCTCGGCCCGCTCGGCGACGACGGCTCGCGCACCTTGCAGCGCTTCCGCGACGCGCTGGCGGCGCGCCCCGAAAGCAGTCGCCCATTGCGGGTCTTCGGCGATATCGCACAGGCGGTCAGCGCGCGCTGCATGGCCAGCGGCATGCGGGCCGACCTGGCGCAGCCCATCGTCGAACGCGGGCTGGTCGAAGCCGACGGTGGCTGGCGCTGGCGCAGCGATCCGCGCCTGACCCGGGCCAGTGCCGTGCGGCTGGCCGAGACCCAGGTGCACGCGCTGCTGACGGGTATCACGACGCCGACCCGACTGCTGCTCGCACAACCTGCCGCGCCCTATCTGCCACCCGCGCCGATGCGCGCGCGCGTCGCCTGCGTGGCGGACATCCAGGTCACTCACCTCGACGGCAGTCATCACCTGCAGCTGGAACATCCGCGTGCAGTCGCCGACTGGGTCGATCACGCGGGCTGACCTGCACCCACGGCAGATGTCGCGACGGCGCCGTTCCGCTATCGTGCGCACTCCCTCGCCACGCCACATCCATGCCTCCGTCGCCTTCGACCCATTCGCCGCGCCACCAGGCCGCGCTCGCCTTCATCTTCGTGACGGTGATGCTGGATACGCTGGCATTCGGCATCGTGATTCCGGTGCTGCCGCAACTCATCGTGCAACTGATCGGCGGCAGCATCGCCAAGGCGGCGGTATGGGTGGGCGCATTCGGCACGCTGTACATGCTGATGCAATTCGTGTTCTCGCCGGTGCAGGGCGCGCTGTCGGATCGCTTCGGCCGGCGCACGGTGATCCTGATTTCCAACCTCGGCCTGGGCATCGACTTCATCGTGATGGCGCTGGCCCCGGTGCTGTGGCTGCTATTCATCGGCCGCGCGATTTCCGGTGCCAGCGCGGCCAGCTTCTCCACCGCGAATGCCTACATCGCCGATATCACCGCGAAGGAGAAGCGCGCGGCGGCGTTCGGCATGCTCGGTGCCGCGTTCGGCATCGGCTTCATCGTCGGCCCGGCGCTGGGTGGGCTGCTCGGTCATTTCTCGATCCGCCTGCCGTTCTGGGTTTCCGCCGCGCTGGCCCTGGCCAACTTCGGCTACGGCTGGTTCGTGCTGCCCGAATCCCTGCCGAAGGAGCGCCGCAGCGCACGCATCGACTGGCGCCACGCCAATCCGTTCGGCGCCGTCGCGCTGCTGCGGCGGTATCCGCAGGTGTTCGGCCTGGCCGTGGTGTTTTTCCTGATCAGCCTGGCGCAGTTCTCGCTGAACTCGACCTACGTGCTGTATACCGACTACCGATACGGCTGGGGGCCGCAGACGGTCGGCTACACGCTGGCCCTGGTCGGCCTGTGCAGCGGCCTGGTCCAGGCGGTGCTGGTGCGTCGGCTGATGCCCGCCCTCGGCGAACGGCGCTTGATCCTGGCCGGCCTGGTGCTGTGCATCGGCGGCTACGTGCTGTTCGGGTTGGCGCCGACAGGCTGGTTGTTCCTGTTCGGCATCCCCTTCCTGTGCCTGGGCGGGCTTGCCGGTCCGCCGGCGCAGGCGCTGATGACCCACCAGGTCGACCCGCACGAGCAGGGTCGCCTGCAGGGGGCGTTGACCAGTCTGGCCGCCCTCGCCGGGATCTTCGGGCCGGCGCTGTTCGCCAATCTGTTCGCGCTGTTCATCGGCAATCATGCACCGGTAGCCAGGCTACCCGGCGCCGCGTTCCTGCTGGCCGCGCTGCTGTTGGGCGCGGCCGCGCTGATCGCCTGGCGCGTCACCCATCGGGCGTCGCCGGCCGGTGTCGTCGACGCCAAACCCGTCAGTCCTGACCTGTCGTACGGGCCGTTTGCCGCCGACGCACCCCTTCCCCAACCACCACCGGAGCAATCCCCATGACACTGTCCATGTACCAGGCATCCGTTCCCGTCTTCGTGCGCGCGCTCAGCAACCTGTCCCACGTGCTGGACAAGGGCGCCGAACACGCGAGCGCGAAGGGCGTCAGCGGCGAGGTGCTGCTGCAGACGCGGCTGATCCCCGACATGCTGCCCTTGATCAAGCAGGTGCAGATCGCCTGCGACATGGCCACGCGCGGCAGCGCGCGGCTGGCCGGGGCCGAGCCGAAATCGTTCGAGGACAACGAGACCACGCTGGAGCAGGCGCATGCCCGCATCAACGGCGCGATCGAATACATCAAGGGTTTTTCGGCCGAACAGATCGACGGCAGCGAGGCTCGTGCGATCCACCTGAAGATGCGCAACGGCGAGATGCATTTCGACGGGCAGACCTACCTGCTGGCGTTCCTGCTGCCGAACCTGTTCTTCCATTGCACCACCGCCTACAACATCCTGCGCGAGGCCGGCACCGACATCGGCAAGACGGATTTCATCGGCAAGGAATGACCCGCCATCCGGGCAGGAGCCCGCTTGCGGGCGATGCTCTTGTCTTGACCTCTCAACAGGGCATCAGAGCAAGAGCATCGCCCGCAAGCGGGCTCCTGCGCGTGTTATCTGCGAAAATCCGGCACCATCCCTGTCCCCGGATTCCTGACCCATGCTGCGACTGACCGACCTCAAGCTGCCGCTGGATCACGGCGAGGCCGATCTCACCGCCGCGATACTCCGGCGGCTGGGCATCGATCCCGCCGAGCTGACCGGTTACCGCGTCGCCAAACGCAGCCACGACGCGCGCAAGCGCGGGGCGATCACGCTGATCTACGCGGTGGACGTCGACACCCCGCGCGAAGCGGAGCTGTTGCAGCGTTTCGCCGACGACCCGCACGTGCGGCCCACGCCGGACACGGCGTACCGCTTCGTGGCCACGGCGCCACGGCGGATCGAACATCGTCCGCTGGTGATCGGCTTCGGCCCGTGCGGGCTGTTCGCCGGGTTGATCCTCGCGCAGATGGGATTCCGCCCGATCATCCTGGACCGCGGCAAGGCAGTGCGCGAACGCACGAAAGATACCTGGGACCTGTGGCGCCAGCGCGAACTGCACCCGGAGTCGAACGTGCAGTTCGGCGAAGGCGGCGCCGGCACGTTTTCCGACGGCAAGCTGTACAGCCAGATCCGCGACCCACTCCACCACGGCCGCAAGGTGCTTACCGAGTTCGTCAAGGCCGGCGCGCCGGAGGAAATCCTCTACGTCAGCAAGCCGCACATCGGCACCTTCCGGCTGGTGTCGATGGTGGAGCACATGCGCGCCACGATCGAATCGCTCGGCGGCGAGATCCGCTTCGGCCAGCGTGTCGATGACCTGCTGCTTGAACCGGCCCGGGATGGCCGACAGCGGATCCGTGGCGTCACCCTGGCCAGCGGCGAGCAGCTCCGTGCCGATCACGTGGTGCTGGCGCTCGGCCACAGCGCGCGCGACACCTTCGCGATGCTGCATGCACGCGGCGTGTATCTGGAGCCCAAGCCGTTCTCGATCGGCTTCCGCGTCGAACACCCGCAGTCGGTGATCGACCGTGCGCGCTTCGGCCCGCAGGCCAGCCATCCGATGCTCGGCGCCGCCGACTACAAGCTGGTGCATCACTGCAGGAACGACCACGCCGGCCGCGGCCGCTCGGTCTACAGCTTCTGCATGTGCCCCGGCGGTACCGTGGTGGCCGCCACCAGCGAGCCGGGGCGGGTCGTCACCAATGGCATGAGCCAGTACTCGCGCAACGAACGCAATGCGAATGCGGCGGTGGTGGTCGGCATCGAGCCCGCCGACTTCGCCCCGTACGATGACAGCGGCAGCCCGCTGGCCGGGATCGCGTTGCAGCGCGCCCTGGAAAGCCACGCCTACGTGCTGGGCGGCGAAAACTACAACGCACCGAGCCAGCTGGTTGGCGACTTCCTCGCCAGCCAGCCCTCCCAGGCCTTCGGCGACGTGCAGCCCTCGTACAAGCCCGGCGTCACCTTGGGCAGCCTCGACAGCGCCCTGCCCGCCTACGCCATCGCGGCGATCCGCGAAGCGATGCCCGCCTTCGAACGGCAGATCCGCGGCTACGCCATGCACGATGCGATCTTCACTGGCGTCGAAACGCGCACCTCCTCGCCGGTGCGCATCAAGCGCGACGACGACAGCCTGCAAAGCCTCAACACCCGCGGCCTGTACCCCGCCGGCGAAGGTGCCGGCTACGCCGGCGGCATCCTGTCGGCCGCAGTGGATGGCATCAAGATCGCCGAGGCGGTGGCGCGGGATATCGTGACACGGGGTTCATAGAAGGAACTTCAACTCATGGGTTGAAATTTGTCACTTAAACCTGTAGATTGAATTACAACACATCAACCCAAAGGTTGAATCATGCGTTCGACGCCGATTCTCCTCCCCACCCAGCTGAGCGACATCCTCCGTAGCGCACGCCTGAGCCGCGGCCTCACCCAAACCGATATTGCCCGACAGCTTGGCATCAGCACACAGGCCGTCTCCAAGCTGGAGAACAACGCCGCCCGGGTCTCCTTCGACCGCATCCATCGGCTATGCCAGGTGCTGGGGCTTGAACTGCTGCTGCAGGAAAAATCCGCGGTGAACCTGCGCGACGCCGGCGCGCCGGAATGGTAGCCACCTCGCGTTCGCTGGCCCTGGACATATGGATGAACGGCCAGTATGTCGGCACCTGGGAACGCCCCAAGGGGGCTGCCGACCGGCTGGCCTACGACACCGGCTGGATCCAGTCCGCAACAGGACGCCCGTTGTCGCTGTCGTTGCCGTTCGGACACGCCCGCGGCCGCGGCGATGACACGCAGACCTTGCGCGGTGACAAGGTCGCCGCATATTTCGAGAACCTGATCCCGGACAACGAACGCATTCTGCAGCGACTGCGCGATCGCTACGGCGCGCGCTCCACTGCGCCATTCGACCTGCTCGCGGCGATCGGCCGCGACTGCGTCGGCGCGATCCAGTTGCTGCCCGCGGGCACGGACCCCGGCGACATCCGCCGCATCGAGGCCACCTCGCTCAACGAAGCCGGCGTGGCGAACGTCTTGCGCAATACCACCCTGTCCCGGCAACCGGGTGAAACACCCGACAATGACGCGTTTCGCCTGTCCATTGCCGGTGCGCAGGAAAAGACCGCGCTGCTGCGACACCGCGGACGCTGGTGCATTCCGCACGGTGCCACGCCATCCACCCACATCTTCAAATTGCCGCTGGGCCTGGTCGGCAATGTGCAGGCCGACATGCGCATGTCGGTCGAGCTGGAATGGTCGTGCATGGAGCTGATGCGCGAGTACGGCCTGCCTGTCGCCCATGTCGAAATCGGCCGGTTCGAGGACCAGAAGGCCCTGATCGTCGAGCGCTTCGACCGCGTCCGTGCCCGCGACGGCCATTACTGGCTACGCATTCCGCAGGAGGATTTCTGCCAGGTCACCGGGCTGCCGCCGAACCGCAAATACGAAAGCGACGGTGGCCCCGGCATCCGCCGGATCATGGACATCCTGCGCGGCTCTGAAAACGCCGCCGCAGACCGCGAGGACTTCTTCCGGACACAGTTGCTGTTCTGGATCATGGGCGCCACCGATGGCCACGCCAAGAACTTCAGCCTCACCCTGCTACCCGGTGGACGTTATCGACGCACGCCACTGTACGACATTCTTTCCACCTGGCCGATCCAGGGCCGTGGCGCAAACCGGATGGACCCGCGCAAGGCGCGGCTGGCCATGGCGGTGGAAAGCGGCAACCGCCACTACCTGATCCACGACATCCACCGCTGGCACTGGATCGGCATGG
>DATNGL010000193.1:0-4956 GCA_035605895.1 Rhodanobacter sp.
TCCATGCTGCTGATGATCGACAACTACGACAGCTTCACCTACAACCTCGTGCAGTACCTGGGCGAACTGGGACAGGAGGTGAAGGTGGTGCGCAACGATGCGCTGGACGTGGCCGGGATTCGTGCGCTGGCACCTGCGCGCATCATGATTTCGCCGGGGCCGGGGACGCCGGACGATTCGGGCGTGTCGCTGGGCGTGCTGCGCGAGCTGGCCGGCGAGATTCCGGTGTTCGGCGTGTGCCTGGGGCATCAGGCGATCGGCCAGGTGTTCGGCGGCAAGGTGATCCGCGCCAAGCGGATCATGCACGGCAAGACTTCGCCGGTGCACCATCGCGGGCAGGGCGTGTTCGCCGGCCTGCCCGATCCGTTCGAGGCCACGCGCTACCACTCGCTGGTGGTGGAGCAGGCTTCGCTGCCGGAGTGCCTTGAAGTCACGGCATGGACGGAGAACCCGGACGGCTCGGTCGACGAGATCATGGGCTTGCGCCACAGGACGCTGCCGGTCGAGGGTGTGCAGTTCCATCCGGAGTCGATCCTGACCCGGCATGGCCATGACATGTTGCGCAATTTCCTCGGGCTGCCGCTGCGGTTGGCGGCATGATGGGCGAGCTTCAGAGCAAGCAGGCGCACGCGACCACGATCACGCCGCAGGAGGCCCTGCAGCGCACGATCGAGCATCGCGAGATTTTCCATGACGAGATGATCGCGCTGATGCGCCAGATCATGCGTGGCGAGGTCAGCCCGCTGATGACGGCGGCGATCATCACCGGCCTGCGCGTCAAGAAGGAGACCGTCGGCGAGATCACCGGCGCGGCGCGGGTGATGCGCGAGCTGTCGGCCAGGGTGCCGGTGACGGGTGATGACACCCATCTGCTCGACATCGTCGGCACCGGCGGCGATGGCGCCTGCAGCTTCAACATTTCCACCGCGTCGATGTTCGTGGCGGCGGCAGCGGGTGCACGCGTCGCCAAGCACGGCGGGCGCAGCGTGTCGTCGAAATCCGGCAGTGCCGACGTGCTGGAGGCGCTCGGTGCATCGATCGACCTGGCGCCGGCGCAGGTGGCCGAGTGCATGGCCGAGACCGGGACCGGCTTCATGTTCGCGCCGAACCATCATCCGGCGATGAAGGTGGTGGCGCCGGTGCGGCACGAAATGGGCGTGCGCACGCTGTTCAACATCCTCGGGCCGTTGACCAACCCGGCCGGTGCGCCGAACATCCTGATGGGCGTGTTCCACCCGGATCTGGTCGGCATCCAGATCCGCGTGCTGCAGGCGCTGGGCGCGCGCAACGCGCTGGTGGTGTGGGGCCGCGACGGCATCGACGAGATCTCGCTCGGCGCGGCCACCATGGTCGGCGAGTTGCGTGACGGCGTGGTGCGCGAATACGAGGTGGAGCCCGAGGATTTCGGCCTGGCGATGGCGTCCAGCCGCAACCTCAAGGTGGCAAGCGCCGACGAATCGAAGGCGATGCTGCTGGACGTGCTGCAGGGACGCCATGGCGTGCCGCATGACATCGTCTGCCTGAATGCCGGCGCCGCCCTGTATGCGGCCGATGTGGTCGACGATATCGGCGCCGGCATCGAACTTTCGCGCGCCACGATTGCCAGTGGCGCCGCCCATGCGAAGATGCTGGCCTTCGTGGCGGTCACGCGTCGACTGGCCGGTGCATCATAGAGGCTCCGGCGCGCGACTCGCGGAGGGTGAGTTACGCCGGGCGGCGTGGCGCATTAGGATGCACCCATACCCCATCGAGCGAGATGCCATGACCGACATCCTCAATCGCATTCTCACCCGCAAGGCGGAAGAGGTTGCCGAACGTCGCGCCCGGTTGCCGCTGGCCGAGTTGACGGCGCGCATTGCGGAGCAACCGGATACGCGCGGATTTGCCGCCGCGATCGAGGCGAAGATCGCGGCCGGCCTGCCGGCGGTGATCGCCGAGGTGAAGAAGGCCAGCCCGAGCAAGGGCGTGATCCGCGTGGATTTCGACCCGGCCGCGATCGCGAAGAGTTACCAGCAAGCCGGCGCGGCCTGCCTGTCGGTGCTCACCGACAGCGATTTCTTCCAGGGCAGCGAAGCGTTCCTGCAGCAGGCCCGCGCGGCCTGTTCGCTGCCGCTGCTGCGCAAGGATTTCATCATCGATCCCTACCAGGTGCACGAGGCGCGTGCGATCGGCGCCGACTGCATCCTGCTGATCGTGTCCGCCCTCGACGACGACGTGCTGCTGCAGCTCTCGCTGCTGGCCGCCGAGCTCGACATGGATGTGCTCTGCGAAGTGCACGACGAGGAGGAAATGGAGCGCGCCCTGGCGCTGCCGGTGCCGCTGATCGGGGTCAACAACCGCAACCTGCGCAACTTCGAGACCGCGCTGGAAACTTCGCTGGCGCTGCAGGAGCTGATCGAGTACGACCGCGTGCTGGTCGCCGAGTCGGGCATCCGCACGCCGGAAGACGTGGCGCGCCTGCGCGAGGGCGGCATCCAGGCGTTCCTGGTCGGCGAGGCGTTCATGCGCGCCGACGATCCGGGCAGCGAGCTGCGGCGTTTGTTCGATACCGCGTGAAGTCCATGCCCGAGACCATGGAAGCGGCGCTGGCCGATGAGCACGCCGGTCGACGCGTGGTGCTGTTCGATTTCGACGGCGTGTTGATGCATGGCGATGCGTTCTACCTGTTCGTGCGCGAGCGCTACGCCCGGTCGCTGTGGCGCAAGGGGCTGGCGTTGTTGTGCGCGCCCCTGCTGCTGCTCTTGCTGCCGTTGTCGCGTCGCTGGCCGCTGCATGTGCTGGTGCGCATCGCGCTGCTCGGGGTGGGCGAACGACGCTACCAGGCGGCGGCGGACAGCTTTGCCGCCACGCTGGCGCGACGCCCGCGGCAGTTCTGCCGCGATGGCTTGCGCAGCCTGCGCCAGCACCAGGCGCTCGGCGACCGCGTGATCGTGGTGACCGGCTGCGAGCACGCCGTGGTCAGCGGCATCCTGCGCGAGCTGGGCCTGACCGGCCTGGAGGTGCTGGCCTCGCGGCTGCGTGCCGGCTGGTCGGGCATGCGTCCCGCCTGGCACAACGTCGGCCGGCGCAAGGTGCAGTCGCTGGCACGGCACGGCGTGACGGCGTGGCAGGTCGCCTATGGCGACTCGGTGTACGACGTGGCCATGTTGAAACCGGCGGACGAGGCGGTGCTGGTCAACGGCACGCCCAAGCTGTGCAAGAAGGTCGAGAAGGCGTTGGGCCGCACGATCCGTCGAGTCGACTGGTTCTGATCGTCGGGTCCGGGCGCACCGCGAAGGGCCATGGTGGCACTTGCGGGCGGTGCGGCGCTTCATTACGTTAGCACTTACGTAATTGCCGGAGCCACTCGTGTATCTCTCCTCGCTTTCCGAGCTTGCGCTCGGCAGCCGCCTGAAGGCGCTCAGTGACCGCTTCTACGCCGCCGCCGACGAGGTTTATCGCGCCAGCGGCGCGGGCATCGAGTCGCGCTGGTTTCCGGTGATGCGCTTCCTGTGGGAGCGCGGACCGGCCACCGTCACCGAGGTGGCCGCGGCGATCGGGCAGACCCATTCCGCGGTGAGCCAGCTGGCCAACAGGCTGGCGCGCGCGGGCTTGTTGAAACGGCGCAGCGATCCTGGCGATGGCCGGCGCAGCCTGCTGGCGCTGACCGACAAGGGATGCCGGTCACTGGCCGGCCTGGGGACGACATGGGCGGCGATCCGGCAGGGCGTGCGGGATTCGCTGGGCCACGAAGGCGAGAACCTGCTGCAGGCCGTGCAGGCCTGCGAACGCGCCCTGGACGAGCGACCGATCGTCGAGCGGATTCTTGCGCGGCATGCCACTCTGAAGCGGTCGAAAGTGGAGATCGTGCCGTTCGAACCGAGCCTGCGCGAACACTTCCATGCGCTCAACGCCCACTGGCTGACGAAGCACTTCGTGATCGAGCCGCTCGACGAAAAAGTATTGCGCCATCCCGAGCAGGCGGTGCTGGCGCCGGGCGGCGCGATCTTCTTCGCGCGGCTGGGCGAGGTGGTGATCGGCACCTGCGCCCTGCTGCACGAAGCGCCCGGCGTCTACGAGCTTTCCAAGATGGGCGTGGACGAAGCGTTCCGCGGCCTGGGTGCCGGGCGCCTGCTGCTGGATGCGGCGATCGCCGAATTCCATCGGCGTGGCGGCCACACCCTGTTCCTGGAATCGAACAGCAGCCTGAAGCCTGCGCTGCACATGTACGAACGCGCCGGCTTCGTGCTGCAGCCGACGATCCGGCCCGGCTCGCACTACGCGCGCGCCGACGTCTACATGATCTACGCCCCGAAAAAGAGTGCGACGTCCGGTCGCTAGCGGGTGCCGCGCACCACGATGGTCTTGCCGGAGACGTCGATCATCCGCTGCTCTTCCAGCTGCTTGAGCACGCGGCCGACCATTTCGCGCGAACAGCCGACGATGCGGCTGACCTCCTGGCGCGAGATGCGGATCTGGGTGCCGTCCGGATGGGTCATCGAGTCCGGCTCCTGGCACAGGTCGAGCAGGGTGCGCGAGATGCGGTTGGTGACGTCCATGAAGGCCATCCGGCTGACCTGGCGCGAGGTGCGCAGCAGGCGGTTGGTCAGCTGGGAGCCGATCGCGAACAGGATCTTCGGGCACTCCTCGCGCAGCGGGCCTTCCATCAGCTGGAACAGGCGTTCGTAGCTGACCTCGGCCATCTCGCACGGCGTGCGTGTGCGCACCATCGACTCGCGCTGGGCCTGCTCCACGAACAGGCCCATCTCGCCGATGAACTGGCCGCGGCTGATGTAGGCGAGGATCAACTCGCGTCCCTGTTCGTCCTCGGTGCAGACCGCCAGCGAGCCCTCGACCACGTAATACAAGGTGTTGGCCGGATCGCCGGGGCGGATGATCGCGGTCTTGCCGGGATAGCGGCGGCGATGGCACAGCGCCAGGAATCGTTCCATCGAAGCGGGGTCGGGAGCGAAGCCG
>DATNGL010000194.1:0-14840 GCA_035605895.1 Rhodanobacter sp.
CGGATTGGCGATGGCGATGATGAACGAATATTCCAGACTGTGGGTCAAGGTGATCCCGCGGGCGATCAGCAGACTGGGGACCCATGCGGCAAATCCGTAGAAGCCGATCACTTGTGCGATGTTGAATACCGACAGCATCACGGTGCGGCGAGCGTAGGGCGCGGAGAATAGCTCCCGAAATCCGCCGTGGCCGCTCTCCTCGGTCGACTCTTGCCGGGGCCGCGGCAACTCACGCCCGGTCTCCGCACGGACCTTGCGCTCGATCATCGAGACGATGGCCTCGGCTTCATCGAAGCGACCCTTCTGGGCAAGCCAGCGCGGGCTCTCCGGGATCCGCCGAATCAACAACCACACTGCTCCGGCGCCGATCGAGCCGATCAATACGACCCAGCGCCAGCCGTCGAGCCCCAGCGGTGCGATCGGCACCAGCAGCCAGGCAAGCAGGGCGACCACCGGTACCACGCAGAAGGTGATGAACTGATTGATGGCGAACGCACGCCCGCGCTCGGCACTGGGGATCAGCTCCGAGATGTAGGTGTCAATGGTGACCAATTGCACGGCGAAGCCGACGCCGGCGATGAAGCGCCACACGTTCAACAGTTCACCGGTTTGCTGAAACGCCATGATGGCAGTGCACAGCACGTACCAGATCAACGACCAGGTGAATACCGGGCGGCGCCCGTAGCGGTCCGGCAGGTGGCCCAGCAGCACCACACCGAACCACAGTCCGGCAAACGTGCTGAACACGAAGCTGCCGAATCCCGCCACTTTGATGCTGTCGAGGCTGGCGAAGAAACCCAGCGATTGCGGGCTGAACAGTCCCGACTTGATCATGCCGGGCGCTACGTAACCTGTGAAAAACAGGTCATAGAATTCAAACACGCCGCCCAGCGAAATCAGGATGACGATGGTCCACACGGTGCGGGACGGCGGTAACCGGTCCAGCCTGGCGGCGATGCGGGCTGATTCGATGTGTGACACGGGTGGCTATCTCCGGTTTGAATGACACAGCTGGTATTTGTCGTGATCGGGGACGAGTCCGGCAGCTTGCGGAACACCGTCGTGTGCTTCCTCACCGCGGAATGATCGCCGCAGGCGTGACCTGCCGCGCGATCGGCGAGCAGTTGGCCGCACCCGTATGGATGTCGCGAACCGCCCCATGGCAAGCGTCGCCCCACGGTTGAAAATCCGGTGCCAGGCCCGGGCCGGCCAGTCATGGCCGGTCCGGGCTTCATCCACTCGCTTTGCCTGACCTGTACAGCTTTTGTGATGCAGTTGCTTGCCGTAACGGCCTTTTCGTCTTGCTGCCGACGAAAAAGCCGTATCCGCGATCGGTGCGCATCTGCGCTGACTCAAACGAATAGAACTCAGAAAGTCACCTTCACCTCGCCGTAAACGAGCCGGCCGACAGGTGAATAGGTGCCGATATCGCTGGTGGTGAACTGGTTGGTGAAGGAACGCGGGAAGATCGGTGGCATCTTGTTGTCGAGGTTGTTCACGCCTAGCGCGACCGTGAGCTGGTTGCCGTCGTCGCCACCGCCCGCCCCGAGCGTCCATCCGTATGAACCGCGCAAGTCCCACACGCTGTAACTTGGTACCCGAATGCCTGGCGATGTGCCAGCGGCTCCTTCATCCTCGACTGAGGAAATGTAGGTGTTCGCCAGGGTAATGTTCAGATTTTGAAGCGACCAATTGAGCGTCGAGTAGAAGCGGTACCTCGGCAGGGTGCCGGCGAAGACGCCGATATTGCTGGCAGCGCCCGCATACTGCTGGTACGAATCGCCCGGACGACGCTGGAACTTGAACGAATCGAAGACGGCGCCCTTGCTCGACAGCTCCCAGGATCCGTGCTCGCTCCAGGGCAGGATGTAGTCCAGCCCCAACAGCCAGGAGTGCTCGACCAGCTTGCTCTGGTTGCGGAATCGGTCAATGACGTAGAGCTGGGAGTATTTGCCTGGATCGGGCTGACCGGTGACCGGGTTGGTCAGGAATGCCTTCAGCGATCCAGGGGTTCCAAAGGGGCTGGTGCCGCCGAGATTGGTGAAGTTGCCCGTGCTCACGCTGTCGAAATACGGGGATGCCGAACCCGAGTCGTTGACCGATTGCAGGATGCGGGTGAAGTCCGCGCCACCCGGGAAACCGCTGACGGTGATCGAAGAGTAATCCGCGGTCAGTGTGAGGCCGCTGATGAAGTTCGGATGGAAGGCAAAGCCGATCGAACTCGACTTCGCCGTGGAAGGCTTGAGCGAAGGATTGACGCCGTCTTCGCCATTGAACGTATTGCCCACGGCATACGGCTTGCCGAACACGATACCGATGAGGTTGTCGGTGACCGGGCGAGTGTCGAACGGTCCGTAGGCCTGATAAAGCGGGGGTGCGGCGAACGATTTGGTGTAGGTGGCATGCACCACGAACTGGTTGTCGAAGGGTTCCCAGCGGAAACCGACCTTCGGCGAGGTGCCGTTGCCGGCATCGCTGTAGTGTTCGAATCGACCTGCCAGGGTGAGGTCGAGCTGGTGCAGGCCCGGCACGTTCATGCTGCTCGATGTGATCGGAATCAGTGCTTCAGCGTATGCGGCGCTGACGTTCCGGCCGTGACCGAATGGATCGGTATACAGGCCATTGGCCCAATTCTGGGCATTACCCGCGGTGGAACCGGTGACCGGATCGGTGACGCGGCCGTTCGGATCGGCGTAGCCGGATACGGATTCACGTCGAAAGCCCACGCCGACCGCGACGCTCACATGGCCCGCGGGCAGATCGAAGGCATCGCCGGCGACATGTGCGTCCCAGGAATACAGCTTGCTGTCACCGTTCAATACCTCGGTACCGAAGACGTTGGCCAGCGCGGCCGCCGAGTTGCCCGTGATGGCGAACGGGTCGAGTGCCGGCTGCAGCACCATTGCATTGTTGATCGAGTAGCCGCCGAACACCTTGCTGTAGGCGCCTCCAGCAACGGCGTTGCCATTGGCGTCATAACCACCGGCGACGGCAGACGCCAGATTGGGCCTGAACAGCAAATTCGTATCGCGCTCTTCCAGTCTGCTGTCGCTGTAATCGACGGTTGTCTGCCAGGTCCACGAATCGGAAAGCTTGCCCTTGAGTCCGGCGGAGAAGCGACTCGCGTCGGTGGTATCGAACACTCCCTTGGGTCGGGACATGTCGGCAAATGTCACGCCCGCCGCGTTGGTGGTCAGCGGGTTGTAGGGCGAGCCGGCCGGAACGTTGAGCGAGGCGAACGAGAAGGGCTGACCCCCCGCCTGCCACGCGGTCGACTGAACCTTGTTCTGCGATAGCAGGATATCGCCGAAGGCGGTCACCCGACCATCGAAAAATGGTTGCGAGGTGATCGTCGCGACAAAGCTCTTGTGCTCCTGCTGCTGCAGCAGCATGGCGTACTTCGAATAGTCGAATCGGTTGGACAGCTGCGGGGCACTGGTGGCGTTGTAGACACCGGGAGAAAGATCCGCGTAGCTGCCGGCAGTGGCGGCGGTACCGGTCGGAACGGGGGGCGAGAGCAGCCCTGGCCCCAGCACATAGCTGCCCGCGCCGACGACGCCGGGCAAGCCGGTGCCCGGGGTGACACCGTATTGCGGGCTGGTGAACGCGCGAGCGCTCTGAAAGAGCGGGCTGGTCTTGGAGTCGCTCACGGTGGCGGTGACATTCACCGGGCCAACGTCTCCACCCACCGTCACAAATGCGGAACGATCGTGGTAACCGCCGTCGGCTACTCCGTAATGAGTGCCGATCGTCACGCCGTGGTAGTCGTGCTTGAGAACAAAATTCACCACACCGCCGACGGCATCGGCACCATAGAGCGAGGAGGCGCCATCGGTGAGCACATCGACGCGCTCCAGCGCGACGGCCGGAATCTGGCTGATGTCGACGAAGTTCTTGCTGCCACTCAGGCCGGCGACACCGTCCAGCGCCATGCGCTGGCCGTCCACCAGTACCAGCGTCGGCAGATTGCGCAGCTCGATCTGGGAGCCGCCGGCGGTGAACTGGTTATGGTTCTGCGCATTGCTGGCGCCGGCATTGCTGCGGCCGGCGAAAGCGGGAATGGATTTGCTCAGTGTGCTGAGCATGTCGCTGGAGACACCGGTCTGATTCAGGTCGTCCGCATCGAGGGTAGTGACAGGAACGGCTGCATCATCGGGGTTGGTCGTTACCAGGGTTCCGGTGACAACGACTCGCTGGAGTTGCGTGGTCTTGGTCGACGGCGGCTTGGCGGTGGAAGCGGCAGCCTGCTTGTCCGGGCTCTCATGATTCGGTCCGGAGGTGTCTTGCGCTGACGGGGTACCGCTGCTGGTGTTCGCCGTGGTGGAAAATGCCGATGGTGCAGCCAGGCAGGCGGTCAGCGCGACAGCGATGCAGGATAGTGCGGGCAACTTTTGCTGAGCCATGATTCCCTCCCCGGGAAGCTGCCTGCGTATTCTCTACGTCCGGCGGCGTGGATTCATCGATTGATTGGAGGCATCCGGGATTGGCGGTTCACGCTCGCATGAATCGATCGTCGTGATACCACTACCTCGATGCAGATTTGCGTTCGGTCCGCCTTCCCCGCTGGACGCCACTCCCCGGGCACTTGAAGGTATGGCGAACTTGGGTGGCGAAGCTCTACTGACGCTGAAAATCAAACAAGCGAAAATTCATGCTCGGGTTTGCAAGGGAAACGCCATCGGGAATCCTTCCCGGACTTGTCCATCCACATCAACGCGACAAGATTTGCAAATGCGCGCAAATCAACGACTTCAGTTTTTCTGGTGGGTCAACATGGTGAACGTCCGGTCGAATGGAAGCTCGGGTAGAACGGCGCCATCGCGGTATTCACTCTCGGTGCCTGTGCCATCGCCGTTCACGCTGAATCGGCGATCGAACTGAGGAACCTGGATCACCTTGTTCGCCCCTTCGGTGCCGGCAGTCGTGGCAACCAGCGTGAGCGTGAGCGTGGTCGCGTCGAACACGTCGCCGCCATCGTGCCGTCGACCGAGGGACAGGCGCGACCGCGCGGCATCGCAGGTCGGGTAGTCCCATGCCGGCGCCTTGCCCGGCAGTGTCGCTGTGGAGCCGAGATGGCGGAAACTCGTGGCGTGACCCGGCATCGGCAGCAGGGCGAGGCAGAGCATCGCGGGCGGTGCAGCCAGTCGATTGCGCGACGGCATCACGTTTCGCTTTCGATCCGGGCGCATCATTCGCTCCTACTTGCCCAGCGCGAACCAGAGGATTTCGCCGCCTTTGCCGTGTTCGCCGGGCGAAGTGGCGAGATACAGGCGATTCAGCTGTGGCACGACGATGCCCGACTTGGCGCCGATGGCGCTGCCAATCCACGGCCGCGCGGCATAGAGGTCAGGGGTGACCTGCTGGAACACGCCGAGATGGCCGTCGCCGCCGGGTACGTAGACACGTTTGCGAGCACTGTCCCAGAACAGCCCGTCCGAAGTCGCCGGCGCGTCCAGCATCGCCGTGGTGGCGCCGGTGTCGGTATTGAGCACGAACAGTTTGCTGGGGTTGCGGGTGCCGACGAACAGGCGGTGGTCGGCCTCGTCCAGTGCCATGCTCAGATTGGTCCGGGCGCCGCTGAGTGGCCAGCGCGCAACCACCTTGAGCGCTTTCTTGTCGACCACGGCTACGTAGTTCTGGTCGGCCACGTTCACGAACAGCCGATCACCGTGCTGCTCGGCCCTGACGGCCTCGACGTGATCGGAGTCGAATTTCAGTTTCGCGTACACGTGACCGGTGAGCGGGTCCACCTCGTTCAGGAAGCAGTCCTTCATGCCGACATCCTTGCCACCGGTGACGATGTACAGGCGACCGGTCGAGGGATCGTATTCGGCCGAGTCGGCACCGGGCGCCAGGCTGATGTGGCCCACGACCTTCAAGGTGGTGGCGTCCAGGATCTTGGACATGCTCTTGCCGCTGTCAGTGATGATCAGGCGGTTGTGCCCGGGCAGGTAGACAAAGGCATGCGGGGTCTGGGTGCCGATTCCGTCGAGCGTGCGCTCATGCTGGCCGGTCTTGAGGTTGAACAGCTCCACCGAGCCGTGATCCTCTGCGGCCAGAAACAGCCGGTTGCCCTTGACGTCGACACCGAAGTGGTCGAAGTCGCCGGAATAGCCGGGGTGCCAATCGGTGCTGCGCCCGATCAGCGTGGCCGTCGGGTGGGGGTCCGTGACAGCCACCGGGGCTACCGGCTCCATCAGCTTGGCCAACGTGGGGATCTTCGCGCGCAACTCGTCGCGGATCGCAAATCCCTCGCGCTTCAGCGCTTCCTTGTCATCGCCGGGTTTGTACGGAAACACGATGCCTACCGCACCGAGGGTCTTCCCGCTGGCGTCGAGCAGGCGCGTCTCGACCTCAAAGCGACGACCGTTGACCTCGAGGTTGGGAATGCCGGTATTGATCGCGCGCATGTCATCGTCGTCGGCCGGCTTGCCGAAGCGCCCGATGCTCGTGCCCACGACCACGTTGGTCGACTTGCCCGGTGGCACGATGTGCAGCATCAGAATCAGCAGCTTCGGATGCGCGGCCATGGTCTGATCGACCAACTGCTGTGCATAGGTATGCGTCGGGATGGTCGGATCGAACTGGTAGGGCTGGGTCAGGTTGCCGACGTTGGATATCTTCCGCCGCAGCGCATCACGCACGACCTCTGCGCGTTTCGCCAGTGCTGCCTTGTCGTCGCCGGCGTTGTACGGAAAGACAATGCTCAGCGCACCCACCGTGTCGCTGGTAACGTCCTGCAGCGGCAGCTCGACCTCGAAGTGGTCGCCTTCCTTGTTCACTTCCAGCACCGGCTTGCCGGTATCGACGACGCCCATGTCGTCGGAATCGGCCTTCTTGCCGATGCGTCCGATGTTGGAGGCGATGATGACGTTGTCGGCCTGTTTCGGTGGTGTCACGTGCATCGCCATGATCGCGATGTCCGGATGCGTCGCCAGGGTCTCATCCACCAGATGCTGGGCGTAACTCTGCCCGGGTGTCTGTGCCAGCAGCGGTGATGCGATCAAGGCGGTGGCAAAGAGCGTTGCGTAACGAACCATGGATTCTGTCCTCGACGATTGGCACGGATAAATGGGAGTGGGGATGCGACGGGGCGAACCAGCGGGTTTGGTCATGAAGATGAAAGCGTCGGTCCCCGGTCCAGTTCGGCGGTCGCCTGCGCCGCCCGACATGCACCCTAGGGCAATGACCTGACGGATACCTGTAGCCATTCTTAAGATTCTTTCAGGCAGGCATGCCTGCGAACTTCTGCGCCGTGAACTTGCCTTCCGGGTATCCGTTTCGACACAAGCGTGGCTGACGGAAGACCACTCAAGCCGTTGCCTGGAGGCGCCGGCCTGTCCGGCACCATGATTTGTGCATCGCGTCACCGACTCGGCGCGATGCTGGCCTACACTCGCCGCGCAATGTCGGCAGGCAGGTGCGCCATGAAGATTCTCGTCGTTGAAGATCAACAGCGTCTCGGACAGTTTCTCAAGCAGGGGCTCAGCGAATGTGCTTACACGGTGTGCCTGGTTGGCACCTGCGAAGACGCGCGCGACGCACTGGCGGAAACGAATTACGACGTGATCATTCTTGACCTCAGCCTGCCCGACGGCGACGGTTTGCACCTGCTGTCGGAGTGGCGTCGATCGGGCTTCAACGAGGCTGTGCTGATCCTCAGTGCGCGCGACACGGTGGAGGATCGCATCAAGGGTCTGGACCTTGGCGCCGACGACTACCTGCCCAAGCCCTTCAGTTTTGATGAACTGCTCGCCCATGTCCGCTCGCTGCTGCGCCGGCAGTCGACGGTCAAGCAGACGGTGATCACCCATCGCTGCGTGCGACTCGACCTGCTCGGGCACACGGTCAAGCTCAAGGAGCAGACGGTGGATCTGACCAGCCGCGAATTCGCGTTGCTGGAAATCTTCATGCAGAACGCCGGACGCACCCTGACGCGTTCGTATATTTCCGAGCGCATCTGGCCAGGGCTGGCCGACACCAACCTGCTGGACGTCTATATGAGTCGTCTTCGTACCAAGCTCGAGGCCGATCCAGGCGAGCCGCTGTTCAAGACCCTGCGAGGTATCGGCTACCAGCTGGTATGAAGTCGATCGGCACGCGCATCACGTTCTGGTACGCGCTGAGTGCGACGCTGACGCTCGCCTGCCTGTTCGTTGCCGGCTACCAGTTGCTGCAGAATTACGTGATCCATGATCTTGACCTGCTCAATGCCACGGAGTTCGAGCAGATCAAGGCGCGCCTCGGTTCGGACTACGCGTCGCTGAACCCCGAGGTCATCAACGAACGTATCCGACAGACCACTGAATATGCATCGGTGCTGTTCTACATCAGCATCGACTCGCACGGCCACGGCAACCTGTTCCGGTCGAAGAATCTCGCGGGTAATCCGTTGCCTGACGTGAAGGGTCTGCGGGTATTCAATGGCACGATGGCGGGCATCGGTGAACTGCGCATCGCGGAGTTCGTGATGTCGCCGTTCGACGTCAGCATCGGTACGCCGATGGGCCAGGTGCGGCGCGCCATGGAGGCCTATACCGAGGTCAGTCTGGCGCTGCTGCTGGGCATGATCCTGGCCAGTATTGCGATCGGGCTGGGCCTTTCCCGTCTGATGCTGCGTCCGGTGCGGTTGATCGGCGAGACGGCCAATCGCATCCGTTCGGACAACCTCGCCGAGCGCATCAGCGTGACCGGGGTGGACGATGAGATCTCCGGCCTCGCCCGATTGCTCAACCAGATGTTCGATCGGCTCGAGTCATCGTTCAATCAGGTGCGTCAATTCAGCGCCGAGGTATCGCACGAGCTCAAGACACCGTTGTCGCTGGTCCGGCTGCATGCCGAGAAACTGCTCGTCGATGGCACCTTGAGCCAGCCGCAGGAGGACGCGGTGCTGGTGCAGCTGGATGAACTGGCCCGCGTCAACCAGATGGTGGACGAATTGCTGTTCTTGTCGCGGGCCGAGGCACAGGGCATCCGCATGGAGCTGGTCGTACAGGATCCGCATCCGTTCCTGCAGAACTTCGAGCAGGATGTGTGCGCGCTGACCGAACACCAGGGGCGTCGTCTGCAATGCACGCATCGTGGCCAGGGCAGGGTGGCCTTTGAGGAGCGCTGGCTGCGGCAGGTGGTTCTCAACATTCTCACCAATGCGTTGCGGGCTTCTCCGCCGGGGGGCCTGATCACCCTGCATTCGGAGTTTGTGCCGCATTGCTGGCGGGTCAGCATCGAGGATGAAGGGCCGGGACTCACCCCTGAACAGTGTGGTCGGGCGTTCGAGCGCTTCGTCCGCTTCAACCAGGCATCCACCGAGGATCGTGGCAGCGGGCTGGGGCTCGCCATCTGCCGCAGTGTCATCCAACTGCATAACGGTCGCATCTACGCGGAATCCGGCGCGAACGGGCGTGGCCTGTGCGTTACCTTCGAGATCCCCGTCAGCGATTCGCCTGTGCAGCACTGATCCGTCGAGGCGTCCACGGGTGCGGCAGGGGGTTTCCATTCGTCCGAACCCTGACGGCGACTATGCGCGGCGCGTTGGCGACGCCGCCTCTGTAACGACGCGTGCGACGTAATCGCGCATCTCGGCAACCCCTGCTTCACGGTCAAACAGACTGGCATGTTGTCTCGCAAGGCGGACCGGCACGGACTTCAGTCTGCGTCGAGGCGGTGGGCAACCGGCCACTGCGCCATCGTTGGCACAGGAAAGGACCCCGAAAGACAGCCTTTCTAAACTCCCCGGTGTTGCTACTGACGCGAGTTTGTGATGTCCGTGCCTGGCTGGACCATTTTGTGCGATTTCGACGGCACCATTTCCGTCGAGGACGTGATCGACTCACTGCTCGACCGCTTCGGCCGGCCCGGTTGGGAAGTGCTGGAGCAGGACTGGCGCGCCGGCCGCATCGGGTCGCGCGAATGCATGGCCGGCCAGGTCGATCTGTTGCAGATGACGCGTGACGAGCTGGACACGCATCTGGCCGGGTTGTGGATCGACCACGCGTTTCCCGGTTTCGTGGCGAAGGCGCGCGCGTTGAACGTGCCGATCCGCGTGGTCAGCGACGGCCTCGATTACGCGATCCATCAGATCCTCGGTCGCTACGGACTGGACGACCTGCCGCTGGCGGCGAACCGTCTGGCCCCGGCCGAACCGCCGAAGCAGTGGCAGCTGACCTCGCCGTTCCAGGCCGCGGGTTGCCGCAGCGGCACCTGCAAGTGCGCCTGCGTGGCGCAGGCCCGCGCCACCGGCGCGAAGACGTTGCTGATCGGCGACGGCGCCTCCGATTTCTGCGCGGCCGATCGCGTCGACTTCGTGTTCGCCAAGCATCGGCTGATCGAGCATTGCCGTGCCACCGGCATCGACTACGTGCCGATCACCGGCTTCGAGGATGCGCTGGAGTTGCTGCCGAAGCTGCTCGACGGCAGCCTGGTCAGCCACGCCCCCCGCGAACACGCGCACGCCTGATCGCGCGGTTCCGCTGCATCCCTTCCGAATTCCCGAATCATCCCGGACGTTCCCCATGAAAATCGACAAGACCGCCGCCGGCTTCATCGACGACGCGCAACTGCTCGCCGACGAGGCGAAATACAGCTCGTTCGGCGATACCGTGCATTACGTGGATCCGCCGAAGATCTTTCGCCACGGCGAAGGCAGCTACATGTTCGACACCGCCGGTACGCCGTTCCTCGATCTGCAGATGTGGTACTCGGCAGTCAACTTCGGTTATGGCAACAAGCGCCTCAACAACGTGCTGAAGGAGCAGATCGACCGCCTGCCGCAAGTCGCCAGCCAGTACCTGCACCAGACCCGCATCGAGCTGGCCAAGACGGTGGCGCTGGACGCGAAGAAGAAGTTCGGTCTCGACGGTCGCGTGCACTTCAACGTGGGCGGCGCGCAGGCAATCGAGGATTCGCTGAAACTGGTGCGCAACTTCAAGAATGGCAAGAGCCTGATGTTCGCGTTCGAGGGCGGTTACCACGGGCGCACCCTCGGCGCCTCGTCGATCACCTCGAGCTATCGCTACCGCCGTCGCTTCGGCCACTTCGGCGAGCGCGCGATGTTTCTGCCGTTTCCGTATCCGTTCCGTCGCCCGAAGGGCATGACGGCCGAAGAGTATTCGGACAGCTGCGTGCATCAGTTCGCGCGCCTGTTCGAGACCGAATACAACGGCGTGTGGGATCCGAAGACGAACCAGTGCGAGTACGCCGCGTTCTACGTCGAGCCGATCCAGGGCACCGGCGGTTACGTGATCCCGCCGATGGGCTTCTTCAAGGGACTGAAGAAGGTGCTCGACCAGTACGGCATCCTGATGGTGTCCGACGAAATCCAGATGGGTTTCTGGCGCACCGGCAAGCTGTGGTCGATCGAGAATTTCGGCGTGACCCCGGACATCGTGGTGTTCGGCAAGGCGCTGACCAACGGCCTCAATCCGTTGTCCGGCCTGTGGGCACGCGAAGAGCTGATCAACCCGACGATCTTCCCGCCGGGCTCGACCCACTCGACGTTCAACTCCAACCCGCTCGGCACCGCGCTGGGCCTGGAAGTGATCAAGATGGGCTACGAGCTGGACTACGAGACCACGGTGCCGAAGAAGGGCGCGCATTTCCTCGACGGCCTGCGCGACCTGCAGAAGCGGCACAGGGAAATCGGCGATGTCGACGGCCTCGGCCTGGCGCTGCGCGCCGAGATCTGCACCGACGACGGCTTCACGCCGAACAAGGCGCTGCTGGACAGGATGGTCGACATCGGCCTGGCCGGCGACCTCGAGCACAACGGCAAGAAGATCGGCCTCGTGCTGGACGTGGGCGGCTGGTACAAGAACGTGATCACGTTCGCGCCGTCGCTGGAGATCACCCATGAAGAGATCGACCTGGCGATCAGCCTGCTGGATCAGCTGTTGACCAAGGCCAAGAAGGGCTGAGCTTGGCCGCGCGCGGGTCACGCGCGAAACAAACCCGGCGGATCACCGCCGGGTTTTTCCGTCTGCAACAGGCTGCAGGAAGGTCAGGGTGCGCGCTTGAGCGCCAGCACTGCGTTGAGTCCGCCGAACGCGAACGAGTTGCTCAGTGCGGCGCGTACCGGCATCTCGCGTGCGGTGTTCGGCACATAGTCCAGGTCGCAGGCCGGGTCCGCCTTGTCCAGGTTGGCTGTCGGCGGCACCACGCCGTCGCGCAGCGCACCGATCACGGCGACCAGCTCCAGCGCGCCGGAAGCGCCAAGCGCATGGCCGTGCATCGACTTGGTCGAGGACACCGCGAGGCGGTCGGCATGCGCGCCGAAGGCGAGGCGGATCGCCTTCGTCTCGGTGGCGTCGTTCGCCTGCGTGCCGGTGCCATGGGCGTTGATGTAATCGACATCCTGCGGGGCGAGACCTGCATCGGCCAGTGCCTGGCTCATCGCCGCGGAGGAGCCTTCCGCGCTGGGCATCACGATGTCGGTGGCATCGGCGGTCATGCCGCTGCCGGCCAGTTCGGCCAGGATCGTGGCGCCACGCGCCTGGGCATGCTCCAGCGTTTCCAGCACGAAGATGGCGGCGCCCTCGCCGAGCACCAGGCCGCGCCGGTTCGCGCTGAACGGCCGGCAGGTGTCGTCGGCCAGCACGCGCATCGCTTCCCACGCGCGCATCGCGCCGTAGGTGAGGCAGGCCTCGGTGCCGCCGGTGACCGCCGCGTCGGCCATGCCGTAACGGATCATCTGCGCGGCCTGGATGATCGCGTGGTTGGCCGAGGCGCAGGCACTGGCCACGGCGAAGGCCGGTCCGCGCAGACCGTAAGCGATGCTGATCTGGCTGGCCGAGGCGTTGGTCATCAGCCGCACGATGGTCAGTGGATGCGTGCGCTGGGCATTTTCCGCGTACAGGCGCCGACTCTGTTCGTCCTGCGTCGTCTCGCCGCCGACGCCGGTGCCCACCACCACCGCCGTGCGCAGGCCGAGTGCGGGCTGGCTGAAATCGATGCCGGATTGCGCGATGGCCTCGCGCGCCGCGTGCAGCGCGAATTCGGAGGTGCGGTCGAGCAGGGGAAGGGTGCGCTCGTCGATGCCCGCGGCCGGGTCGAAACTCGCCGGCACCTGCGCGGCGATCTTCAGCTTCAGGCGTTCGGCGTCGGGGTGGCGCAACGGGCCGATGCCGCTGCGACCTTCGCGCAGGCCTTGCCACAGGGCTTCGGCGCCGATGCCGAGCGGGCTGATCGCGCCCATGCCGGTGATCACCACCCGGCGCAACGACTGCACGGACATTACGCGTTCCCTTCGCCGGCGGCGGCTTTCTCGTCCAGCGCCTTCTGCACCGCATCGACCAGGCTTTGCGCGGTATCGCTGTCGAAATTCGCGCCCTGCTGGTCGGGGAAGTTGATGTCGAAGTGCTCCTCGATGTCGAAGATCAGCTCGATCGCGTCGAGCGAGGCGATGCCAAGATCCTTCAGGGTGGACTCGGGCTTGATCGTGGCCACGTCGATCTTGGCCTGCTTGGCGATGATCTCGAAAATCTGCTGCTGGATGGTTTCGCTCATGACGGATCGGCTCCTGGTTGCAGGCCACAGTTTTGCATATCCCCAAGTCTAGGCAGAATGGCTTACTCATGCCTTTCATCGCACAACTCGAGCCGGATGCGCTTATCGGCGCGTTCATGCAGCACCCGCCGCTGGGTTTCACGGTGGAGCGGTCGCCGCAGGGCATGCCCTGCTTCAAGGCGCCGTTCGACCTGCTGACCACGGCGGACGACGTGCTGCGCCGCCGGCTCACGCGCCTGCCCGGCTACCGCTGGTGGGGTCGCCTGCTGCGCTGGCGCACGCGCTTTGCCGGTACCACGGTGTCCGAATACGCGCCGCTGCCACCGGCGGTGGCGCCGATGGATCTGGCGCGGGGACTGAAACGCGCCTACGGACGCGAATGCCGCCTGCTGATCGTCAAGGACATCGCGCAGGATTCGCCCCTGCTCGATGCGGCCGCGAACGAGCATGCCCGGGTCTTCGCCGCGGCCTGTGAAGCGCAAGGCTACGTGCTGCTGGAAGGCCAGGCGCTGGCCTGGGTGCCGATCGATTTCGGCTCGAACGATGAATATCTCGGACGGCTTTCGTCGAGTCGCCGGAAGAACATCCGGCGCAAGCTGCGCTCGCGCGCCGACCTGGACATCGAGGCGGTCGGCACGGGCGATGCACGCTTCCACGATGACGCGACGCTGGCGCTGTTCCAGGCGCTGTTCGACAACGTCTACGCGCAGAGCGAGATCCATTTCGATCGCCCGGGGGCCGACTTTTTCCGCACGGTGCTGCAGGATGCGGCCAGCGGCGGCATCGTGTTTGTCTATCGCCACGCCGGCGAGATGATCGGCTGGAACCTTTGCTACGAGCACGCCGGCAAGCTGATCGACAAATACGTCGGCTTCGCCTATCCGAAGGCACGCGAGCACAATCTGTATTTTGTCAGCTGGATGCACAATCTCGACTATGCGCGCCGGCGCGGCCTGACCCATTACGTGGCGGGCTGGACCGACCCGCAGGTCAAGGCCTTCCTCGGTGCCCGCATGACCTTCACCCGCCACGCCGTGTATGCCCGCAACCCCCTGCTGCGCGCCTTGCTGCGCCAGCTCGGCGGGCATTTCGAAAGCGACCGGCAGCTGCTGGCGGCGGAGCATGGCGATGAATGATCGGGCGAAACGGCCGGTCGTGCTCGACATCGACCAGTCGGTCGGTGCGTTGCCGGATCGGCTGGTGCTGCCGCTGGAACACTGGCAGGAAGCGATCCGCTTTGGCTGCTCGCTGGCCACCATGCGGCGTTTCGGCGCGGTGCTGGACGAATTGCTGCCGACGGATTACGGCACCGTGTTCATGGGCAGCGGCGATTTCCACCA
>DATNGL010000195.1:0-4667 GCA_035605895.1 Rhodanobacter sp.
ACGATGCCGCCGGCGGAGACGCGCTCTTCTTCGAGACGCTTGACGATGACGCGATCATGCAAGGGACGCAGTTTGCTCATGGAAGGACTCCGATGGTCGATTGAGGTGGGACAAGGCTTGGCAAGACCCGAACCGGCGAACTTGCTAGCACTCATGGTATGTGAGTGCCAATTTTAGCAGTACGGACCGCCGCTGCAAGATCTTTTGAACGGAACCGGGAACCAGTAACTAATGGGGAAGGCAAAGGCGGCTTTCAAGGGCTATCGACCAAGGCCGCGCATCTTCGGGCACGATGCGTTTGTGCATTTCGCACGCTAGGCTGCCCGGCATGCCCGAAGCCATCCTGCTCTGCTATTGCACCTGCCCGGACGCCGCCAGCGCCCGGCGGATCGCGGAAACCCTGGTAGGCGAGCGGCTGGCCGCCTGCGTCAACCAGTTGTCCGGCATCCGCTCGACCTATCGCTGGGAAGGTGCCGTCCACAGCGACGCCGAGGAGCTGCTGCTGATCAAGACCACCGAGGCCCGGCTTGGCGCGCTGGAACGCCGCCTGCTCGAATTGCATCCCTATGATGTCCCGGAATTGATCGCCGTGCCGGTGGCGCAAGGGCATGAGGCCTACCTCGACTGGGTTCGCCGGCAAAGTCCGGGCTGAGCCAGGCCGGACGGAAGTAACCCGGCGGCCTGGCGTGGCGTAATGAAGCAAGCCCGCGGCCAGATCACCGGCCTGCGCCATAATGTCCTCACGCCTGTTCCCACGGGCTTGTTTGCCGGAGTCGCAATGCGTTCGCTGTCCGTCGGCCGAATGGCCACTCACCTGCCGATCTGCCTGGGCCTGCTGCTCGCCGTCCTGCCCGCGTTCGCCCAGAACACCGCCAGCCTGCTGCCCGTCACCGAGGCCTACAAACTCCGTGCCGACGCATCGTCGCCCGGCGTACTGAAACTGCACTGGACGATCGCGCCGGACTATTACCTCTACCGCGGCCGCATGAAATTCAAGGCCGGCGAGGGTGTGACCCTGGGCGAAGCTCAATTGCCCGACGGCGAGAAGCATCACGACGAATACCTGGGCGACGTGGAGACCTACCACCACGGCATCGATGCCAGCGTTCCCTATACCGTAGCCGCCGGCGCCACACGGCTGCGCCTGAGCGTGCAGTACCAGGGCTGCCATGAGGTCGATCCGAAGATCTGCTATCCGCCGCATACCGAACAACTGGATCTGCCGCTACCGACAAACCCCGGGAGCGTGACCACGCCTGCCAGCAGCAATCCGCTCGGCGCCGCGCTCGGGCAACTGGGCAGTCGCAGCAACAGCGCGATCACCGGCGTGGCCGGTGCGCCCCTGCCAGCCGAACAGGCCTTCCGCTTCGAGGCGCTGGCGCAGAACCCGCACCAACTGCTGCTGCGCTGGACGATGCCGAAGGGCTATTACCTGTATCGCGACCAGACTGCATTGAAACTCAAGGATGCCGCCGGCCTCAGCCTGAAGCCGGCGTGGCCGGCAGGCACCGCACATCACGACGAGCATTACGGCGACGTCACCGTGTACTTCGACCAGGTCGAGCTGCCGGTGACGATCGAGGGCGACCTCGCCGGTCGCCAGCAATTGACCTTGGTGGCCAGCTTCCAGGGCTGTCAGGACGGCGGCCTGTGCTATCCGCTGATGACCCGGGCGGCAAGTGTCGATCTCGGCAGCGGGGTTGCCGCCACTGGCCAGACCACGGAAACAGCGCCGGAATTGCCGCCCGCCAATGCAGGCGAGGGTCCGCTGCAGGTCAGTCTGATCGCCGCCCTGCTGCTCGCGCTCGGCGGCGGGCTGGTGCTGAACCTGATGCCTTGCGTGTTGCCGGTACTGTCGATCAAGGCGGTCAGCGTGCTCGAGAGCGGCGAGAACCGCGCCACTGCGCGTCGACATGCCTTGTTCTATACCGCCGGCGTGCTGGTCAGTTTTGCCGCGCTTGGGCTGGGCATTCTCGCCTTGCGTTCGGCGGGCCATGCGCTGGGCTGGGGCACGCAACTGCAACAACCGCTCGTGGTCGGCGCACTGGCGCTGGTGATGCTGGCGGTCGGATTGTCGATGTCCGGCGTGGTGCAGCTCGGCGCCGCGCTGGGCAATACCGGCGCCCACCTCGCCTCGCGTTCCGGACCGGCCGGCGACTTCTTCACCGGCGTGCTGGCCGTGGTGGTGGCCAGTCCATGTACCGCGCCATTCATGGGCAGCGCGCTGGCCTATGCGTTCACCGCGCCGATGCTGTCGGCGCTGCTGGTGTTCCTGGCGCTGGGCATCGGCCTGGCCTTGCCGTTCCTGGCCATCGGTTTCGTGCCTGCGCTGGCACGCCTGCTGCCGAGGCCGGGACGCTGGATGGAAACGCTGAAGCAGGTGCTGGCCTTCCCGATGTACCTCACCGCCGCGTGGCTGGTCTGGGTGCTGGCCAACCAGCGCGGTGCCGACGCGGTCGGCCTGGTACTGGTCGCGATGGTGCTGCTGGCGATGACCTTGTGGTGGTTCGAACGCAGCCGCTCGCGCGGCACGGTCAGCAAGCTTGCCGTCGCGGTGCTGGCGATCGCCACCCTGGTGCCGATGGTGCTGCTGAGCAAAGTGCCGCCGCCGTCCAGCGCCAGCGTGACGGAGGACGGCGTGGTCGCCTACAGCCCGCAGAAGCTGGCCGAACTGCGCGCCGCCGGCACGCCCGTGTTCGTCGACATGACTGCCGACTGGTGCGTCACCTGCAAGGCGAACGAGCACACCGTGCTCGACACGCAGCGATTCCGCGACCTGCTGCAACGCACCGGTGCGGTCTACATGAAAGGGGACTGGACCGACGTCAACCCGGCCATCAGCGCATTCCTCGCGCAATACAACTCGCCGGGCGTACCGCTCTACGTCGTGTTCCCGAAACACGGCGGACCGGGCCGGCAATTGTCCACGGTGCTGACCTCCTCGATGGTCGAGCAGGCGCTGACCGACGCCGCGCGCTGATGCCCGGCCGCAGCACCAGCCTGATCCTGGCGCTGGCCGTGCTGGCGGCCATCCTCGGCGGCATCATCCAGCACCATCGCCAGTCGCCGATGGCCGGACTTGCAGACGCCGCGATCATCGGCCGGCCATTGCCGGCGCTCGCGCTGCCCGATCTTCAAGGCCACCCGCACGCGCTGACCGACTATCGGGGCCGGCGCCTGCTATTGAACTTCTGGGCCAGCTGGTGCGGACCGTGCTTGGAAGAGATGCCGGCATTGAACCAGGCACAGCAGAAGTTCGGCGATCATGGGGCGATCGTGCTGGGAATCGCCATGGATGAACCCGAGCACGTTCGCGCCTTTCTGACCGCACATCCGGTCAGTTACCCGATCTTGCTGGGCCAACTGGAAGCGCCGAGCACCTCGCTTCGACTGGGCGATAGGCGCGAGATACTGCCTTTTAGCGTACTTGTGGGAAGCGATGGCCGAATTTTGGCGACTCATGCCGGCGCGCTGTCTGCTGCGCAACTGGATGATTGGCTGGCACCCGTCCAGACGCGCCCCTGAAGGTCGCCGGACATACGCCAGCGCAGGGTAATCCCGCACTTCTCCGGCAAACATCGTCGATCTACAGTGAACTGGACAACATCGACCGGTACGCGCACACTGCGCCCGGTACCGGGACATCCGGACGCAAGCTGGACGGTTTCGTGGCCAAGATCCTGGTCCTGCATGGGCCCAATCTCAATCTGCTGGGCACACGCGAGCCGAAGCTCTACGGGACCGAAACCCTGGCCGCGATCAACCAGACGCTGGCCGGGCGCGCGCAGGCGGCGGGGCATGAACTGGCCTGGTTCCAATCCAATGCCGAACACGAGCTGATCGACCGCATCCACCAGGCCCGGGACGACCAGACCGCCTTGATCCTTTGCAATGCCGGCGCCTTCACCCATACCAGCATCGCGCTGCGCGACGCTTTTGCGGCGGTAGCCATACCGTTCATCGAGGTGCACCTGTCCAACGTGTTCGCCCGCGAGGCATTCCGCCACCATTCGCACCTCGCCGACCTGGCACTTGGCGTGATCTGTGGTTTCGGCAGTGCCAGTTATGGCCTGGCGCTGGAGGCGGCGATCCAGCGCCTGCAGGCCCCGCGGCCCGCCACGATCTGAGCCGGGCGACCGGCTCCAATCCCACTCAATTCCAGCCACCGAGCGTGGCCTGACCGACCAAAGGCTGATCCGATGGATTTGCGCAAAATCAAGAAGCTGATCGACTTGCTCGAGGAATCCAACCTCGCCGAACTGGAGATCAAGGAAGGCGAGGAAGTCGTTCGCCTCTCGCGCGTACCCAAGAGTGCCGTGCCGGCGGCCGCCGCGACCGCCCCAGCTGTAGCCCCGGCAGCTGCGGCACCGGTGGCTCCACCCGCGCCATCTGCTGCCGTCAGCGAAGCCCCCGTTGCCGCTGCGCTGCCCGCGGGGCATGTGGTGAAGGCGCCGATGGTCGGCACCTTCTACGCTTCGGCCACGCCGGGAGCGGCTGCCTTCGTCAAGGTCGGCCAGCAGGTGAAGGCCGGCGAGACGCTGGGCATCATCGAGGCGATGAAGATGTTCAACCAGATCGAGGCCGACGTGGCCGGCACCGTGCAGGCCATCCTGATCGAGAACGGCCAGCCGGTGGAGTTCGACGAACCCATGTTCGTGATTGCCTGA
>DATNGL010000196.1:0-2761 GCA_035605895.1 Rhodanobacter sp.
TGATGAAGCCAAAACCCTTGGCGTCGTTGAACCACTTGACTGTACCGCTCTGACGATCCGACATGTAACTTTACCTTTGAAGCATGGATGGTTTGCGGCTCGGAGCGAGATGCACTTGACCGCAAGATGGGCAAGCAATCCAGGTTGCCCGGGATGCTCGCCCGCGCAGCATACACCGGAACTGGCGGTTACGGTGGCTTTTCGGCGCAAATACCTGGCGCCGACCCAAACGGGGTGGCCGCCTGCCCTGGAAGCGGCCTGGCCGGGCCATCCCCTACAATGGCCGCATGAAGATCGCCTCGTGGAACGTCAATTCGCTGAAGGTGCGCCTGCCGCACCTGACCCAGTGGCTGGCCGACGCGCAGCCCGACGTGGTGGCCTTGCAGGAAACCAAGCTCGAAGACGCGAAGTTTCCGGTAGACGAACTGGCCGCGGCCGGCTACCGGGCGGTGTATTCGGGCCAGAAGACCTACAACGGCGTGGCGATCCTGGCCCGCGAGCAAGCCACCGACATCGTCACCGACATTCCGGGCCTGGACGACCCGCAGCGGCGGATCCTGGCCGCCACCATCGGCGACCTGCGCGTGGTCGACCTGTACGTGGTCAACGGCAAGGCGGTCGGCGACGAGAAATACGCCTACAAGCTGGACTGGCTGGCCAGGGTACGCGAGTTCCTGGCGCGCGAGCTGGAGCGTTACCCGAAGCTGGTGGTGCTGGGCGACTTCAACATCTGCCCGGACGACCGCGACGTCTACGATCCGGTCGCCTGGGGCGAGGACATCCTGTGCTCGCCGCCGGAGCGTGCCGCGCTCAAGGCGATCACCGACCTCGGCCTGCACGACAGCTTCCGCCTGTTCCAGCCGGAGGCCGGACACTACAGCTGGTGGGACTACCGGCAGGCCGCATTCCGCCGCAACATGGGCCTGCGCATCGACCTGATCCTGATCGGCGAGGCCTTGAAATCGGCCGCCACGGCGGCGGCTATCGATCGCGAACCGCGGCGCTGGGAGCGACCTTCCGACCATACGCCGGTGACGCTGGAACTGGATATCTGAACGACATGACTGCAAAGACCGAATGGCCCAGCTCGCTGGACGACAAGGAGCTGGACGAACTGGATCGCTACCTGCGCGCGCACACCGGCGAGGGCGATCTGCTGCTGGACGGCGTGCACGGCCTGCTCAGTGCGCTGACGATCGGTCCGTTGCTGGTGCTGCCCGACGAGTGGCTGCCCGAGGTATTGCACGAGCCGTTCGGCGACGAGGATGAAGGCAATCGTGTGCTCGAACTGCTGGCCAAGCTCAACGATTCGATCAGTGCCGAGCTCGACGTCGAAGCGTACGAGCCGATCCTCGGCGAAGTGATGACGGAGACCGGCCCGATGCTGTCGGCCGGGGGCTGGTGCGAAGGCTTCAGCCGTGGCATCGACCTGCGCGCCGCGTTGTGGGAAGGCCGGCTGTCGGAAGATCCGGAGCTGATGGAACTGCTCGGCCCGGTGATGGCACTGGCGGTGGACGAGGGCATCCTGAGCTCGGAGGCCGAGTTCGAGAAGCTCAGCGACGACGAGTACGACGAATGCCTGGCCCAGGTGCCGACGGTGCTGCATGCGGTCAACCAGTACTGGCAAGCCAAACCCGCGACCGAGGCGGAAGTGGAGGCGATGGTGTTGCAGCAGCGCCCGGGCCAGGACGACGAGGCCGCCCCGCCGCGTCAGCGCAGCGGCCACTGGGTACACTGAAAGCAGGAGTGGGTGAAGAGAAGTGAGAGGCGAGAGAACGCCGACGCATCTTCGCCTCTCTCTCACTCCCCGCTCTCCGCCACTGTCGCCGCGGCGGAACGATCCGTTCCTGCCCGGGCACTTGGACAAACCGGCGCACGGGGCCATCTTGGCGGGCAGTCATTCCTTATCGGAGCAGGCCATGAGCGATCGCCACATCACCCGCCGCATCCGCGGCATGGATACGTCCGACGGCGCCGGCGTGAAGTTGAAGCGCGTGATCGGCCAGCCCGGGCTGGACATGCTCGACCCGTTCCTGCTGCTGGACGAGTTCCGCTCCGACCAGGCCGGCGACTACATCGCCGGCTTCCCGGAGCACCCGCATCGCGGCTTTGAAACCGTGACCTACATGCTCGCCGGCCGCATGCAGCACGGCGACAACCATGGCAACCGCGGCGATCTGGTGCCCGGCAGCGTGCAGTGGATGACTGCCGGGCGCGGCATCCTGCATTCGGAAATGCCGCAGCAGGAAAACGGCCTGATGTGGGGTTTCCAGTTGTGGGTGAACCTGCCGGCGAAGGACAAGATGACCGCGCCGCGCTACCAGGATATCGGCCCGGAGCGGATTCCCGTCGTGCATCCGGCCACGGGCGTGGAGGTGAAGGTGATTGCAGGCGCGCTGGCCGGCGTCACCGGCCCGGTCCAGGGCATTCCCACCGCACCCGTCTACCTGGATGTCGCGCTTCAGCCTGGCGCCCGCTTCGTACTCGACCTGCCGGCCGGACACCACGGTTTTGCCTACGTGTTCGATGGCGAATCAGCCCTGGTCGGCGGTGAGCGGCTGCAGCGCAGCGAGCTGGGCGTGCTGTCCGAAGGCGAGCACCTGCAGTTGACCGGCGACGACAAGGCCTCACGCCTGCTGATCGTGGCCGGCCAGCCATTGCAGGAGCCGGTGGCGCGCTATGGCCCGTTCGTGATGAACACCCAGGCGCAGATCCACGAAGCGATCGCCGATTTCCGGGCGGGCCGGTTTTAATCAAGAAA
>DATNGL010000197.1:0-3506 GCA_035605895.1 Rhodanobacter sp.
GGCGAAATTGTTGATTGCGGAGTAGTTGAACGGATGCGGCCAGCGCAGCACGCGCAACTGCGGGTTGTTCAGCCGCTCGATGCCGTCGAGATAGGCACACGCGGCCGGGTCGCGGCTGTCGTTGTCCACGATCAGCAGCTCGTAGTTTTTGTAGCCGGTCTTGGCGAGCAGGCTGTCGATCAGGCCGTTGAGCATCGGCAGCTGGTCGCGGGTGGGGATGATGATCGAGACCGGCGGCTGGCGATCGTGCAGGTAACGCACGCGATGGACGCCGGTCAAAGCGTCGGACGCGATTTCGTGGCGGATGCCCAGGCGGTCGAGATGACCTGCCACGACCGCGGCGGCATGCTCGCGCACCGGTGGCGACGCCAGCCATTGCGCGTAGGGTTGGCCGGCGCGGTACAGCACCTCGGCAAGATGTCCCACGGATTGCAGGCCATGTTGTTCGATGCTGCGGAACGCGAAGTCGTAATGGGCGAGCGGCCCGCGTTGCGCATTCAATCCGCCCAGTTCGAGCAAGGCTTCCCTGCGCATGGCCAGGGTGCGGCCCAGGTAGGGATAGCTGCGCAACATGTCCAGGTTCAGGTCGGGCTTGAGGATCGGCTGCCCGTAGCCATCGCCGACACGCGTGTCCTCGTCGACATAGCAGCAGGCGTGCTCCGGATGGGTGCCGGCGTTCTCGGCGAGCAGCAGCAGCGCATGCGGCGCCAGCTCGTCGCCGGCGAACAGCGGGAGCAGCCAGTCCGCGTCGCTGGCGGCGGCCAGTTCATTGAAGCGTTCGACCCAGTCGCCATGCAGCGATTGCAGTGCGGCGCCGGGGCAGGCGAGATCGTCACGATCCGACAGCACGGTCACGCGCAGGTCGCGATGCTGCTGCCCGGCGAGGCTGTCGAGGCTGGCCTGGACGTCGGCGGCCGTGCCGTCGGTGTCGATGACGACGACTTCCACGGAAAACGGGGTCTGCCGGCCTTGGGCCAGCGCGGCGTGTTGCGGCGTAAGCCGCTGGGGCTGCAGCCAGTGGCGATAGATCTCTTCGGGGGTGGCGGCGCGGAAGCTGACGGCCGAATCCCGGCCATCCTCCAGCACCGAACTGCGGAAATAGTCGCCGTGATGGACGGCGACGATTTCGTCCGTGTGGGCGTGGCGCACGCCCATGTCGAGCAGACGCTCCCACAAATCCCAGTCGCCCGGATGAAAGTACTTCCAGCACCCGGGGTTGTAGCGGAAAGTCTTCAGCCCGGCGTGGTACAGGCTGCCGATGCGCGATATTTCGCTGAAGCGCGGGATGGCGCTGCCGACCACGCCCTGCTCGTTGCCGTCGTCGTCCAGGAAGCGGACGCGTCCGTGCGCCCATTCGGCGCGGTTTTCCCGTGCGGTGCGCAACAGGCTCGAAAGGTGATCGGGCAGGAATTCGTCATCGTCGTCCAGATGGGCAATCCACGCGCCGCGGGCCACGCGCAGGCCGAAGTTGACCGGCTTGATGCCGGCCACGTACCACATCGGCCCCTTCGACGACGGGTATTTCCCGCGTCGGCGCAGGTTGTGGAAGCGTATGCGCGGGTCGTCCTGCGCGGCCGCATGCAGGATCGCCGCCTGCGACGCTTCCATGCAGTCGCCGACGATCAGCAGCTCCCAGTTCGCGTGATCCTGGCGCTGCACGCTCGGCAGCGTGCGCTGCACGATCAGCTCGGCACGGTTGTACGTGGGAACGATGACCGAGACCAGCGGTTGTTCGCCGTAGGCCGCCGCATAGCCGGGAGCGCGGCGGATGCGTTCGAGGCACGCCGCATCGCCGGCGCGGAGCCGCGTCTTTTCCCGCAGGGCATGTTCGTCGAAGAATTGCTGCATCAGTCCGATGCGCTGTTGCAGCTTTTCGCAGTGCTGCTGCAGCAGGGCCGTCTCGGTGTGGCTCATGGGTGGCATGTCCCGGCGGGATGGCTGCTCGTCGGCCGGATCGTGCCGGCCGCTTCGGCAAGCACGCTAGCCAGCGATTCGCAGACGCGGCGGATCTGCGTCGTCGTGATGTCCAGGTAGAACGGCAGGCCGAGCAGGCGCTCCGAAAGCGAATGCGCCACGGGTAATGGCTCGGCACCAAAGCTGGCGAAGGCGGGGTGGCGGTCGAGGGTGGGGCAGTACCATTGCCGCGTCTGGATGCCGCGCGCCGCCAGCTCCTGCTGGATTTCCCGGGCATGCACGCCGGATGGCAGCGCCACCACCAGGATCGGGTACACGCCGCCCACCGCCTGTTCCTGCAGGACGACTCCCGGGCAGGATCGCTGCAGTTGCCTGAGGTAGCGCGCCTGCAGCGCGCGGCGCGAACGTTCGATGTCGGGCCATTGATCCAGTGAGGCCAGCGCGACGGCGGCGTGGTACTCGCTGAGCTTGCCGTTGCCGCCGGGGAAGAACACCTGGCTGCCGTGCTCGAGATCGATGCCGAAATTGCTCAGCGTGCGTATCCGCGCGGCCATCGCGTGGTCGCGAGTGACGACGAAACCGCCCTCGCCGGCGGCGAGCGCTTTCGTGGCGTGCAGGCTGAAGGCCACGTGGCAGCGCCGCGCGGCTTGCTGGTTGCCGAAGGCGCCCGCGGCATCGATGAGTACGGGAATGCCGGTGTCCTCGACGAAGCGATCCCACGCCGTGATGTCTTGCGCGAGCCCGAACGTTGCGACGGGCATGACGGCGTCGATCCGTCGGGATGTCGCGATCCGCCGCGCGATTTCCGGTGTGAGCAGCCAGTTGCCGGCGGCCACGTCGGCGATCAGCGGCATGTGGCCGACGCGGATGACGGCGGTGGCGGTGGCGACGAAGGTGAGTGCCGGCAGCAGTACCTGTGCGCCGGACGGAAGCTGCATGGCGCCCAGCGCCAGCTCGAGCGCGGCGGTGCCGCTGGACAGGCTGACCACGGCGGGACTGTCGCCGGGGTCGAGCTGCGTGGCCAGCTGCTGCTCCAGTTCGTTCGCGAGCGGACCGAAATTGGTGTACCAGCGCGCGGCATCGATGCGTCGAAGATACGGCAGCAACGCGTCGGCGTCCGGCAATTGCGCGCGCATCAACGGAATTGTCGAGGCGTGCCCGATTGCCTCGTCCTGCATGGTGGCCGCTTGCATGTGCCTGTGCCTCGCGATGGAAGTTCCGGCGCTCGCGACATCGACGGTTTTACGTCGCGGAGCGGCCTTTCATCGGTTGGAGCAAGGTTGGTGCCAAGCCGTGGATCGGTCTGCAGGAGAGCTGTTGCGCCGACTTGAGGGTCCAGGCAACGCAAGGAGTTGTCGACAAGCCATACGACCGATACCTGCCGCAGGCAGGATCAGGCGCATATCCCGTGCCAACGCAAAGAAATTTCGGGAAATGACTCAAGAAGCCCGCGCCACCGCCGAAACATCCCCTGAGGCGGTTGGCACTCCGGTCTAGGAGCACCGCCGGAGAAGGTATCCGACAGCTTCAAGACCGCTTAATTAGGAGACATCCCATGTCACTGGTCATCAACACCAACGTTTCCTCGCTGA
>DATNGL010000198.1:0-2348 GCA_035605895.1 Rhodanobacter sp.
GGGCGGGTTGCTGTTCGGTCTGGCCGCGCACGCCACCGCGCCCGGCAGCGGCGAGCTGCGCCTGCACGACCGCGCCGGTCACGATCACAGCCTGGCCAGCCTCGATACCGACGTCGATTACCGCATCAGCGGGCTGGTCGCCGAGGTGCAGGTGCGCCAGCAATTCCGCAACGCCGGCAAGGACTGGCTGGAAGGCGACTACCTGCTGCCGCTGCCGCCCGGCGCGGCGGTGTATTCGATGTCGCTGGACATCGGCGAGCGCCGCATCGTGGCCGAGATCCAGCGCAAGGAGGCAGCGCAGAAGGTGTTCGCGCAGGCGCGTGCCGACGGCCGGCAGGCGGCGCTGGTGGAGGCCGACGACGGCAACCTGTTCCGCACCGCGGTGACCAATGTGGCGCCCGGCGAGACGGTGACGATCGAGCTGCATTACTGGCAGCGCATCGACTACCGCGCCGGCGAATTCTCGCTGCGCTTTCCGCTCACCTTCACCCCGCGCTACCACATGCGCGAGGGTGCGCAGCCGGGCGACGCCGGCATCACCACAGCGCAGGTGTTCGCCGACGACGATGCCCGGGCGCCGTTGCACACGCATATCGCCGTGCAACTGGATGCCGGCGTGCCGCTGGCCGCGGTGGACAGCCCCAGCCACGCGATCGTCAGCACGCAACATGGAAAACGCTGGGAGATCCGCCTGCGCGACGCCAGCGTGCTGCCCGATCGCGACTTCGTGCTGCGCTGGCAGCCGGAGCCGCAGGCACAGCCCAACGTCGCCAGCTTCAGCGAGGACATCGACGGCGCGCACTACGCCATGCTGATGCTGCTGCCGCCGCAGCAACAGGCGCAACGCCTGCCGCGCGAACTGATCCTGATCATCGACACCTCCGGCTCGATGGGCGGCGAGTCGATCCGCCAGGCGCGCGCGGCGCTGGACCTCGCGCTGGGCCAGTTGCAACCCGGCGATCGTTTCAACGTGGCGGAGTTCAACTCCATCCTCAACCCGTGGCGCCCCGCGGCGGTCGCCGCCACGCCCGCCGCGGTGCAGCAGGCCCAGGCCTGGATCGACCAGTTGCAGGCGCGCGGCGGTACCGAGATGGCGCCGGCGCTGAGTTTTGCGCTGGCCGGTCATGCGCCGCCCGGGTACGTGCGCCAGGTGCTGTTCGCCACCGATGGCGCGGTCGACGATCCGAACGGGTTGATGCAACTGATCGACCGGCAACTGGGCGACTCGCGGCTGTTCCCGATCGGCATCGGCAGCGCGCCCAACGCCGATTTCCTGCAGGCCGCGGCGCGTCACGGCCGCGGCAGCGAAACCCTGATCGCCGATCGCGCCGTGCTCGATGCGAAGGTGCATGAGCTGCTGCAGAAACTCGATCACCCGGCGATGCGCGAGCTTCATGCGGACTGGCCCGCGGGTACGCAAGCCTACCCGCGCAAGCTGCCCGATCTCTACCTGGGCGAACCGCTGCTGATCACCGCGAAACTGGCGCAGCCGGTCGCGCGGGTGCAGGTGCGTGGCCAGCTGGCCGACCGGGCCTGGACGGTGCCGGCCGATCTGTCCGGGCCCACCACCGCCGAGGGACTGGATCGGTTGTGGGCACAGGCGCGCATTGCCGACCTGATGGACCAGCTGGCCCGCGGTGGCGAATCGGCGGCGCTGGTCAAGGAGGTCACCGATACCGCGCTGGCCGCCCACCTGGTCAGCCGCTACACCAGCCTGGTGGCCGTCGATCGCACGCCGGCGCGCGCGGCCGACGCTACGCTCAGACACGAGCAGATCCCGAACGTGATGCCCTCCGGCACCCACTTCGCGCAGACCGCCACCCCGGCCGAGCTGGAACTGTGGCTGGCGCTGTGTGCGCTGTTGCTGGCGGTGATCGCGTGGTGGCTGCAGCGGGTGCGGCGATGAAACGGCGACGGGGTTGGCGCTGGCTGATGTTCGCTGCGCTGATGCTGGCCGCCGGACTCGGCCTCGATGGCATCTGGATCCACGCCAAGGCGGCGCTGGCGCAACTGCTGCTGGGGCGTGCCTGGGCACGCTCCGATCATGGGCGCGAAGCCCGACGGCCCTGGCCATGGGCCGACATCGCACCGATCGCCCGGCTCAGCGTGCCGCGATTGCATCGGGATCTGATCGTGCTCGACGGCGACAACGGCCAGGCACTGGCGTTCGGGCCCGGCTGGACACCCGGCAGCGCGGCGCCGGGCAGCCACGGGCTGAGCGTGATCAGTGCGCATCGCGACACCCAGTTCCGCTTTCTGCAGATGCTGTGGCCGGGCGACCGGCTGCACCTGGATGGCCCGCATGGTGGCAGCGACTACCAGGTCAGCGGCCACCGCATCCTCGACAG
>DATNGL010000199.1:0-10435 GCA_035605895.1 Rhodanobacter sp.
ACCTTCGGCAGGTCGCGGAAGTACAGCTGGTCCTGCAGCGCCTTGGTGCCGGTGGAGATGATCACCCGCTCGCCCGACAGCAGCGCGGGCACCAGATAGGCGTAGGTCTTGCCGGTGCCGGTGCCGGCTTCGGCGATCAGCATGTCGCGCCCGGCGATCGCCTGCTGCACCGCCCGCGCCATTGCCTGCTGCGCCAGCCGCGGCGCGAAGTTCGGCAGCTCGCGGGCGAACGGGCCGTCGGCACCGAGCAGACTGCCGACGTCGTCGGACTCGGTGTCATCGAGGTCGGTCATCCGGCAAGTATGCCGGAGCGGGCCGACGCGGCAAACCCGTCGCGGGAACCTTGTGCGGCTCCGCCCCATCAATTCGGCAAGACGTAACCGCCCACCGGAGGAACCTCGACGTGAGACTGTTCGCACCTGCATACGCGCCCGCACTCGGCCTGGTCGACATCCACGGCAAGCCGATCGCGATCGGCGGCAACGGCCGGCTGACCCTGCTCTCGTTCTTCCGCGACGCCGCCTGCCCGTTCTGCAATTTCCGCATCTACGAACTGACCAGCCGGCATGCGGAATTGTCCGCGCTCGGGCTGGACATCGTGGCGGTATTCAGCGCCTCGCAGGCCGAGGTGCTGCGCTTTGCCGGACATCGCCCGCGTCCGTTTCCACTGGCCGCCGACCCCACCTCGCGCGCGCACGAGATCTACGGCATCGAGCGCTCGCTGTGGCGCAAGCTGAAAGCCATCGTGACGCGCGTGCCGACCCTGATCCGCGGCATGCGCCTGGTCGGCCTGGCCGGCTTGAACACCGGCAACCTGATGCCGGCCGATTTCGTGATCGACCCGGACGGCCGCATCATCGATGCGTACTACGGCAGCGACGCCGGCGACCGCATTCCGCTGGAGCGGGTCGAGCGGCGGCTGCCGCGCGAGAAGATCAGGCGCGTGGCCTGAGCCGCACCACTGGCAGCGCTGCCGGCGATGGGTCACCATGCCGGCACCACCACCGGGGAATCGCATCATGACGACTGAATTGTGCATGCTGTTGTGGAGTGCCGTGCTGGGGCTGGTGCAGATCGCGCTGGCCGCCACTTGCTCGGTCGGCCAGCGCGGCCTGGGCTGGGCCGCCAGCGCGCGCGACGAGGTGAAGCCACCACTCAGCGGCATCGGTGGACGGCTGGATCGCGCCCGCGCCAATTTCCTGGAAACCTTTCCGCTGTACGCCGCCGTGGTGCTGGCCGCGCAACTCCTGCAGCATCACGACGCGATGACCGTGCTCGGCGCTCAGCTCTACTTCTGGGCCCGGCTGGCCTACGTGCCGGTCTATGCCGCCGGCATCCCCTATCTGCGGACGCTGATCTGGGCGGTGAGCATCGTGGGCATCGCGCTGGTGCTGGTGCCCTTGCTCTGATTCTCCGCCCGTGACGACAGGCATCAGGGAGACCGTGGCAAGCGAGCGCATGGTTCGGCGATGCTCCGCCCGACCGCACCCGCGCCTGCAGTCACTGCATCGTCACGGCAGGCTCCCGCGTGGCCCGGCAACCATATCGTCCGGACGCGGCATCGCCGGCGCGGTCGGGCGCCGGCTTGCGCGCAGGCTCGGCATTCCCGCGGGCTCGGGAGGGCATCAGAAGGATCGCCATCGCTTCAACGTCAGTTTCGCGCTGCCCTTGCCGGGTACCGTGCTGCGCCATGGCGGCTTGCCCGACGAGAGCCCGGGCGCCTGGCTCAGTAGCGCGGAATGGCCGCCTTGTGGCATTGCTGCACCCACTTCCGCGCCGTGTCCGCGCCGACCTTGTCGTGTGCCTGCAAGCGCATCTCCACGATGGTCTGCCAGTTGCGTGCGCACAACGGTCCCAGCTTGGGACCCAGCGACCACGACTGATGGGCCAGCCGTTCGGCGCTGGCAAAATCCTTCATGCGCACCGCAATCTCGGCGCGATCCTGCAGCAGGTCGGGCGAGTCGGGGGTAATCTTCAGCGCCTGATCGAGCCTGGCGGCCGCGTCGGCATACTTGCCGGCCTGTTCGTCCTGGTGCGCGGCATCCACCAGCGCGGCGATCCCGGGATCGCGCAACGGCTGCACATCGATGACCGAGTTGTCGTCTGCACCGGCGGCGCGGATCGCCGCGACCAGGTCGTAGCCCGGGGCTGCCGGCGGAGCCGCCGCCTGCTTGCGCGAGAACATGCTGCAGCCGGCCGCCGCGATCGCGGCCAGCAGCAGAGGCAACAGAAAGAGTGACTTGAACGGGATGCGCATGATCAGTTCCGGATCGGCGTGCTGGAGGAAGATGGGGAAGACGGCGTGCCGCCCGGGGTGGCGGAATCACCACCACCAAACAGGTTCTGCACACCTTGCCAGAAGCAGCCATCGGTATCGGCGGGCAGGCTGCCGGCAACCACCGGCACCTGTTGCGCGCCCTGGCATTGCTGCTCGGTCCGCTTGCCGTCCGCGGGGTTGATCCAGGCCATTTCCAGTCCCGCGCCCGGCGTGGCCGACAACGGCCGGGTCGGCAACTTCGCGAACAGGTCGCGCCAGGCGCGCAGGCCGCCGGTGGCGCCGAACAAGGTGGTCGGCTTGTTGTCGTCGCGACCCATCCAGAACACCGCCAGGCGATCGCCGGTGAAGCCGGCAAACCAGCTGTCGCGCATGTCGTTGCTGGTACCGGTCTTGCCGGCGGCATGCAGCGAGGCCAGTGCGGAGTTGCCGATCGCGCTGGCGGTGCCATATTCGGCGACCTGCTGCATCGCCCAGGTGACCAGCCGCACCGCCTCCTGGTATTCGCCCGCGCCACCCTGCACCTGGTAGCGCTTGATCGTGCGGCCATTGCCGTCCAGCACGCCGCGCACCGCCAGCAACGGCAGCGCATGCCCGTCGGCGGCGAGGTATTGATAGAGCTGGGCCACCTGCAGCGGGGCCAGATCGAGCGCGCCGATGAGCAGCGAGGGGCCCGGATTGACCTCCTTGAGGCCGAACGACTGCAGGAATGCCCTGATCCGCGGCAGACCCACCGCCATGCCCAGCCGGATCGACGCAAGGTTCCACGAATGCGCCAGGGCATCGACCATCGGCACCATGCCGTGGCTCCGGTTGTCGTCGTTCTGCGGCGTCCACACGCTGCCATTGGGTTGGCGCATGCTGATCGAACTGTCGTCGAGCAGGCTGGCCAGGTTCCAGCGCTGCGGCTGGGTCAGCGCCACCAGGTAGACGAACGGCTTGATCGTCGAACCGATCGGCCGCTGGATATCCAGCGCGCGGTTGTAGCCCGGATCGCCCGGGGTGCGGCTGCCGACCACGGCCAGCACGTTGCCGGTCTGCGCGTCGGTCACCACCGCCGCGGCCTGCACGCCGTCGCCGCGCTTGCCCAGGCCCTTCAGGCTGCTGCTGATCGCCTGCTCGGCATACAGCTGCGCGGCCGGATCGAGCGTGGTGAAGATCGACAGGTTGCCCTCGCGCAACGCCTTCTCGTCGAAGTCGGCGGTGATCTGCTTGCGCACCAGCTCCATGAACGCGGGGAACCGGTTGTGCGGCAGCTGGCCGTCCTGGATCACGTCCAGCGGCGCCGCCTGCGCCGCATTGAGCTGGGCCGCGCTGAGCAGGCCGGTATCGAAAAATTCCTGCAGCACCAGGTTGCGCCGCGTCAGCGCACGCTTTGGCGCACGGCGTGGATCGTAGTAACTCGGCCCCTTGACCAGGCCCACCAGCAGCGCGATCTCCTGCGGCCGCAGCTCCTGCAGCCGGCGCCCGAAATAGAACTCCGATGCCGCACCGAAGCCGTGCACGGCCTGGCCACCCTGCTGGCCGAGGAAGACGTCGTTGACGTAGGCCTCGAGGATGCGCCCCTTGCTGTAATGCGCCTCCAGCAGCAGCGACATCAACGCTTCGTTGATCTTGCGCGTGAACGTCTGGTCGCGGCTCAGGAACAGGTTGCGCACCAGTTGCTGGGTCAGCGTGGAGCCGCCCTGCACGGTATGGCCGGCACGCAGGTTCGCGAACGCCGCCCGCGCGATCGCGCCGAAGTCGATGCCGATGTTGTGCTTGAAATTGCGATCCTCGACCGCCTGCAATCCGCTCAGCAACAACGGCGGCACGTCGGCCAGCTGCACGAAGCGGCGTTCTTCCTGGGTGGCACCGTACAGCGTGGCGATGCGGGCCGGATCCAGGTGGGTCAAGGCGATCGGCTTGCCGCTGGCGGCATCCTGCACCGACTGCACTTCACCACTGCCCACGGTCACCCGGATCCGCTTCGGCAGTTCGCCGCCGTCCGGTCCGGCATAACCACGCGAGGAGATCGTGTAGCGCGAACCCTGTTTCATCCAGCTGCCGGCGACATCGCCGCGGCCGTCATGGCTGTAACCGGCGAAGGTCAGCTCGAGCTCCAGTGCGGCCGGCGACATCGGCTCGCCCGTGCTCAGCGGCAACGGCCGCGCGTACACGCGCGTCGGCACCGCGAAGACCAGGTCGCTGAAGCGATCCTGCACGCGCTTGTTCAGCACCAGCGTGTACGGCAGCACGAAACCCACCAGCAGGCCCAGGCCGATCCAGCACGGGATGCGCAGCCACGGCCAGCTGCGGCGGGCGAACGAACGGGTGCGGGTCAGAAAGGCCAACGTGGGGGAATCCTGCAATCAGATGTTTCGATCATAGGGCCTGCATCCCGGCGCGCCCATGAACGTGGCGGGCGGTTTGCGGGCAAAACGCGGGCAATGGGTGCGGCCTGCTTCATGGAGCCTGCTGCGACTCCACCCACATCGCGGCCTCGGGTTGGAATGGCCGTGGCTGGACATGCAGCAGACGTTGCAGTTCGTCGTTGTCAGCCACCAGATCGCTGTCGAGCCGGCTCAACGGTCCACGCAGCGGCGGACACATTTGCCGGCCCAGCCGCAGCAGCCACGCCGGCAGCCGCACCGGCACGGTGGCACGCGGCAGGCTTCGGCGTACGCGCGCAAACATCTGCGAACAGGCCAGACGTTCGCCGCCACCGATCGACAGGACGCGCCCGGCGGCGGCGGGGCATTCCAGTGCCGCCAGCACCGCCATCGCGATGTCGTCGGCGTGCACCGGCTGGCGCAGGCCGCGCCCGGAGGGGATCGGAAACAGACGCGTGCGCAAGGCGCGACGGGCGATCGGGGTAAGGCTCCTGTCGAGCCCCGCGCCGTAGACCAGGGTCGGCCGCAACACGGTCCAGACGCAGCCATGACGCGCGCAGGCAGCGGCCAGCGCGACTTCGCCGGCGCGCAGCTGGCGGGATATCTCGCGCTCGGCCGGCACCGCCGAGTCGCGTTTGGTTTCGGCGCTCATCGAACTGGTGGCGATCACCCGCGGCGTGTCGACCAGGGCGGCTTGCGCCAGCCAGTCGGCCAACGCCTGCAGCGGGCCGAAGCTGATGATCGCCGACAACGCAGGCAGCGAAGGCACGGCGTGAGGCAGGGCCCCGTGCAGCCACTCCACGCCATCCCGTGCCGGCCGCGGGATGCGGCTCAAGGCCACAATCCGTTCGCCGCCGGCCGCCAGGCGCGGCAGCAGGAAATGACCGATCTGGCTGCTGCCGCCGACGACCAGGATGGTCATGCAGTGCTCATTGCCCGCCCCGCAGGCGGGCGCTCAGGTCGAGCAGGCGCGGATGATTCGGCGCCAGCTTGCGCGCACGCGCCAGCGACTGCCCGGCACCGATGCGATCGCCGCTGCCAAGTTGCTGCTCGGCGCGGTCCAGCCAGGCACTGGCCAGCCGGTTGTTCAGTGCCCCTTGCGCGGGATCCCCCGGCGCCAGCTCGGCCAGGTTGGCCAGCATGTCGTCGGCCTGCGCCAGCTTGCCGGCGGCGAGCGCCTGCCTGAACTGCTGTTCCGCCTCGCCCGCCAGGCCTTGCAGGCCCTGCAAGGCGGCGGTGTTGTTGCCGTCGATCGCCAGCGCGCTGCGATACAGGTCATAGGCGCTGTCGCCAGGCGGCATCATGATATTGCCGTTGTGGGTGGCCAGTTGCGCGCGCCGCACCAGTTGCGCCACCGCGACGCTCTGCTGCGGCGACAACACGGCGGTAGCCACCGGTTCATCCTCGCCCTGATCGGTTGCGGCGCGGTGCGGCGGCGACGAGACCTTCTCGCCCTGATCGGTTGCGGCGCGGCGCGGCGGCGGCGAGACCTTGCTGCGCAGGCGCGCGCGCGCCGCTGCGAGATCCGCCGACTTCGGTGCCAGCTGTGCCGCCGCATCGAGCAGCTTGGCGGCCTGTTCCCGGTCGCCCGCGTCGATCGCGGCGTTGGCCTGCACCGTCAATGCCTGCGCCACGTCGCCCAGGCCGGATTCCGCAGATGCGTTGCCGGGATCCAGTGCGAGTGCAGCCTTGAAATGAGCCAGCGCGGTATCGTCGCCATCGCCGGCGATGCGACCCGCGCGCAGCGCGTCCTGCCCCTGCTTGAGGGTTGCCTGCAACGCGCCATCCTGCCGTTGGCGCAACTGCGCCTGCAGTGCACGCAGGGCCGGCAGCGCACCGTTGTTCGGCTGCAAGGCCGCGAGCTGCTCGATGCTGGCGCCAGCCTTGGCCAGATCGCCGGACTCGAGTGCGTCGTGTGCCTGCACCGACAGCGCGCTGCCCACCAGGTCCAGCCCGTGCGTGGCCACGGCATTGCCGGGATCGGCCTGGAGCACCCGCTGGTACAGCGCACCGGCGCCCTGCGGACCGTCCAGCTTGCCCGCTGCCAGTGCCTGCTGCGCCTGGTCGACCAGGTCCACCGTCTTCACCTGCGCGGCCTGCGCGCGGCTGATCAGCGTGTCCAGCCGGTCGACGTCGCTGCCGCCGCCGAGCAGCTCGCGTGCCACCGCCGCGTGCTGCTGCGCCTGGGTGAGCTGGCCGGCCTGCAGCGCCGCATCGGCCCCGGACAGCTCGGCCTGACCCACCTGGCGCAGGCCGTCGCGGGCGCGATCGTTGTCCGGCTCCTGCGCCACCGCCTGCTGGAACAGTTCGCGCGCACTGGTGCCATCCTGGCCGTCCAGACGGCCATCCTTCAGGGCCTGTTGCGCCTGTTCCAGCACGGTATTGAGGTCGGTGCGCGGCAGCATGCCGCGGAGGCGGTTCTGGCTGAGCCACAGTGCACCGACCATCACCACGATCAGCAGCAGCAAGACGGGAACCAGCCAGCCCGGACCTCGCCGCGAAGACGACGTGGAGGGCGCCCGCCCACGCCGGGGACGACGCGGTTCGACGGTGACCTGCGGCAAGCCGTCGGCGGCGCGCGCGCGCGGGTCGTCCGCGCGGTCGAGATCACCCAGGGTGGGCTCGTTGCGAAGGTGCGGCCTCTTGTCGTGCGGGTCCCGGCGAGTGCTCATGATCCCTGGCGCTGAATGTACCTGCCGCAGCTTAACATCGGGCCGGTGCGCGGCTTCGCGGCGCGCGTTCCGGCGTTCAGCATTCAGCCGACGCCGATCCGGCGCGCATCGGTCACGTTGGGCAGTGCCAGCAATTTGCCCAGCAGGGTCGACAACTGCTCGAAATCGCGCACGCGCAGGGTATAGCGCATCTCCACCTCGCCGCTTTGCGGATGCGACCGGCTGGACGAGGCGATGATGCGGGTGCCGGCGTTGCTGATCACATTGGTGACGTCCTTCTGCAACTCCTTGCGATCGTAGCCGCGCAATTCGATGTCCACCTCGTAGGCCTGGCTGGCGGCGTGCCCCCAGCTCACCTCGATCACCCGATCCGGGTCGCGCCGCAGCAGCCGCGCCAGGCTGCCGCAATCGGCGCGGTGCACCGACACGCCGCGCCCCTTGGTGACGTAACCGCGCACGGCATCGCCCGGCAGTGGCTGGCAGCAGCGTGCCAGCGTGGTCAGCAGGTTGCCGACGCCCTCGATACTCAGCGCGCCCTGATCGAGCGTGGTCGGGCGCGCGGGCGGCGGCGCAGGAGGCGGCACGGGCGGTTGTGCCGCTTCCTGCAACACGCGGGCGACCTGGCCCGGCGTGACCTCGCCGAGTGCCAGTGCAGTCAGCAACTCATCCTGCGTCTGCAGATGGAAAAGCGCGGGCAGCTTGCCCATTTCGACCTGCGGCAGCGCCAGTCGTCTGAGTTCGCGCTCGAGCATGCTGCGGCCGACGGCGAGATTCGCGTCGTGCGCGATGCGGCGGAACCACGCACGCACCTTGTCCTTCGCGCGCGCGGTGTTGAGATAGCCATGATGCGGCGACAGCCAGTCGCGGCTGGGCTCGGCCACCCTGGTGGTGAGTATCTCGACCCGGTCGCCGCTCTGCGGCTGGAACGTCAACGGCACGATGCGGCCGTTGACCTTGGCACCGCGGCAGCGATGGCCGACCTCGGTATGGATCAGATAGGCGAAGTCCAGCACGGTGGCGCCGCGCGCCAGGTCGAACACCTCGCCCTTCGGGGTCAGCAGGTAGACGCGATCTTCCAGCAGTTCGGTCTGCAGTTCGGCGGCCAGCGCGCTGTCGTCCTCGCCACGCGGTTCCAGCAGCTTGCGCATCCAGGCGATCTTCGCCTCGAACTCGGCGTCGCTGCCGCCACCCTCCTTGTAGCGCCAGTGCGCGGCCACGCCCAACTCGTTGGCGCGATGCATCTCGTGGGTGCGGATCTGCACTTCCAGGGTCTTGCCGGACGGCCCCAGCACGGCGGTGTGCAACGACTGGTAGCCGTTCGGCTTGGGCCGCGCGATGTAGTCGTCGAATTCGTTCGACAGATGCGGCCAGCGCGCGTGCACCACGCCCAACGCGGCGTAGCAGTCGGTGATGCTGTCAACCAGCACGCGCACCGCGCGGATGTCGTACAGGTCGGAGAAGTCCAGCGACTTGCGCTGCATCTTCTTCCAGATCGAGTAGATGTGTTTGGGGCGTCCGGCCAGCTCGGCGCGAATGCCGGCCGCGTCGAGCGCCTGCTGCAGCTCGTCCAGCGATTGGCGGATGAAACCCTCGCGATCGACGCGCCGCTCGTCGAGCAGCTTCGCGATGCGACGGTAGGTGTCCGGCTGCAGGAAGCGGAACGCCAGATCCTCCAGCTCCCATTTCAATTGCCAGATGCCGAGACGATTGGCCAGCGGCGCGTGGATATCGCGGCTCAGCCGCGCCAGCGCGGCGGCCTGCTCCGACGGCAGCGCCACCGCGGCGCGCATCCGCGCCAGTTGCCGCGCCAGCAGCACGAACACCACGCGCAGGTCGCGCACGATCGCCAGCAGCAGCCGGCGCAGGCCCTCGGCCGCACCATGCGGCGTCCGTTGTGCATGCAGGGCCCACACCTGCTCGGCCGCCTGCTGGCCGGCCACCAGACGCTGCAGTTCCGTCGGCAGTCCGGCGCGGCGCGACGCCCACAGCTCCGGGTCCGCGCGCGCCAGCTCGAACCACAAGGCGGCCGCCTGGGTCTGCGCATCGCAGCCGAGCATGCCCAGCAGGTCGAGCGTGTCGCCGCATTCGGCCTCGCGCAGCGGCAGCGTGGCCGCGGCCTGCAGGGCCTCGGCGAGCGCGGCCGGCAAGCTGCCGGCACGTTCGCGCCACGGCGTCAGACTGGTTGCAGGTGCGGGTTGTGGCATGTCGGCAGGGATTCCTTGCATGCAAGCATAGTAGCGAGAGCGCGGATCGCCTCGCGCGCGATGTCCGGTCCGGCTGGGACGCTTGGCTTGAAGTGGCTTGACGCGCAGAATCGGTACTTGCCGTCCGCATCCAGAGGAAGTCACCCATGCCGATCCGCCCTCGCCACCTGCTGCCGTTCCTGCTGATCCTTCCGCTGTGTGGCCTGGCCGCATTGGCACAGCAGCCGTCCAGCGGGTTGCAGCAGCGCATGAGCAGCGCCGAATTCAAGGCTGCCGGCCTGGACAAGCTGTCGCCGCAGGAGCTGCAGAACCTCGATGAGTGGCTGCGCACCCATGCCAAGGTCACCACCAAGATGGTCGACTCCAGCGGCAAGCCGGTGTTCTATGCCGACAAGGGCAAGCGCCAGAAGATCTACACCCGGATCAAGGGGCATTTCGACGGCTGGAGCGGCCGCAACGAATACACCCTGGCCAACGGTCAGGTCTGGAAGCAGATCGGCTCGGAAACCGTACCGTGCATGACCGCGGACAACCCGTCGGCCAAGGTCAAGCCCTCGGCGATCGGCAACTGGCTGATGTACGTATCCGGCTGCAACGACAGCGTGCACGTGGAGCGGGTTCGCTGAGCCGACGGCTCAACCCAGCGCGCCAAGCGCCTTCGCCAGGCGCTTGGCCGAGACCGGCTCGGCGGTTTTCAGCTCCTGCGCAAACAGCGACACGCGCCATTCCTCGATCAGCCAGCGCAACTCCGCCAGCTCGGCCGCATCGGTGCCGGCGGCACGATGCTGCAGGTACGCACGCCAGTACGGCATCACCTGCAGCATGCGTTGCTGGTCTTTCGCCGGATCCTGGCGCAGGCGTTCGGCGCGCAGGCGCATCGCCTTCAGGTAGCGCGGATAATGCGCCAGCCGC
>DATNGL010000200.1:0-4281 GCA_035605895.1 Rhodanobacter sp.
CAGCCGCTTCAGGTCGAAGCGCTGGCCCAGTTTGGCCAGGCTGGCGAAGGCGTACTTCCTGCCATTGACCTCGAGGGTGTCGCGTACGGAAAAGGTGTCTTTCATGGGGACGTGCTCCTGGCTGAATCCTGCGGCTGGGATGACTGAACGTTGGCGATGGGGTGGTCGCCGGCCCGGCAAAAACGCAATTATCGCCCAAACGCCGCACGGCCGCGAACCGGACTGCTGCGCCGGCGTCGCTGCAGCGGGCCTGTACGGGGCGCGCGGGCGCGTGATTTGGGCGACGCGGCGAGTAAACTGCACCGACGCTTGTGACTGACAACGTCGCACAGGATGAGCCCGATGCCCCGCGCGCACAAACGCCTTTGATGACATGCAGCGTTCGATGATGTCGACCACCCTTGCGGCCGTCTCGCTGCGCGATCTTGCGCTGGTGCAGGCGGTGCATCGCCATGGCAGTTTCAACAGCGCAGCGCGCGCCATGCATATCAGTCCGTCCGGGCTCTCACATCAGGTGCAGAAGGTAGAGCAGGCGCTGGGTGCACCGCTGTTCGAACGCGGCGGGCGCAGCATCGTGCCGACCGCGGGTGGCCAGCGTTTGCTGCAACAGATCGACGCTGTGCTTGCTGCCGGCGAACACCTGCAGCAGGTTGCGCGTGCCGGTGCGGTGGCGTTCGGCGGCGAGCTGCGGCTGGGCGTGCCGGCGTCGTTGGGGCCGTATCTGTTGCCGCATCTGATTGCACCGTTTCCGCAGCATTTCCCGGGAGCACGGCTGGGCATTTCCGAAGGCAAGCCGCGGGGCCTGCTGCGTCGATTGCACGAGGGCGAACTGGACGCCGTATTGGCGCCGGCGGCGGCAACCATCAGCGGGATTGCCTCGCGTCCGCTGTTCTTCGAGCCGTGGCAGCTGATGTTGCGCGCCGACCATCCGCTGGCCGGCCGACGCAGCATCGGGCTGGACCAGCTCGATCCCGCTGACGCGACCCTGATGGCGGAAAGCCACGCCGACGGACTGGACGGCAATGAACACGGCCATGTGCAGGACGTCAGCCTGGAGAGCCTGGCGGCCCTGGTCAGCCTGCGTGGCGGTTATGCGCTGGTCCCCGCGCTCGCGCACGAGCGACTGGCTTCGATGCCCGGCATCGTGCTGGCGAAGCTCAAGGGGCCGGCAAGTGGTCGCGAGATCGCGTTGTACTGGCGCGACGCCTCGCCATGGCACAAGGATCTGCAGACATTCGCCGAACTGTTGCGCAAGCTGGCGCGGCAGCGCCCGGGCCTGCGCGTGCCCGGCAGCGAGGGCTGAACGGTCGCGCGCGATCCCCGGCTTGTCGTCAGCCCGTCATGTCAGCTGCATGTCGCGCGCGGCGGCCTCGTAGCGATCGATCACGTCATCGACCGCGATCAGGTCCATCACCCCGGGCTTCTCGATCTTGCTGCCCCAGGGAATCGCGCTGGCCGGCTTGCCGAGGTATTTGCGGGCGGCTGCGTCGTATTTGTCCACGCACCAGCGCCGGTCGGAGTAGGGGCCGGAGCGATCCGGATTGCTGGCGGCGTGCAGGCCGAGCACGCGCATGCCGACGCTGTTGGCCATGTGCATCGGTCCCGAGTCGGGGCTCAGCAACAGTTGCGCGCGCGTGAACATCGCCATCAGTTTCTTCAGCGTGTCCTTGCCGGTGAGATCGAGCGGCTGGTGTCGACAGGCCGCCCGCACGGCATCGGCCATCGCCCGCTCGCTCGCCGACGGGCCGCCGATCAACACCACGCGCCAGCCGCGGGCAGCGACATGCTCCATCACCGCGGCATAACGTTCGGGTCGCCAGCTGCGCAGCGCGTGGCTCGACATGGGGCTGACCAGCAAGGTGGGCATGTCGCCGGGCAGCTGTTCGGCGGCCCAGGCATGCGCCTCGTCGGGAATGGGGATGTCCCAGCGCACCGCCGCCTGCTTCAGGCCCAGCGGTTCGCAGAAGCTGCCGATCGCGTCGAGCACGTGCTCGCCGCTGCGTGCCGGGATTCGTTCGTTGACGACCAGACCGTGCAGGTCCCTGGCACGGGCGTGGTCGTAGCCGATGCGGCGAACGGCGCTTATGCCCAGGCTCAGCAAGTTCGAACGCATCGCCACCTGCATCTGCAGCAGGGCATCGAAGCGCCGCCCGCGCAGGGCGGTGTGCACCGCGCGCATGCCGCCCCATCCGGCGGCCTTGTCGAAGGTGACGAATTCCACGCCGGGCAGGTCGCCGACCAGCTTGCGTTCGAGTTTGCCGACGACCCAGGTCAGCGATGCCCGCGGCCATGCCTGTTGCAGGGTGCGCAGCAGCGGTACGACATGGGTGACATCGCCGATGGCGGACGTGCGCAGCAGACAGATTGAGGAAGGATGGGACATGGCCTGGGTTAGAATCCGTGATCGGTCACCAGGCATGATGATGCAAGAAAGCATGCGGCAAGACGCCCGAGGCGCGATTCTGTGGGATGCAGCGGCGTCGCCACAAGTCGAGGAGGACTGGTTTGCGCCGGATTACTGGCGTGAGCGCAATGCCTTGCGCGTGCAGGCCGGTGGTCGTGGCGGCGTGGCGATCATCGAAAGCCCGCGGGGCGATTGCGTGTTGCGCCACTATCGGCGTGGCGGCCTGGTCAAGGCGCTGATGGGCGATCGCTATGTCTGGACGGGTGCAAACCGGACCCGCCCGTTCATGGAGTTCCGCTTGCTTGCCGAAATCGCCCGGCTGGGACTGTCTGGCCCGCTGCCGGTCGCGGCGCGCTACCGCCGGCATGGGCTGTTCTATCGCGCCGACCTGATCACCCGTCGCATCGCCGACGCGCAGACTCTCGCCGACTGCCTGGCCATGGGGCGCCTCGATGGCGAACTGGCCGGGAACGTCGGGGCGGTGATCGGACGCTTTCACCGTGCCGGCATCTGGCATGCGGACCTGAATGCACACAATGTCCTGGTGTCGCCGCATGGCCTGCATCTGATCGACTTCGATCGCGGCCAGCAACGCAAACCGGCGGCGGCGTGGCAGCGAGCCAACCTGCAACGCCTGCGTCGATCCTTGCTCAAGCTCGGCGCCGCCGGCGAAGGCGAGGCGGCGTTCGAAAGCAGGACCTGGCAACCACTGCTGCACCGTTATGAGCGCACACTGACGTCATGAACTGGCATCTGCATTTTCTTGGCGTGGGCGCGGCACATGCCACCGCCCTCGGTTCGTCGTCGGTGGTGTTGGAAGGTGATGGCCAGCCGCTCCTGCTGGTCGACTGCGGCCCGGATACGCTCGACCGCTATCTGGCGGCGTATGGCACGCTGCCGTCGGCCTTGTTCATCACCCATACCCACATGGATCACGTGGCCGGGCTGGAGCAACTGTTCTTCAAGCTGTGGTTCGACCCCGCGCGCCGCGGCGGCACCCGATTGTTTGCCCATGCGACGCTGATTCCGTGGTTGCAGGCGAGGGTGGCCGACTACCCCGGCGCGCTGGCCGAGGGTGGCGTCAACTTCTGGGAGGCATTCCGCCTGGTGCCATGCACGCGCGGTTTCTGGCTGGACGGTTTCTGGTTCGACATCTTCGCCACCCGGCACCATGCACCTGGCACATCCTACGGGCTGGCCCTGGAAGGAAGTTTCGCGTTTACCGGTGACACCCGGCCGATCCCCGAGGTGCTGGCGAGATACGGCGGCGGCGACATGGTGATCGCACACGATTGCAGCCTGGTCGGCAACCCCTCGCACAGCGGCATCGACGACATCGCCCGCGAGTACCCCGACAGCCTGCGCACGCAACTGCTGCTGTATCACTACGGCAGCGCCGCCGATGGCGCTGCGCTGGCCGCGCGCGGCTACCGCATCGCCACCACGGGCGAGCGAGTCGCGCTGACAACCCCTGCGACACCACGCGCTGACGCCGGTTGAATTTGCCGTTGTCCGCTTGCCTGTATCCAGGCCTGCGGCTATTCTTCCGCTTCTTTGTCGGGCAACGACTTCCTGACAAGGGTGGTTTCACCCATGCGGAGAGGTGTCCGAGTGGTTGAACCGGGATGGTCTGGAGTCGTGCACAGGGTAAAACCTGTCGCGGGTTCGACAAATTTGTCTGGAACAAATTTGGACAGCCGCAGGTTGGCCCCGAACGTCAGTGAGGGGTGAGGCTCAGGTTGAGCCGAACAATCCCGCTCGGTGGCCGCGGTGCGAAAGAGTTATACGGAGAGGTGTCCGAGTGGTTGAAGGAGCACGCCTGGAAAGTGTGTATAGGGTAAAACCTATCGCGGGTTCGAATCCCGCTCTCTCCGCCA
>DATNGL010000201.1:0-7824 GCA_035605895.1 Rhodanobacter sp.
CATGCTGACCAACTTCCGCACCGTGAAGCAGTCGGTGTCGCGCCTGAAGGAACTGGAAGCGGCCGAGACCGATGGCAGCTTCGAGAAGCTGGTCAAGCACGAAGTGCTGGCCCGTCGCCGCGAGCGCGACAAGCTGCAGGCCTCGCTGGGCGGCATCAAGGACATGAACCGTCTGCCCGACGCGCTGTTCGTGATCGACATCGGCCACGAAGACATCGCCGTGCAGGAAGCCAAGAAGTTGGGCATCCCGGTGATCGCCGTGGTCGACACCAACTACAACCCGGAACTGGTCGATTACGCCATCCCGGGCAATGACGACGCGATCCGCGCGATCCAGCTGTACGCCCGCGCCGCCGCCGATTCGATCCTCGAAGGCAAGGCCGCCGCGCCGGCCGCCGCCCAGGGCGACGCGAACGACTTCGTCGAACTGGACGAAGAAGGCAACCCGGTCGCCAAGATCGATCGCCCGCGCCGCGAAGCCGCGCCGCGCAAGTCCGCACCACGCCGCGAAGGTGGCCGTGACGGCGGTCGTGATGGCGGCCGCGGTTCGCGCAACGACGGCGCCCCCGCCAAGTAAGCGCTGCGACGGCGGTCGACGACCGCCGTCCGCCCTGCCGAGATCAACGCGCGATGGCGGTCGTTCGCTGCCGCGCCATCCAAGCATTGGAGAATTACCGATGAGCAATATTTCCGCCCAAATGGTCAAGGAACTGCGCGAGCGGTCCGGCGCCGGCATGATGGAATGCAAGAAGGCGCTGGTCGAGAACAACGGCGACCTCGACGCCGCGATGGAATGGCTGCGCAAGTCCGGCCTGGCCAAGGCCGACAAGAAGGCCAGCCGCATCGCCGCCGAAGGCCGCATCGTGGCCGCCCAGGCGAGCGGCAAGGCCGTGCTGGTCGAGATCAACTGCGAAACCGACTTCGTCGGCAAGGACGCCAGCTTCCTGAAATTCAGCGACGCCGTCGCCGACGTCGCACTGAAGTCCGGCGCCGCCGATATCGATGCCCTGAAGGCTGCCGCCTATCCGGGCGCCGCCAGCGTAGAAGAAGCCGCCAAGACGCTGATCGCCACCATCGGCGAGAAGATCGACGTGCGCCGCATGGCCCGTGTCGAGGGCGACGGCATGATCGGCAGCTACGTCCACGGCGGCCGCATCGGCGTGCTGGTCGCGCTTGCCGGGGGTTCCGAGGAACTGGCCAAGGGCATCGCCATGCACGTGGCCGCCATGAACCCTCCGCATATCCGTACCGAAGACGTGCCGGCCGAGTTTGTCGCCAAGGAAAAGGAAATCGCACTGAGCCTGATGTCCGACAAGGACAAGGCCAAACCGGCCGAGATCCTCGAGAAGATCATCAGCGGCAAGATCCACAAGATCGTGTCCGAAGTGACCCTGCTCGGCCAGGCCTACGTGCTCGACACCAACGTGACCGTGGCCGACGCGCTGAAGAAGGAAGGCGCAGATGTGGTTTCGGTGGTGCGCCTGGCCGTCGGCGAGGGCATCGAGAAGGTGGAAGAGGATTTTGCCGCCGAAGTGATGAAGCAGGCGGGTTTGAGGTAATAGTCGTCCCTGACCGGCAGGCCGGCCATCCGTGGCCGGTCTGTTCAGAAAGAGCCATGCTTCGAAATGGAGGGCCGCGGGAAACCGCGGCCCTCTTTCGTCTCTCCGGCCGGAGCCTGGCGGCATGTGTTCTCATTCCTCTCCACTCATTCTTCGTTCCGAGCACTGCTCTCCGCTACAATGCGCCGGTTTGCCCCACACAATCCGGAGACCCCATGAGCGACCAGCCGAAGTATCACCGCATCCTGCTCAAGCTCTCCGGCGAGGCGCTGATGGGAGACGCCGATTACGGCATCGACCCGAAAGTGATCGGTCGGCTGGCCCACGAGATCATCGAGGTGCAGCGCACCGGCGTGCAGATCGGCATCGTGATCGGCGGCGGCAACATCTTCCGCGGCGCCGGCCTGGCTGCCGCCGGCATGGACCGGGTCACCGGCGACCACATGGGCATGCTGGCCACCGTGATGAACGCGCTGGCGATGGCCGACGCGATCGAGAAGAGTGGTGGCTACGCGCGCGTGATGAGCGCGATCCAGATCCACGACGTGGCCGAGGACTACATCCGGCGCCGCGCGATCCGGCATATCGAAAAGGGCCGCATCGTGCTGTTCGCCGCCGGCACCGGCAACCCGTTCTTCACCACCGACTCGGCCGCCGCCCTGCGCGCGGTGGAGATCGGCGCCAACCTGGTGTTGAAGGCCACCAAGGTCGATGGCGTGTACACCGCCGACCCGGCGCGCCATGCCGATGCCACCCGTTACCAGCAGCTCACCTACGACGACGTGATCCAGCGCAACCTGCAGGTGATGGATACCGCCGCCATTGCGCTGTGCCGCGACCACGGCATGCCGTTGCGCATCTACGACATGACGGTGGCGGGCAACCTGATGCGGATCATGCGCGGCGAGTCGATCGGCACCCTGGTCAGCTGAGCCGGATCGCGTCATCGGCAGGCCGGCGCCGCAGCCGTCACTGCTATAATCGGATGTTGCCAGGTCCATCGGGAAACGACACATGCTCAACGACATCAAGAACGATGCGCAGACCCGCATGGGCAAGAGCATCGAATCGCTCAGGCACGACCTCACGCGCATCCGCACCGGTCGCGCCAGCACCACCCTGGTCGACCATATCAAGGTGCCCTACTACGGTTCCGACATGCCGCTGTCGCAGGTCGCGTCGGTGTCGTTGGCTGACTCGCGCACGATCATCATCACGCCATGGGAAAAGACCATGGTGGCGCCGATCGAGAAGGCCTTGATGGCCTCCGACATCGGCATCACGCCGACCACGGCCGGCACCGTGATCCGCCTGAACATGCCCGCGCTCACCGAGGAGCGCCGCAAGGAGCTGGCCAGGCACGTCGGCCACGAGGGCGAGAATGCCAAGATCGCGATCCGCAACGTGCGCCGCGACGCGTTGCAGCAGGTCAAGGATCTGCTCAAGGAGAAACTCATTACCGAGGACGACGACCGCCGCGTCGACGACGAGATCCAGAAGCTCACCGACCGCGCGGTCAAGGACGTCGATGCGGTCGTCAAGGCCAAGGAAGAGGAGTTGATGGCGCTCTGAGCGCCATCGCGCCGCCCATGCCAGGCGCCGAGGCCAAGGGTTGCCCTGATCCATTCAGCGCAGGCGGCATGATGTCCAGAAGAAGGCCCGCCAGCGGCAGTGCGCGGGGCAGGCAAGGCTGGCTCGCGCGCTGCCGCTGGCGGGCCTTCTGGACATCACCCCGTCATCATTTTCAAATCGTTGGGGCCGGTTCTGTCTGTCCACATCTCCGCGGCGCGCCTCCTCGACAGGCTGACGCCTGCCTTCGTCCGCGCACCACGAACCTGCGAACAGACAGAACCGGTGACGCCTGTGCCGAATAGATCAGGGCAACCCACGGTTCCCCGCCACATCGCGATCGTGATGGACGGCAACGGGCGTTGGGCCAAGGCCCGGCATCGCCCGCGCAGTTTCGGCCACAACGCCGGCCGCAAGGCGGTGCGCGCGGTGGTCGAAGCCTGCCTGCGCGAGGGCGTGCAGGTACTGACCCTGTTCGCCTTCTCCAGCGAAAACTGGCAACGGCCGCAGGACGAGGTCGGCGCGCTGATGGGACTGTTCCTGCGCGCGCTGGACAAGGAAGTGGACGAACTGCACGGCCATGGCGTGCGCCTGCGCTTCATCGGCGACCTGGGCGCCTTCGACGAGCCATTGCGCCAGCGCATGCATTCGGCCATGGCGCAGACCGCCGGCAACGAAGCGCTGCACATGAACGTGGCGGTGAGCTATGGCGGCCGCTGGGACATCGTGCAGGCCAGCCGCCAGGCCGCCGCCGCGGTGGCCCGCGGCGAGCTGCGCGCGGAGGAGATCGACGAAGCGCGGCTGGGCCAATGGCTGAGCCTCGCCGAGCTGCCGCCGCCGGACCTGTTCATCCGCACCGGCGGCGAACGCCGCATCAGCAACTTCCTGCTGTGGCAGGTCGCCTACGCCGAACTGTACTTTACCGACACCTTGTGGCCCGATTTCGACCAGGCTTGCCTGCGCGAGGCCATCGAAGACTATGCCAACCGGGAGCGCCGTTACGGTCGCACCAGTGAGCAGGTCGCCACCGTTACCTAGGATTCCCATGCTGCTTCAGCGCATTCTCACCGCCCTGGTGCTCGCGCCGCTGGCGATCCTGATCATCCTGCTGCCGGATACCGGCCTCTTTGGCGCCATCGTCGCCCTGGCCTTCCTGGCCGCGTGGTGGGAGTGGGCCCGGCTGGGTGGCCTGAAAAGCCCCGTCGGGCGCATCGCGCTGCTGGCCGCGGCCGCGTGCGGGTTTGCCCTGCTCTGGTTTGCCCAGGGCAGCGCGTGGACGCCGTGGCTGCTGGCCGCCGGCGTTGGCTGGTGGCTGGTGGCCTGCCTGTGGCTGCGCCATTTCGCGTTCGCCGCCGCCCCGACGCGCGAGAATCTTGCATTGAAACTGATCGCCGGCGCGTTCGTGATCTTCCCGGCCTGGGTCGCGCTGACCAGCATCCATGCCCGGGAACCGCACGGCCACTGGTGGACCTTGCTGGCATTGGTGATCGTGTGGGCATCGGACATCGGCGCGTATGCCAGCGGTCGCGCGTTCGGCAAGCGCAAACTGGCGCCGCAAGTCAGCCCGGGCAAGACCTGGGCCGGCGCCTATGGCGCGATGGTGGCCGGCGTGCTGGTCGCCGAGGCCGGCGGCTGGCTGCTCGGCGTGCGCGGCGCGTCAATGCTGGGCCTGGCCTTGCTGGCGGCGATCACGGTGGCCGTGTCCATCGTCGGCGACCTGCTCGAGAGCCTGATGAAACGGCATGCCCAGGTAAAGGATTCGGGCAGCATCTTTCCCGGCCACGGCGGCCTGATGGATCGACTCGACAGCGTGTTCGCCGCGCTGCCGATCTTCGCCGCCGGCCTGCTGCTGCTGGGGATATGACGATGCACACGGTCGCCGTCCTCGGCGCCACCGGCTCGATCGGTGGCAACACGCTCGACGTGATCTCGCGCCACCCGCAGCGTTTCCGCGCCACGGTGCTGACCGCGCACCGCCAGGTCGAGGCCCTGGCGGCGCTGTGCGTGCAGCATCGCCCGGAACTGGCGGTGATCGCCGACCCGGCGCTGGAGGCGGAACTCGCGCGCCGGCTGGCGGCCGCCGGGGCGCGCTGCGAGGTGGCCAGCGGCCCGGCCGCACTGACCGCCGCCGCCGCCGGCAACCTTTGCGATACCGTGGTCGCCGCCATCGTCGGCGCGGCCGGGCTGGAATCCACCCTGGCCGCGGCGCGCAGCGGCAAACGCCTGCTGCTGGCGAACAAGGAATCGATCGTGATGGCCGGCCCGCTGCTGCTGCAGGCCGTCACGGCCGGCGGCGGCACGCTGATCCCGGTGGATTCCGAGCACAACGCCATCTTCCAGTGCCTCCCCGGCGGCCGTCCCGACCTGGGCAGGAGCGGCGTGCGCCGGCTGATCCTCACCGCTTCGGGCGGCCCGTTCCGCGGCCGCTCGCGTGCCGAGCTGGCCGAGATCAGCCCGGCCCAGGCCTGCAAGCATCCGAACTGGGTGATGGGGCGCAAGATCTCGGTCGATTCGGCCACGTTGATGAACAAGGGCCTCGAAGTCATCGAGGCACACCACCTGTTCGGCGCGCCGGCCGAAGCCATCGAAGTGGTGGTGCACGCGCAGAGCCTGATCCACTCGATGGTCGAATATGCCGACGGCTCGGTACTGGCGCAGCTGGGCAACCCGGACATGCGCACGGCGATCGCCCACGCGCTGGCGTGGCCGCAACGGATCGAATCCGGCGTGCCGTCGCTGGACCTGGCCGCCTGCGCCCCGCTGCAGTTCGAACCACCGGACCTGGCCACCTTCCGCTGCCTGGCGCTGGCCTACCAGGCGCTGCAAGCCGGCGGGGACGCCCCGGCCGTGCTGAACGCCGCCAACGAAGTCGCCGTGGAGGCCTTCCTCGCCGGTGCGCTGCCCTTCCTGTCGATCGCCGACGTGGTCGAGGCCGTGCTTGCGGAACTGCCGCCTCAGGCCGTGGTCGATATCCCGACCCTGCTGGCGCGCGACCAGGAGGCCCGCGGGGTCGCCCGGCGCGTGTTGCGCGATGCTTGCTGATATTCTTGACCAGATGACTTTCCACCCCGGTACTTGATGACTTCCTTTTTCGGCTCGGTGTTCTGGTTGCTGGTCACGCTCGGCGTGCTGGTGACCTTCCATGAATTTGGCCACTACTGGGTCGCGCGCCGCTGTGGGGTCAAGGTGCTGCGCTTCTCGATCGGCTTCGGCAACGCGATCTGGAAGCGCATCGGCCGCGACGGCACGGAATACTGCATCGCCGCGATTCCGCTGGGCGGCTACGTGAAGATGCTCGACGCGCGCGAGGGCGAAGTCGACCCGGCGCTGCGCGACCAGGAGTTCACCGGCAAGTCGGTGTGGAAGCGCATCGCCATCGTGGCCGCCGGCCCGGGCTTCAACGTGATCTTCACCATCGCCGCGCTGTGGCTGATGTTCATGCTCGGACGCAGCGACTTCGCACCGATCGTGACGGCCACGCCACACAGCATCGCCGCCGAGGCCGGCGTCCAGCCGGGCGATCGCATCCTCAGTGTGAACGGACAGAACGTCTCCACCTGGAGCGATTCGCTCGACGCCATGGGCAACGCCCTGCTGACACTGTCGCCGATGCCGCTGACGGTGCGCCAGCCCGGTGGCCAGATCCGCCAGCTGACGCTGCCGCTGAACCAGCTGCCCGCCGGCCAACCGATCGACAAGTATTTCGACCGGCTCGGGCTCACCCTGGCACCGCCTCCGGCGATCGCCGACACCGTGAAGCCTGGCCAGCCCGCCGCGCTGGCCGGCATCCAGGGTGGCGACCGGATCGTCAGCGTGAACGGCCAGCCGGTGGCGGATTTCGACAGCCTCAACAAACTGGTACAGGCCGATGCCGCCAAATCGCCTCACCTGACCATCGCGCTGAGCCGTCACGGTCAGCCGCTTGCCCTCGACGTCACCGCCAAGTGGGAATCGCTTGGCGGGGAACCGGCGAAGTGGATGCTGGGGATTTCATCGCCGAGGCCGGAACCGGCGACCGTCCAGTACGGCCCGGTCAGGGCGCTTTCGGCCGCGCTCGCCACCACCTGGCGCAATACGCGGCAGACCTTCGGCATGATCGGCAGCATGCTCGATGGCCACGCATCGACCAAGAACATCTCCAGCGTGATCGGGATCGCCCAGTACGCCAACGCCTCGGCGCAAATGGGACTGGCGTGGTTCCTGCAGTTCCTGGCGATGGTCTCGCTCAGCCTGGCGATCCTGAACCTGCTGCCGATCCCGGTTCTGGATGGCGGACACCTGCTGTATTATCTGATCGAACTGGTCAAGGGCAGCCCGGTCAGCGAGCAGGTGATGGTCGTCGGCCAGTACATCGGGCTGGTCCTGCTGTTCAGCCTGGTCGGATGGACGCTTTACAACGACATCCACCGTACCTTGCTGTCGTGATCCAGCCCGCCATCGACCCGGCTATCCGCCAGCCCGCACCCGCCGCACCAAAATGCGCCGGGGCGGGCAATCCCGTATTCCCGTGGAATACGGCCTCTCACTCGCGGCAGGGCTGGTTCCTGCCGCATGTATTGATCGGAGCGGCCGCGCTGGCCGTTCCATCGAAATAACCCAACGGAACCGACGATGAAGCGTATCGCCGCGCTGATCCTGCTTGCCTCCCTCTCCGCCAGTGCGTTTGCGTTCGAGCCCTTCGTGGTCTCGGACATCC
>DATNGL010000202.1:0-9990 GCA_035605895.1 Rhodanobacter sp.
GTCCGAGCCGAACCAGGTCGGCTCGCCGCACGACAAGGCGAATGCCGAGTTCATGCTGAAGAAGTTTCGCGAATGGGGCTGGGACGCGCATATCGAGACCTTCAGCGTGCTCTACCCCACGCCGAAGAAGGTGGCGCTGGAGTTGCTCGGCCCGCATCCGTTTACCGCCACCCTGCGCGAGCCGCCGATCCCCGGTGATGCCACCTCCGGCCTGCCTGGCGCGCTGCCGCCCTACAACGTCTACGGCGGCGATGGGGACGTCACCGCCGAGCTGGTCTACGTCAACCAGGGCATGCCCGACGACTACAAGGAGCTGGCCCGCCGCGGCATCGACGTACGCGGCAAGATCGTGATCACCCGCTACGGTGGCGGCTGGCGCGGGCTGAAGCCGAAGCTGGCGCAGGAACATGGTGCCGTGGGCTGTCTGATCTATTCCGACCCGCACGACGATGGCTATGCGCAAGGTGACGCCTATCCCGAGGGCGGCTGGCGCCCGGCCGAGGGCGTGCAGCGCGGCTCCGTGGCCGACATGCAACAGTATCCCGGTGATCCCCTCACCCCCGGCATCGGCTCCACCCCCGGCGCCAAGCGGCTGGCGATCAAGGACGCGAAGACCCTGCTGAAAATCCCCGTGCTGCCGATCTCGTACGCGGATGCCACCCCCTTGCTGCGCTCGCTGAGCGGGCCCGTGGCGCCCGCCAGCTGGCGCGGCGCGCTGCCGCTGACTTACCACGTGGGGCCCAGCGCGGCCAAGGCGCACATGACCGTGTTGTCGGACTGGAGCCAGAAGCCGGTCTACGACGTGATCGCGACGATGAAGGGCGCGACCGCACCGAATCAGTGGGTCATCCGCGGCAACCATCATGATGGCTGGGTCTTCGGTGCCTGGGATCCGCTGGCCGGCAATGTCGCCCTGCTGGCCGAGGCCAAGGCCATCGGTACCCTCGTCAAGCAGGGCTGGCGGCCGCAACGTACCCTGGTCTATGCCAGCTGGGACGGCGAGGAGCCGGGCCTGCTGGGCTCCACCGAATGGGCCGAGACGCATGCGAAGGAGCTGCAGGCCAAGGCCGTGTTGTATGTCAATTCGGATACCAACGGGCGCGGCTTTCTCGGCGCTGGCGGCAGCCATTCCCTGCAGCATCTGGTCAACCAGGTCGCCGATGGGGTGACCGATCCGGAAACCCATGTCAGCGTGGGCGAACGTCTGCGTGCGCACATGATGGTCGAGGGCAGCGGCAAGGAAGCACGGCCGGAAGCAAAGCTGGCCGCGAAGCTCGCCGCCAGCGGCGGCGACCTGCCGATCGAGGCGCTGGGTTCGGGCTCCGATTACAGCGCGTTCCTGGAGCATCTCGGCATCACCACGCTCGACCTCGGCTTCGGCGGCGAGGACGACAACGGCGGCATTTACCATTCGCGCTACGACTCGTTCGACCATTACATCCGCTTCGGCGATCCCACGTTCGAATACGGCGTGGCACTCTCCAAGGTGGCCGGCCACATCGTGCTGCGCATGGCCGACGCCGACCTGCTGCCGCTGCGCTTCGGCGATTTCAGCAGCACGCTGGACCGCTACGTCGGCGAGCTGCACCGACTGGTCGACAGCACGCGCAAGGCTACGACGCAACAGCATCGCCTGCTGGACATGCACGCGTACGCGCTGGATGCCGACCCGACCCGCCCGCTCGCCCCGCCGGCACGCGAATCCGACGTGCCCGCGATCGACCTCGCCCCGCTGGACCAGGCGGCCAGGCAACTGGACAAGAGCGCACAGGCCTTCCAGGCCGCGTACGCCAGGCGCGCCGCTGCAGGCTTCAAGTTGTCGGCCACGCAACAGGGGCGGATCAACCAGCAGATGGGTCACATGGAACAGGCGCTGACCGATGCCGCCGGCCTGCCCGGCCGGCCCTGGTTCAAGCACTTCATCTATGCACCCGGCATGCTCACCGGCTACGGCGTGAAAACCGTTCCCGGCGTACGCGAGGCGATCGAGGCGCGGCGCTGGGATGAGGCCAATCGCTACGCGGCGATCACCGCCAAGGTGCTGGACGGCTATCGTGCGCAACTCGACCGGCTGACGGCGCTGTTGAACCAGTCCAGCTAGCGCAACGACGTGGCGGGCGATCCGCGTGCGGACCGCCCGCGCCCGAAACGCTCGAGCGCCGGCCTGCCGGAGCAAGACCATGTCGCTGACGAACTTCACCCGATCGAACGTGCGCCGGCTGGATCCGGGCAGCTTCGCGCTGGTGATGGCCACCGGTATCGTCTCCATCGATGCCAGCCAGCATGGCATGCCCATGCTGGCGCTGGCGCTGCTTGCCCTGAATGCAACCGCCTATGGCGTGCTGGTGTTGCTGAGCCTGTGGCGGGTGCTGCAGGCCGGGGGCGAGGTGTTGCACGACTTCACCAATCCGGCGCGCGGTGCGGGCTTCCTCACCTTCGTCGCCGCCAGCTGCGTGCTGGCCAGCCAGTTTCTTCTGGTCGTGCACTGGCCGGCATGGGCGACCGTGCTGACCGCGGTCGGCGCCATCGGCTGGGTCAGCCTGCTGTACCTGCTGCTGCTGGCCGTGATCACCGGGCAGCGCAAGCCCGGCTTCCGGCGCAGCATCAACGGCGGCTGGCTGGTGGCCGTGGTCTCGACCCAGTCGCTGGCCGTGGTGCTGACCCTGCTGGTGACGCACGGTGGTGCCGTGCCCGCGCTCGGCTGGTTGTTCGCCGCGCTGTGCCTGTATCTGGTCGGCGCGGCGCTGTACCTGATCCTGATCACCCTGATCTTCTACCGGCTGCTGTTCCTGCCGCTTGCCGCCAGCGGTTTCACGCCACCGTACTGGATCAACATGGGCGCGCTGGCGATCACCACCCTGGCTGGCGCCCTGCTCGTGCTGCATGCGCCGGCGCAGGCACCTTTGGGCGACCTGGTGCCGTTCGTGAAGGGCTTCACCCTGTTCTTCTGGGCCACCGCGACCTGGTGGATTCCGCTGCTGGCGATCCTCGAACTCTGGCGCCACGGGTTGCGCCACGTGCGGCTGCGCTACGAGGTCGACGACTGGGACATCGTGTTTCCGCTGGGCATGTACACGGTCGGCACGCATGCGCTGGGCCAGGCCCTCAACCTCGACCTGCTGCAGCCGGTGTCGGATATCGGCGTCTACATCAGCCTGCTGGCCTGGCTGCTGGTAGCCGCCGGCGCGCTGCTGCACTGGAGGCGCGCCTTCAGAAGCTGATCGGTGGCGCGCCGCAGGCAACGCGCAGTTGGCGACCGGTCGACCGAATCAGTCCTGGGCCCTGGCGTGGTCCACGCGCATGCGGCTATCGGCATGCCGCACCTGCCCTTCCCCACGCAACACGAAGCGCTCGATCGTCAGCGCTTCGGTACCCATCGGCCCGTAGGCATGCAGGCGCGTGGTCGAGATGCCGATCTCGGCGCCCAAGCCCAGTTCGCCACCGTCGCTGAAGCGTGAGGACGCGTTGACCATCACCACGGCCGATCGCAGCGCATGCACGAAGCGTTCGGCGACGCCCGGATCCTCGGTGGCGATCACTTCGGTGTGGTCGGAACCGTAGCGGCGGATATGCGTGATGGCCTCCTCCAGACTGTCCACCACGCTCACCGCCAGCTTGAGGCTGAGGAACTCGGCGGCAAAATCGTCGGCGCTGACGGACCCCATCCCGGGACACAGCGCACGCGAGCGCTCGTCGCCGAGCAGTTCCACCCCGCGCCGCTGCAAGGCCTTTGCCGCACGCGGCAGGAACGCCGCGGCGACGTCCGCATGCACCAGCAGCGTCTCCAGCGCATTGCAGGCAGACGGGCGCGAGACCTTGCCGTCGATCAGGATATCCAGCGCCTTGTCCAGGTCGGCGTGCGTATCGACATACAGATGGCACACGCCCTTGTAGTGCTTGATCACCGGCACGCGCGCGTGTTCGGCGACGAAGCGGATCAGGCCTTCGCCGCCGCGCGGAATGGCCAAGTCGACGATGTCGCTTAGCTGCAGCAACTCGATCATCGTCTCGCGGCGCATATCCTCAACCAAGGTCAGTGCGGCGGCCGGCACGCCGTGCGCCTGCAGTGCCGATTTCAACGCCGCGGCGATCGCCGTGTTGGAGTGGATCGCCTCGGAGCCGCCGCGCAGGATCACGCCGTTGCCGGCCATCAGGCACAGCGCAGCGGCGTCGGCGGTAACGTTCGGGCGCGCCTCGTAGATCATCGCGACCACGCCGAGCGGTATGCGCACGCGTTCGATCGCCAGCCCGTTCGGCCGCATCTCGCGACGGGTCGTCGCGCCCACCGGATCGGGCAACTCGGCCACTTCGCGCAGCGCACCGGCAATGCCGGCCACGCGCGCCTCATCCAGCCGCAACCGGTCGAGCATGGCGCCCTGCGCGCCTTTCGCCTCGGCCTGGCGCATGTCCTCCGCGTTCGCGGCGAGCACCGCCGCTGACCGTGCCTCCAGCGCCGCAGCCATGTCGCGCAGCAAGGCGCGCTTGCCCGCCGTCCCGAGTGCGGCCACGACCTGGGCGGCATCACGGCAGGCCAGGGCCTGTTCGCGGATCGTGCTCATGTGTTGGTCTCCTGCTCCGGCGCGACCGGACGATCGATGATGGCGAGGTCGTCGCGATGCACCACCTCGTCGCCGTAGCTGTAGCCGAGCACGTCGCCGATCTCGCGGCTGTGCCGGCCGGCCACGCGGCGCACTTCGGCGGCGCCGTACTGGCTGAGGCCGCGCGCGACGGCGGCGCCACGCATATCGACGATTTCCACCAGATCGCCGCGATGGAACTCGCCGTCGGCACCAAGCACGCCACCCGGCAGCAGCGAGACGCGCCCGTTGCCCAGCGCCTGCGCCGCGCCGGCATCGACGCGGATGCGGCCCGGCGAGGCCGGCGCGTGGCGCAACCAATACTTGCGCGCTTGCAAGCGCGTGGAGGCTGCGGCGATCAGGGTGCCGCGCAGTTGCCCGCGTTGAAGCGCCTGTACCGTGGTCGCCTCGCGACCGTTGAACAAGGCGGTGGGGATGCCGGCCGCAGCCGCCTTCGCCGCAGCCTCCAGCTTGGTGCGCATGCCACCGGTGCCGGCCGTACTACCGCTGTCGCCGGCCATCGCCACGATCTCGGGGGTCAGCGCGGCGACGTGCGCGATCGGCGTGGCCGTCGGGTCACGCCGCGGGTCGGCGCTGTACAGCGCGTCGACGTCGGAAGCGATCAGCAACAGGTCGGCATCGACCAGCGCGGCCACGATGGCGGCGAGGTTGTCGTTGTCGCCGAGCTTCAGCTCGTCCACCGAGACGGTGTCGTTCTCGTTGATCACCGGCAACACGCCGAGCTGCAGCAACTCGCGCAATGTGGCGCGCGCATTGAGATAGCGACGGCGATTGCGCAGGTCGTCGTGAGTCAGCAGCACCTGCGCCACCGGCCGCGTCGACAGCGATTGCCACAACGCGATCATCGGCGCCTGGCCGAGCGCGGCCAGCGCCTGGCGCGCGGCGAGGCCGCCGCTGCCGCTCGCATGCTGGCGCAGCAAGGCACGCCCTGCCGCCACCGCGCCGGAAGAAACCAGCACAACCTGTCGACCGTCAGCGTGGCTGGCGCAGATGAAGGCAGCCAAGGCTTCGGCGTAATGCGGCGCAAGGCCGCCGCCGTCGGCGGCGAGCAGGTTGCTGCCCACCTTCAGTACGGCGCGGCGCCAGCGCGGCAACGCCTGTTCGGGCAGAGCAGCGGTGCGCGCCGTTTCCGTGTCGATCACCGCCATGCACGCATCTCCGCTCAGTCGTCGAGTGCGCGCAAGCGCGCGTGCAATTCGTCCAGCCGCAAGTCGTCGCCGGCACCCGGCGACACGCGTGCGGCGAGGCTGCTTTCCGGCGTACGCCCCTGCCCTGCCGATGCCGCGGCTTCCGCCGCCGCACGGTACGCATCGCGAAACGGCACGCCGGCGGCAGCCTGCTCGATCGCCACGTCGGTGGCGTACATCGCCGGCTCGATCGCGGCGCGCATCGCGGCTTCGTTCCATTCAAACCGTGCCAGCAGATCGGGCACCAGTTCCAGTGCGCCCAGGCCGTGGCGCACGCCGTGGAACAGCGAACCCTTGGAGAACTGCAGGTCGCGCTGGTAGCCGGACGGCAGCGACAGCAACTGCTCGATCTCGGTACGCGCCGCGGCCACGCTGGCGTAGCTGGCGCGCAGCAATTCGATCGCGTCGGGATTGCGCTTGTTCGGCATGATCGAGCTGCCGGTGGTGTACTCGTCCGGCAGACGGACGAAATTGAATTCGGCGGTGGTGAACAGCGACAGATCCCACGCCAGCCGGCGCAGGTCGAGCAGTGCGCTGGCGATCGCTTCCAGTACCGCCATCTCGAACTTGCCCCGCGACAGTTGCGCGTAGATCGGCGAGACCTGCATGCGGGCGAAGCCGAGCGCCTGCGTGGTGTGCTCGCGATCCAGCTTGAGATTCACGCCGTAGCCCGCAGCGGTGCCGAGCGGATTCGCATCGATCCACGTTGATGTCTGCTGCGCCCGCAACGCATTGTCGATGAAGCCTTCGGCGAAGCCGGCAAACCACATTGCAGTGGACGACACCACGGCGCGCTGCAGATGTGTATAGCCCGGCAACGGCAACGCGGGTTGCGCTGCACGCCCGAGGCAGACCTGCGCGATCGCGCGGCAATGCACCTGCAGCGCAGCGAGCCGATCTTTCAGCCACAGCCGGGTAGCGACAAGGATCTGATCGTTGCGGCTGCGCCCGGTGTGCACGCGACGGCCGGCATCGCCGAGCCGCTCGGTGAGGCGCGCCTCGATCGCCGAATGGCCGTCCTCGTAGCGCTCATCGAGCACGAAGCTGCCTGCATTGAAATCCGTCGCCAGCACATCCAGCTCGCGCTTCAAGGCCGTCGCTTCGTCGGCACTGACCACGCCGATATTCGCCAGCCCTTCGACATGCGCCTTGCTGGCGGTGATGTCGTGCAGGAAGAACTCGCGATCCAGCAGCACGTCGTCACCGGCGAGGAACTTCATGATCTTCGCGTCGATCTGCACGCCGGATTTTTGCCAGAGCGGCTGGGTCATGGTGTGTCCTCGGCTTGGCCAAGCGGAATGGCGGTGTATTCATCCACACCGATTGCGCGGTTGATGTTCTGCATGGCCTGGGTGGCGGCGCCTTTCAGCAAGTTGTCCAGCGTCGCCACGATCACCACCCGCTTGCCGTCGGCCGACAGGGAAAACCCGCCGATCTCGGCATGATGGCGATGGGCGATGCGGCTGACCCACGGCGCCTCGTCCGTCACCGCCACCAGTTTCTCGTGATCATAGGCTGCATGGAAACGCGCCAATACGTCCTCGCGCTTGAGCGGACGCGTGAAATACAGGTTGGTGGTGACGGTGAGCCCGCGGAAATGCGGTGCCACGTGCGGCATGAACTCCACCGGCACGCCGAGCCGGAATGAAGCCTCCTTCTCGTGCATGTGGCCGGTGAGCGCGTAGGGCATCAGGTTGTCGCGCAGCTTGTCCGGATCGTTCTTGTCCGACGGCGTGGTGCCCGCACCGGAATAGCCGGACACGCCGAAGCATACCGGTGGCGCGGCGAGCAGATCCTTCAGCGGTGCGATCGACAGTTGCATCGCGGTGGCATAGCAGCCGGGATTGCTGATGCGTCGCTCGCCGCGCCACTGGTCGCGGGTCAGCTCGGGCAGGCCGTAGTACCAGCGCGGATCAAAGCGATAGTCGGCGGACAGATCCACGATCAGCGGATCGACGCCCGCCGCATCGAACGCCGCCACGCAGACCTCGGCCTTGCCGTTGGGCAGCGCCAGGATCACCACATCGGCGCCAAGCTTCGGCAGGTCCTCGTGCGCCGGCGCGCTGTAACGCAGCTCGCCGCGGTACTCGGGCACATGCGCGTCGACGCGCTGGCCGTCCAGCTCGCGTGAGGAGACAAAGGCCAGCTCCAGCGCCGGATGCGCCGCGATCAAGCGGATCAGCTCCGCGCCGGTATGCCCGCGCGCGCCGACGATGCCGATGCGTTTCCTGTTCGTGCTCATGCTTCAGTCCGTCAAGGTCGCTTGCCGCTGCGCGCAATGCGTCACGCAGCGGGCGATGGTGTCGAAGTCGTGGATGCCGTACCAGAACACCTTCCAGTGCGGCTGCTTGAGGCAACCATCGGACTCGGCGTAGTAGAAAGGGTTGACCGCGTTGCCGTGGCGCGAGCGCCAGAACAACTTGGGATTCTCCTCGCGCATCACCTGCCACACCGCACGCCCCAGACCCTCGCCCTGCGCGTCGTCGAGCACGGCGAACTTGTCCAGATACGGCAAGCCGTCTTCTTCGGTGAGGATCATCGCGGTGCGATAGTTCTCGCTCACGTAGATACGTAGTGGCCTTGTGCGCTCGAAATAGTCCGGCACCAGGGTGCGGCCGAAACTGGACTCGATCAACACACGCATCCGCTCAAGGTCGATGCCTTTCCACGAGTCGAACGTCAGCACCTTCTCGCCGCGCCGCACCAAGGTGCCCGAGCCCTTGTGGGTGAACAGCTCCTTGGCCAGCTCCGCCGGCCGGGTGATCGACACCGACGAGGTCAACGGCAGGTCAGCCAGCAGGTCGGCAATCTGTTCGATCTTCAGCCGCATGCCGCCGTTGATCCACGGCTGCGCCATCAAGTGATCGAACTCGGTGCTGAGATTGATCGAATCGATCACCTTGCCCTGCTCGTCGAGCAGGCCGCCGGTGCCGGTGAGGAACACGATCTTGTACGGCTGCAGCACGCGCACCAGCTCGTTGGCGGCGAAGTCGGCGTTGATGTTGAGGATCTGCCCTTCGTCGGTCTCGCCAAGGCTGGCGATCACCGGGATCGAGTTGGCACGCAGGCTGGCCTCGATCGGCGCCAGGTTGATGCTGTCGACCTTGCCGACCATGCCGTAGGTATCGCGGTCGAGATAGCTGGCCATGAACACACCCGTCGCCACCGAGGTGGCGCGCGTGTCCATCGACTGCAGCGCCTCGACCAGCTTCAGGTTCTGCTGCTGGAACACGCGCCGCACGATGCCGAGCGCCTTGGGCGAAGTGACGCGCAGGCCACCCACCGTGTGTTTTTCGATACCCGCCGCCGACAGCTCCTCGTCCAGCTGCGGGCCGGCACCGTGCAGCACGATCGGGGTGAGCCCGACCTGCTGCAGGAAGGTCAGCGACGAGGCGAGATCGGCCAACTCGTCGCGCAGGACGGCGCCGCCCACTTTCACCACCGCGAAGCGCTTGGCGTCGACTTCGGAGAATCGCTTGAGGTACTGCTGGATTTCCTTCGCACTGCCCATGCTCGAGAGCAGGCGCACGATGGTCTTGCGGGTGTGCTTATGCGTTTCCACTGTCAACGATCCGGTAGATGGTTTCTGCGTACTGCTGCAATTGATCGAGCGCGACCCACTCGTCGGCGCTGTGCGCCTGGGCGATGTCGCCGGGGCCGTAGACGAAGGCGGTATAGCCCGCCGCCGAGAACAGCGCGGCCTCGGTCCAGAAATCCACCGCATTGCCGATCGGCAGCTCCAGCTCGTCGGCGATGTCGCGGGCGGCCAGACGGCGCTCCTCGGCACGCGCGCCGCCCCTTATGGAATCTGCGCCGGCCGGCAGCGAGGCACCGCGGAAGGTCTCGGTGAATTCGACCGGCGCGGGCTCCACCAGGGTGGCGAACCGTTGCAACAACTGGTCCGGGTCCATCGTCGGCAGCGGGCGGAAGCCGAAGCGCACTTCCGCCGTCGGCGCGATCATGTTCGCCTTGATGCCGCCTTCGATGCGGCCGATATTGAAGCGCAAACCCGTGAGTCCGCCGAAGCGTTCATGCGACTGCGCGGCGACGAAATCCAGCGCCGCATCGCCCCAGCGCACTGCCTGATGCAAGGCGCTGTCGCCGGGCTTCTGCTCACCCGAAGCGTGGCCGGCATGACCGGTGAAACGCATCAACACCGACTGGATGCCGCGATGCGCCAGCACTGCTTCGGCCCGGGTCGGCTC
>DATNGL010000203.1:0-2508 GCA_035605895.1 Rhodanobacter sp.
ACTGTTCGCGGTCGAATGCTCCGATCCGCTGCTGCGCTCGGCCGGCATCGCGCTGGAGTCGGGCCTGTATTCGAGGGACGAGCTGCTGAGCCTGTACGAGGCCACCCGCAAGCGCTGCTTCGCCGCCGCCGAGGATGCGGACTCGCGCCATCGGCTGACTTCGCTGGAAGACGTGATGAAGCCGCTGGCGCCGTACACGCCGACTGCGGTGAAAGCCGAGGCCACGCGCGCCGACTACGCCGAGAAGCGCCTGGCCGTGTTCGGCGGCGAGGCGAAGCTGCCGGAGAAGCTGCCGCCGCGGCACCTGGCGATCCAGATCGGGCAGGCGCTGCACGACCTGCTGGTGAAGTATCCGCAGGCGCTGCTGTTCGGCGAGGACGTGGCGCAGAAGGGCGGCGTGTACACCGTCACCAAGGGCCTCAACAAGACCTTCAAGGGCAGCCGCGTGTTCAACACGCTGCTGGACGAGACGATGATCCTTGGCCTGGCCCAGGGCTACGCCAACATGGGCATGCTGCCGATTCCGGAGATCCAGTACCTGGCGTATTTCCACAACGCCTGCGACCAGATCCGCGGTGAGGCATCGTCGCTGCAGTTCTTCTCCAACGACCAGTACCGCAACCCGATGGTGATGCGTATTGCCTCGCTGGGTTACCAGAAGGGTTTCGGCGGCCACTTCCACAACGACAACTCGATCACCGCGCTGCGTGACATTCCCGGGCTGGTGGTGGGTTGCTCGAGCCGTGGCGACGACGCGGCAATGATGCTGCGCACGATGATGGCGCTGGCGAAGGTCGATGGTCGCGTATGCGCGTTCCTCGAACCGATCGCCTTGTACATGACCAAGGATCTGTATGAGGCGGGCGACGGCCAGTGGCAGTTCGACTATCCGGCTCCGGGCCAGGCGATGACGCTGGGCGAAGGTCGCGTCTACGACGAAGCCGCGAACGACCTGGTGGTATTCACCTTCGGCAACGGCGTGCCGATGGCATTGCGCGCGGCACGCACGATAAAAAAGGAACTGGGCTGGCAGGTGCGCGTGGTCGACCTGCGCTGGCTGGCGCCGCTCAACGATGCCTTCATCGCGACGCAGGCGAAGAGCGCCAAACGCATCCTGGTGCTGGACGAGGGGCGCAAGAGCGCCGGCGTGGGCGAGGGCGTGATCACCGCGATCGTCGAAGGCGGCTGCGGCGCCACGCCGCTGCATCGCGTGGTCGGGGCCGATACCTTCACCCCGCTGGCCGGTGCGGCCTTGCTGGTATTGCCGGGTGAAGCCGATGTTGTCGATGCGGCGCGGATCCTGGCGGCGAAATAAATCGGCCGCTCGCTGCCGCGATGATCGGGCGGATGGCCGGCGAATGATCGCTACGAGTCGTCCCGCCGCTTTTCCACCACATGCAGGTGTTTGGCCGCCGCGATACGCGCCGGCCTGGCGGTGATTTCGTCGAGACAGACGCGGTTGCGCCCATGCAGCTTCGCGCGGTACATCGCCTGGTCGGCCCGTTCCACCAGCGCTTCCAGATGGTCGCCGCGCTGGCGCATGGCCACGCCGATGCTGACGCTGAGGAGCTGTTCTTCATCGCGCACCGGAATTTCCAGCCGGTGCACGCGCCGGCACAGGCGGGTGGCGACCTGCATGGCTTCCTCGGCGCCGATGCCGTCGAGCAGGGCGACAAACTCTTCGCCGCCGTAGCGCCCGAACAGGTCGGCCGGACGCAATTCGGCACCGAGCGTGGTGGCCACGGCGACCAGTGCGCGGTCGCCGGTGTTGTGGCCATGGCGGTCGTTGAGCAGCTTGAAATGATCCAGATCGAGGAACAGCAAGGCGATCGGCCTGGTCGGGGTGGCCGCCAGCAAGGCACTGGCACGCTGGTTCCAGGCGCGGCGATTGAGCGCGTGGGTGAGCGGATCGTGATCGGCCAGCACCTGCACCACGTCGCGATCCTGGCGCAGCCTGAGCGCCCGGTCGGCCAGGCCCAGCGACAGCACCAGCGCCTCGAACGCGCCACCTGCGAGGCTGGCATCGTTGAGCCAGTCGAGTTGGGGCAGGGCGCCGTTGACCTGGGCGCTGGTCGCTGCCGTGAGCAGCAACAGCGGTGTCCATCCGGCCAGGAAGAACCAGGCCTGGCGCGAGCCGCGAACGGCGGCGACGATGGCGGCCACCAGCAACAGCATGGCGCCGATCATCAATAACGGGTTGAGCAGGGCCTGGGCCACCTCGACCAGCAGCGGGATGCCGCTGCAGCGCATCAGCACCAGCTGGATCATGCCCACGGCCAGCGCCATGATCGGTACCCGCAGCAGCCGTGCGTGTTTCTGCAGATCGCAGAATCGCATCATGAACAGCGAGGCGAACGCCACCGACAGGGCCACCGCCGCCGCGCCCACCAGCCAGGTTCGGGCAGCCAGCCATTGCCACTCCAGCGGATGGAACACGAAGCCGGTCTGGATGCCCTGGATCAGCGCGTAGCAGACGATATAGCCGGCATACCAGGCGTAGGTGACGTC
>DATNGL010000204.1:0-11145 GCA_035605895.1 Rhodanobacter sp.
ATCAGGCGCGCAAGTACCTGATCCCCGTGAGCGAGTACGGACAAATCCGCTGGGAGCGGATTTGAACAGCCGTAGGCTGGCCCGCAGGGTGCATGCCAAGGATGGCATGCATACATGTGCCAGACTCGCGATCGAAGAAAACCACAGGAAGTGGTTTTCTTCACGAAGCCCGAGCGGATTTACTGGGCAGTGTCCGGCGCACCGGGCGCCGCGCCTTCGCTGAGCAAGTGTTCGGCGTCGATCCGGTCGAACGCGTAGCGCTGTGCGCAGAACTCGCAGATCACCTCGATTTCATCGCCACGCGCGGCCAGCGCCGCCTCCACCTCGTCGCGACCGAGCGAACGCAGCATCGAGGTGACCCGCTCGCGACTGCAACTGCAGCCGAAGGCCAGTGGCCGCGTGTCGATCAGGCGCGCCGATTCCTCGTGGTAGAGCCGGTACAGCAAGGCCTCTGCCGGTGTGGCGATGAGTTCTTCCGGGCCCAGCGTGGCGGTCAGATGCACCACCCGGCTCCACGCGTCGTCGTCCGCGGCTGCGGCATGGCCTCCCTCGTCGGGCATTTTCTGCAGCATGAGGCCGACCGCCTGTTCGCCGTTCGCGGCGAGCAGGATTCGCGCCGGCAACTGCTCGGACTGGATGAAGTAATTCTCCAGTGACTCGGCCAGTCCGGCATGGCGCAACTCGACCAACCCCTGATAGCGCTGCCCGCGTTCGACATTGCCCAAGGTGATCGCCAGCACGGCATCGGCGAGCTCATCCAGTGCCAGCGGCTCGGGCAACGGTTCGTTCCAGCGCGCCAATCCGCGCAGATGGCCCTGGTCGCTGCATTCGGCAAACAGCAGGCGCAGCGCCGACGAGCTCTTCAGTTCGATCGACAGCGAACCATCGAGCTTGATGTCGCCCGTCAGCAACGCACTGGCCGCCAATGCCTCGCCCAGGCAGGCCTGCAACGCTGGCGGATAGTCGGCCCGACCGGCCACCTCGCGCCAGCACGAACCCAGCCGCACCAAAGCGCCGCGCACACCGGCGCGCGGCAGCAGAAAGCGATGCAGGACATCATCATGAGGCTGGCTTTGCACGATCGAGGTTCTCGTTGGGAGCGGCCTGACCAGATGGGGGCGCGGCGGCGACCGCACAACGCCTCTTATACTGCCCTGTCCTTGGCTGGTGCACCCCATGGCTTCTTCGTTCCGCCACATCCGATGGCGCAGGCTGCTGCGCTGGCTGGGCATCCTTGCACTGGCCTGGCTGGCGTCGACCTGGCTGGCGGTGCTGGTGCTGCGCTTCGTGCCGCCGTGGACCTCGGCCGTCATGGTGGAGCGCCAGTTCAGCGCGTGGATGCACGGCGACAGGGATTTCCGGCTGCGCCAGCACTGGGTGCCGTGGAAAAGCATTTCGCCCTGGGTGCCACTGGCGATGGTGGCCGGCGAGGATCAGAAGTTCCCCTACCATCACGGTTTCGATTTCGATTCCATCGACAAGGCGATCGACGCGGCCGACGACGGCAGGCGCCTGCGCGGCGCCAGCACGATCAGCCAGCAGACCGCCAAGAACCTGTTCCTGTGGAACGGCCGCAGCTTCGTGCGCAAGGGGCTGGAAGCGTATTTCACGGTGCTGATCGAACTGACCTGGCCGAAGCGGCGCATCCTGGAGGTCTACGTGAACATCGCCGAATTCGGCAATGGCATCTATGGCGTGGGGGCAGCCAGCGAAGCGTATTTCCATGCCTCGCCGGCGCAGCTCGGCCCGGCCCAGGCCGCGCGCCTGGCTGCGGTCCTGCCCAGCCCGCGCCGATTGCACGCGGACCGACCCAGCGCGTACGTGATGCGCCGCGCCAACTGGATCCAGCAGCAGATGGGGCAGCTGGGTGGCCCCGGCTATGTCGAGGGTCGCGCCCCGCCAAAACCGAAGCGTTGAATCGGGCCGAAGCCGGACTGCGGCTGCCGCGTTCCATCGAGGCACAATGCGCGCCGCATCGGGTTCGGCGCACCGGCCACGCCACTTCACAACTTCGCTACACGCGGGGTCGGTACCGGCGCTAGACTCATTCCAGACGGCCCGCCGCCCGGGCCGCAGGGAGACCCAAGCATGAGCCAGGTCAAACATCTGCTGCAAAACAAGGGCAGCGCGATCTTCAGCGTCACGCCGGACACACCCGTACTCGAGGCGATCAAGCAGATGGCCGAACACCGGATCGGCGCGCTGCTGGTGATGCGCGGCACCGAGCTGGTCGGCGTGATGTCCGAACGCGACTACGCGCGCAAGGTCATCCTGCAGGGAAAATCCTCGTCGCAGACGGCAGTATCCGACATCATGACCGGCAGTCCGCTCACCGTGGGTCCGGACACGGATGTATTCGACTGCATGCGCCTGTGTACCGACAGGCGCATCCGCCACCTCCCGGTGGTGGTGGACGGGTCGGTGGTCGGGGTCATCTCGATCGGCGATCTGGTCAAGGCGGTGATCGATGCGCAGGCCGAACAGATCGAGCATCTGCAGCGATACATCACCAGCTGATCGGCGGCAGCGTCGGTCAGCTCCGTGTCGATGCGGCGGCCTGCGCGGATGGCTGTTCCGGCGAAAGATCCGACGAAAGCCCTGCCCGGCGCGCAAACCATATCGCGGCGCCGGAAATCGTGGCGCCGATTGCGGCCATCCCGGCCACCCCGACACCCAGCATCCCCAAACCGCTGACACCGACAGTGACCACGAAATCGCCGAAGCGCCACACCGCGGTCTCGATGAAGTTCTTGCCCTTGTAACGCGTCTCCCGCGGCACGCGCGTGTACAGCGCATCGGTCGCCGGCTTGGTCATGCCATAGGCAAAACCGCGGGTGACCACCAGCATGACCGCCAGCATCGGCACGCTGAAATCCAGCACCAACGCAGGGCGGCCAACGACCGATGCCACCGCTTCGGGCAATCGCAGCGACAGGCTGAAGCCGAATTCCATCATGTGCTCGGCGGCAAACACGATGGCCGCAATGAGCAAAAGCGTGTTGACGATCGCAGGCAGCACCAAGCCCCAGCCCGCGCCATGACGCACCATCAGCCAGCGTGTCAGCGTCAGCTGCAACAACGCACCGAGCGTGTTCACCGCCAGATCGATATGCCCATAGAAGGCCGTCCGCGCCGCGCTGCCTGCCAGATGCAACTTGGCATAGTCGGCCACCAGCGCGTAAGCCAGCGTGCCGATGCCGTCACCGAAGAGCATGAGGATCGCCATGTAGCGGAGAAACGGGCGCGACCAAAGTTCCCTGATGCCGGCCCACAACGAGCCGCCGATCGCCTCGCGACCCGACGAACCGGGCATGCGCTCCTGCCGCGTCGAAAGCTTCAACAGCAGCGCCAGCGATGCGCCGAGCATGGATGCCGACACCACCAGCAGCGACGCCACGCCGATCAGGTTCACCAGCAAGCTGGTCACCAGCGGACCGAACACCGCGCCGGCCATGCCGCCCAGCGCGATCAGCGGAAATACCCGCCGCGCCGCCGCGCTGCCGAAAATGTCGGCCATGAAGCTCCAGAACAGCGACACCACGAACAGATTGAACACGCTGACCCAGACGAAGAACACCACGCCCAGAGTGCGCACGCCGATGCGATCCTGCGCCACGAACGCCGGCACGAACACGAACAGGCACACGATGAAGAAGCTGTAGCTCCAGCCGAGCAGCTTGCGCCGCGGGAAGCGCGCTGCCAGCCAACCGAACAGCGGCGTCAGCAACAGCATCACGCTGAAGGTCGCGGCGTAGAACAGCGGCAATGCAATGGAGCCCACCGCACCGCTCAACTGGTCGCGTACCGGACGGATGATGTAATAGGCCGTCAACAGGAAAAAGAACGCCAGCGCGGACAGCATCGGCGCAGCGCCTTGTTCCGCATTGGTAGGACGAGGCAGACTCACAGGCAGGTCCGGCGCGTGGGGCGCGGCAAGCCTAACATGCGTCTGCGTCCATCAATCGCGATACGGGAGCTTCATGGACAACTATGATTTCGTGATCGTCGGAGCCGGTTCGGCGGGTTGCGTGCTTGCCAACCGGCTCAGCGCCCACCCGGGCAAGCGCGTGCTGTTGCTGGAGGCAGGGGCAACCGATTTCAATCCGCTGATCCACATGCCCGCCGGCATCGCCCGACTCGCTGGAAATCGCCGACTCAACTGGAACTACAGCACCGCGCCAGAGCCGGCATTGAATCAGCGTCGGCTATGGTGGCCGCGCGGCAAGACGCTGGGAGGTTCCAGCTCGATCAATGCCATGTGCTACGTGCGCGGCGTGCCCGCCGACTACGACAGCTGGGCCGACGCCAGCGGCGATCCACGCTGGTCGTGGCAACAGGTATTGCCATGGTTCCTGCACAGCGAAGACAACAGCCGCGGCGCCAGCACCATGCACGGCGTCGGCGGCCCGCTCGGCGTCTCCGACCTGCGCTATCACAACCCGCTCTCGGACGACTTCATCGAGGCGGCGACAAGCGCCGGCCACATACGCAACGACGACTTCAACGGCACCCGGCAAGCCGGCTTCGGCCTGTACCAGGTGACCCAGCGCGGCGGGGCGCGGTGTTCGACCGCTGCCGGCTTTCTGAAGCCGGTGCGCGACCGCGGCAACCTGACCGTGCGCACAGGCGTGCTGGTCGAGCGGGTATGGCTCGAACACGGGCGCGCGGTCGGCGTGCAATTGCGCCGGGGACGGCATGGCAGCGAGCGCATCGAGGCGGGCGAAGTGCTGGTCTGCGGCGGCGCCATCAACTCGCCCCAGTTGCTGATGCTCTCGGGCCTGGGTCCGGCCGACCACTTGCGCAAACACGGGGTCGCGGTGGTGGCGGACCTGCCCGATGTCGGCGGCGAGCTGCAGGATCACCTGGACATCTGCACCGTGGTGGGCAGCCGCCGGAAGCACCTCAGCTACGATCATCTCAACCAGCTCGGCACGGCTTTCCGCTGGTGGCGCCATCGCGACGGACCGGGCACCTCGAATATCGCCGAGTCCGGCGGTTTCGTGCGCAGCGCGCTGGCCGACGACGAACGTTGCGACATCCAGTTCCACTTCGTGCCGGCGCAGCTGGACGACCATGGCCGCCACCGCCTTCCCGGCGACGGCTACACCGTGCACGCGTGCCATCTGCATCCGCGCAGCCGCGGGCGCCTGCGCCTGCGTTCGGCCGACCCGGCGCAACCCGTGGCGATCCACGCCAACTATCTCGGCGATGCCGAGGGCCACGATCTCAAGCGGATGATCGAAGCTGCACGGCTGTCACGCGAGATCCTCGCCCAGCGCCCCTTCGATCACTGCCGGGGCAATCCGGTCTTTCCCGAGCATGAGCTGGATACCGATGCCGAATACATCGAGTTCATCCGGCGCAAGGCGGAAACGGTCTATCACCCGGTCGGCTCGTGCCGCATGGGCAGTGACGATCGCGCGGTGGTCGACAGCGAACTGCGCGTGCGCGGTGTCGAGGGACTGCGCGTCATCGATGCCTCGATCATGCCGAGCCTGCCCACGGGCAACACCAACGCACCGACAATCATGATTGCCGAGCGGGCCAGCGCGTTGATTCTGGCTGGCAAGCCGTAGGAGCCCGCTGGCGGGCGATGCTCGCGCTCTGCAACGGGTGGGGACGGAGGGAGTTAAGTTGCAACTTAACTCCCTCCGTCCCCGGTCCCCCACACGGAAGCTGCGGGCACCGGGCAATGCAGGCTGGCGCAGATCACCCGCAGCAGTTCAGCCTCCTCCACGCTGACCATGCCGTCGGCCTGGATGGCACTGAGCAGGCTCTGGATCACCAGCTCCTTCGCCACCGGGCTCAACCCATCGAGATCGTCCAGCGCGCGCTCGAACGAGGCCTGCCATGCCGCCGCCGGCGGCGACCATTCGATCGCCTCACCTGGAAACGCCTGCTGCATCGCGAGCAGCCACGCACGCCGGGCACTCGCTTCATCGGAACAGCCAGCCGCGGCAACGATGGTACACACCAGGATCACGCTGTCGCGGCACGCGGGAAGTTTTTTCAGGCCATCAATCGGTGCACGCCGCGGCTGGCGGGCCTCCTGCAACTGGATGCGCAGCAACCGCGCCAGGCAATACTCGTTGAGGTCGACCCGGCCATCCACCTTGACCAGATCATCGAGCGCGCGCAGCAGGGTCTGCTGACGTCCGTCCGGCAATTGTTTGAGCGCGGGAAAGGCGAGCGAAACCAGCGGCAGGCGCGCGATCGGCGGCAGGGCCGTCAACTCGGCGGCCTGCGCCTGGACGGTCCGCTGCACATCGTCGCCGAACGCATCGGCGACGATGCGCCGCTGCGCCGGCTGCAGTTCCGCTTCCAGCGACAGCGCCAACGCCAACATCACGCAGAGCGCCGATTCGGGCTGCTGCACGGCAGCCGTCAACGTGGCCGGCAGCGCCCGATGCACCGCCGAGGCGCGCTGGAAGGCCGGCGCAACCGCGGCGTTGCCGGCAGCGACCGCCCCGGCCAGCACCGCAGGCAGTACGGGCGGCAACTTCATGCCAGGCACGCCCAACGGAGCAGCCGGCTTGTCCTCGGGCGCCGCCGATGGCGCCTCGGCGGCCCGCTGCATGAAGGCCGCCAGCCGGGCCAGCTCTTCCTCGCGAAAGCCCGGCTCCAGCGCGCGGATGCGTTCCAGCAACGGCGGATGGGTGGCGAACAGCGCATTGAAGCTGCCGGCTTCGCCGAACAGCATGTGCGCCACTTCCTGCTTGTTGGCAGCCTGCAATTGCGAGCCTTCGCTGAGGATGGCGATCTTTTTCAGCGCGCCCGCGATGCCGTCGGTCTGGCGGGTGAACTGCACCGCCGAGGCGTCGGCCAGCGATTCACGCGAGCGCGCCACCGCCGCCTGGATCAGGCGCCCGAAGAAATAGCCGATGTAACCGACCACGATCAGCGCCAGGCCGATCATCCAGACCTGGCCACCGCCGCCGTCGCGCCGGCTGCTGCGGCCGCCGCCGAACCAGATCACCCGGCGCCCCACGATCGCCAGCACCAGGATGCCGAACAGCAGGCCCATCAGGCGAATGTTGAGCCGCATGTCGCCGTTGAGCACGTGGCTGAACTCATGCGCGATCACGCCCTGCAGTTCGTCCCGAGTGAGGTTGTCCAGGCAACCCTGAGTCACGCATACGGCTGCGTCGGACGCCGAGTAGCCCGCGGCAAAGGCATTGATGCCAGGTTCGTCGGCCATCAGGTAGATGTCCGGCACCGGCACGCCGGCAGCGATCGCCACCTCCTCGATCACGTTGCGCAGCTGGCGCAGGGCCGGATCGGAGGTGTCCGTCGGCACCGGCACGGCACCGACGCTCTCGGCCACGCTCTTGCCGCCGCCGGACAGGCTCATGATCCGGAACAGCGAACTGAACCCGATACCGGCCAGCACGATCAGGCTGCTGGCGAACAGCAGTGGCAGGTTCGACGCCGCCGGTTCCCCGTCGACCGGATGATGGCCCATCGCCAGCCATACGACCGCGTCGATGGTGGCCACGATGGCGACCACCGCCAGCACGAACAGCGCGACCAGTCGCCGACTGCTGCCGCGCACGCGCGCCTGTTGGGCAAAGAAATCCATGCGGGCTCCGGCGACCGATCACCGGCATCGCGGCCACGGCCGCGATGCCGCACCGTCAGCTGAAGGAAACCTTCGGCACGTCGCGTACGGCCGGATCCTCGATCTTGAGGGGTTCGGCGGAGACGAAGCCGAAGCTGTTGGCCACGAACGAAGCCGGGAAGACCTCGCGCTTGTTGTTGTAGGTCAGCACCGAATCGTTATAGGCCTGCCGCGCAAATGCCACGCGATTCTCGGTCGAGGTCAGCTCCTCGGAGAGCTGCATCATGGTCTGGTTGGCCTTCAGATCGGGATAGGCTTCCTGCAGCGCGAACAAGTGACCCAGCGTCTGCGTCAAGGCGTTTTCGCTGGCACCGAGCTGCTGCATCGCGGCCGGATCGCCCGGGTTCGCCTTGGCACCGGCCAGTCCGCTGACCGCCGCGTTGCGCGCCTGCACCACGGCCTCGAGGGTGCCGCGTTCATGCGCGAGGTAACCCTTGGCGGTCTCCACCAGATTCGGGATCAGGTCATGCCGCCGGGTCAGTTGCACGTCGATTTGCGCAAACGCGTTTTTGTAGCTGTTGCGTGAGGTAACCAGTCCGTTGTAGATCGCCACGAAGTACAAGACAATCAGAACGACAATAACCAGAAAGATGATCAGGCCCATCGCCACGCTCTCCACCCAAAGGCGTATCCCCACGCCGGAATATCGCCAGAATACCATGTCGTTTCACAAGACTTTCCTGATCCTCGCAGGCGCACTCGGCCTTGCCTGCACGTCCGTCTGCGCCAGCCCCCCAACAGCCACGAGTCCGCCATCGGCCATCGTTTCCGTGACGACGCCGCTGCCCGCAGCTCGCATCGAGAAGACCCTCGCCGACTACAAACGATGGCTGGACCTCGTTGAGCAGCGCGACGCGGTGGCTGGCCTGGCCACCGCCGTGGTGATCGACGACAAGGTGGTTTTCGAAGGGACCATCGGCTATGCCGATGTCGCCACGAAGGAACCGGTGACTCCAACCACCGTATTCCGGCTGGCGTCGCTGTCCAAGGCATTTGCCACGGCCCTCACCGGCCTGCTGGTGGACGACGGCAAGCTGAGCTGGGACACCCGGCTGATCGACGTGCTGCCCTATTTCAAGCTCAAGGATGTGCAGGCCTCCGACCAGGCCACGATCAGCGATATCCTCGGCCAGAAGCTCGGCCTGCCGCGCAACACCTACGACAACATGCTGGAGGGAGACATCCCGTACCAGGAGCTGGTGCGAAAGCTCGACGAAGTCGACATGACCTGCGGCGTCGGCCAATGCTACGGCTATCAGAATGTCGCCTTCAGCATGATCGGCGACGTGGTGCTCGCGCGCACCGGCGACTTCTTCTACCACCAGGTCGACAAGCGCCTGTTCTATCCCCTGGGCATGAGCACGGCCAGCTATGGGCGCGCCGCGCTGGAGGCGAGCAAGAGCTGGGCACGCCCGCATCATGCGTCGAGACTTGGCTGGGTGCCGTTCGAGCCGAGCGAAGCCTATTACCGGGTCGCTCCCGCCGCCGGGGTGAACGCCAGCCTGCGCGACATGGAAAACTGGCTGATCGCGCAGATGGGTGGCCGTCAGGACGTGCTGCCGACCTCGCTGCTCGACATCCTGCACGCCCCGGGCATCGTCACGCCCAGTGAATTGCGCGCCACGCCATGGCGCCGCGCGCGCCTGACCGACGCGCACTATGCGCTGGGCTGGCGGGTCTACGAATATGCCGGCGAAACGCTGGTCTACCACGCCGGCGCCGTGGCGGGTTATCGCACCATGATCGGGTTCTTTCCGAAGTACCACGCCGGGGTGGTGACCCTGTGGAATTCCAGCGGGCCGACGCCGAGCGGATTGATGCCGATGGTCTTCGATGACCTGCTCGGCCTGCCGCACGTGGACTGGGCACAGATCGAAAGCGATGCTAGGAAGCCGGCGGCGCCGCGCCGGAAACACCGCAAGACCCGCCCGAAACGGCACCCCTGAGATCGGAAATGCCGCTGTGCCCCACGACGCAAAGAAAGACGGCGCATGGAGGCCATGCGCCGTCGGGACATCGCGAAAGGCCCGCGGTCAGAGCTTGAACTCGATCCGCTGCTGCCTTGTGCTGGCGACGGCCACGCCGTCCTTCATCGCCGGAGTGAACTGATAGCGCCCCACCGCCTCCATCGCGGCCCGATCAAAGACCCGGTGAGGCTGTGAATCGACCACCTTGATGTCGCTGGTTCGACCGTCCGCATCGACCTTGAACGACAGTATCACCCAGCCCTGCTGGTGCGAACGCACCGCCGCCGGCGGATAGCTCGGTGCAGGCGCCTTGGTCAGTACCGCGTCGGTGGTCGGCCCCGTGGTCGCAGCGGTGGCGTTGTCGGGCGAAGCGTTGGCCGGCCCCGCCGGATTGGCTGCTGTCGGTTTGCGGGTCTGGGTTGCGGTGGCTTCCTGCGTTGCCTTCTGCTGCGCGGCGACCTGCGTCTGCTGCGCCAGCTGGTCCGCGGCGGCCTTTTCGGCGGCAGCCTTCTGTGCCGCCAGTGCCGCGGCCTTCTGGTCGTCCAGCGCCTTCTGTTGCTGTTGATCCAGCGTCTTGCGCTGGGCATCCAGCTTGGAGCGGAGGATGGTCAGCGTGAAGTTGGTCGGATCGGCCTTGGCCAGCAGGTCGATCTCGCGCTGGGCTTCGCCGAAGTCGCGCGAGTTGATCGCCTGCTCCGCCTGGTTGGCCGCAAACGGAAAAGTCTCGCGCAAGGCATCGGAGGCCACCTTGTTGCCAGGGTCCTTCTCCAGCACCCGCAGGTAGAACTCGAACGCGTTGTTGCCGGCAGGTGCCAGATAACGCTGCGAGCCCATCGCGGACCGCGCCTCGCTCACCAACTGGTTGACGTCCATGCCCGCCACGTTGACGGGCGGCGCCACTACCCGCGTCGCGGTGGTGACCGGGGTGGACGGATGGCCGCCGGAATCGGCCATGATCAGTTCCTGGTGTGGCCTGATGATGAGGAACCATGCGCCCAGGGCAAGCAGGACGAACACGGCAATGATGGCGATGAAGGTGGGCTTGATCGCCCCACGCGCACGCCGACGCGTATCAAGTAAGGATCGGGTATCCATGGTCTCTCGCTGAGTGTCGACAGATACCCGCGCTTTTTCCCCCTGTAGGAGCGGTGCATCCCCCGGATGCACCGCGGCGCGGATGTGCGAAAGGTAACTCCATTGGCGCATCACGGCAATGGCGGGCCGCGCGGCGATCGCGGCGAGGCGACCGCGCAATCCGTGGCGACTCGGGTGGAGCCGCCCGGGAACGGCTTTTGCGTCCCCTGAAACGAAGCGTCCCGGCCAGGGGCCGGGACGAACTTTTCGAAGTGCTCTCCCCGCGCTGGGCACCGCGGGGAGAGAAGTCGATAACGTATCTTATTGGTGGTAACGCATGTTGCCTGTTGCTTACTTCTTGGCCTTGGTCTTGGCCTTGGCGGTCTTGGTGGCCTTCACCACCTTGGCCGCTGCGGCTTTCTTCGGCGCAGCTTTCTTCGCCGGCTTCTTGGCGACTTTCCTTACGGCAGCTTTCTTGGCAGCAGC
>DATNGL010000205.1:0-3137 GCA_035605895.1 Rhodanobacter sp.
CATCCGCAACCTGCCGCGCCATCACTTCATCGATCAGGCGCTGCATTCGCGTGCCTACGAAAACGACGCGCTGCCGATCGGCCATGGCCAGACCATCTCGCAACCCTGGGTGGTGGCGCGCATGACCGAGGCCATGCTGGAACATTTCGAGGGGCGGCGGGACATGCCGCGCAAGGTGCTGGAAATCGGCACCGGTTCCGGTTACCAGGCCGCGGTGCTGGCTGCACTGGTCGGGGAGGTGTTCACGGTCGAGCGGATCGAGGCCCTGCTGCGCCAGGCGCGCCGTCGATTCCGCCAGCTTGGCGTGGCCAATCTGCGCTCGCGCTACGACGACGGCAAGCTCGGCTGGCCGGACGAGGCGCCGTTCGACGCGATCATCCTCACCGCGGCCGGCGATACCATTCCCAGCCGGATCCTCGATCAGCTCGATCCTGCCGGCGTGCTGGTGGCGCCAGTGGGTTCGCCCAGCCGGCAGAACCTGATTCGCATGCGCGGCGACGGCCAGGGTGATTTCGCGCTGGAAGAGCTGGGGCCGGTCAGCTTCGTGCCCCTGCTTGGCGGCATCGGTTGATGCGCCTGTTCGGGACACTTTATGCGCGAGCACTGGTCTGGGCCCGCGCGCCCCGTGCGGTCTACTACCTGTGCGCACTGAGCTTTGTCGAGGCGTTCATCTTTCCGGTCATGCCGGAGGTGATGCTGGCGCCGATGATGCTGGGCAAGCGGCACCGGGCGTTTTTCTACGCCAACATCTCGCTGCTTTTTTCCCTGCTGGGAGCCTTGGTCGGGTACGCGTTGGGGCACTGGGCCTACGAGGCAGTGAAACCCCTGTTCAGCGTGCACATGCAGGAAGTCGTCACGACCTGGGTGACCAACCTGCGTACGGACATGAACCAGCATTGGCTGGCGATGCTCGGCGCCTTGATGCTGGCGGCGCTGCAGCCGGTGATCCCGATGAAATTCGTGACCTGGGCCGCCGGCATCGTCGGCGTGCCGATCCTGCCGTTCATGGCGTGCATCGCCATCGGCCGCGGCAAGCGGGTGTGGTTGCTGGCCTTGCTGATCCGGCTGTTCGGCGAGCGCGCCGAGCGCACGCTGCACCGGCACATCGAATGGATCGGCTGGGTCGCGCTGGCGGTATTGGGTCTTTTGCTGGTGTGGTGGCTGTGGTTGCGCCGATGATCCTGTCGAGGAAGCGCCACCCATGAAAAAGGCCGCCCGGCTCGCTATGCTGACGCGCATGGATCGAACTTTTCGCTGGCTGCTCCTGCTCCTCGCGTCGGCATGGCTGGTCGCCTGCGGCACCATGCGCAGTTCGGTGGTGGTCGAGCCGGCGACAGGTGGTGGTCCAGCCCGCAGTCCTGCGCAGTCGGCCATGCCGGCGCGTACGCCGATCCCGGGTGGCAGCTATGTCGTGCTGAAGGGCGACACGCTTTACTCGATCGCCTTTCGCAAGGGCGTGGATTTTCGCGATCTTGCGCAGTGGAACGGCATCGCCGTGCCCTACACGATCTGGCCGGGCCAGCACCTGACGCTGTCACCGGCGAGCCCGGTTGCGGCGGCGGCCCGCAAGCCGGTCACGCCCGCTCATGCCGCCGCCCCGGCTGCGCCGGTATTCGAGCCCGTGGACGTTCCCCGATCCGCATCGTCAGCGGCACCCGCGTCGTCGACGCATGCGGCTCCCGGCATGTCCGCCGTTGCTGTGCCGCTGCCGCATCCGGCGAAGCCGGCTTCGGCGGAGCCGGTGCCCGTGGCAGGCGTCCCCGCCGTCCCGCCGCCGCCCCCCGCACCCGCTTCCAGACCGGTGGCTGCTGGTGCCGCGCGGGTCGCTGGTGGAGTGAACTGGCGCTGGCCGGTCGACGGCACCCTGATCAGCCGGTTCAACAGCAGTGATGCCATACCCGGGATCGAGATTGCCGGCCATGCCGGCGATCCGGTGCGCGCAGCTGCTGATGGAGTAGTGGTCTACAGCGGCAATGGCCTGGTCGGGTATGGCGAGTTGGTGATCATCAAGCACAATGACAGCTTCCTGTCTGCCTACGGCCACAATCGCAAGCGTCTGGTCAAGGAAGGGCAGCAGGTGACGGCTGGGCAGCAGATCGCCGAGATGGGTTCCACCGGAGCAACCCGCGACGAGCTGGAGTTCCAGATCCGCAAGGATGGCAATCCGGTCGATCCGTTGAGCTACCTGCCGCCGCGCTGAGCGCGCGCCTGCGCCCAGGTGCCGTTTGCGCTGGCGCCGATCAGGCCGACGGCAGGATGAATCCGGCAACCACGCGCCGGTCTTCGCCTGCCAGCAGGTTGTAGGTGCGCGCGGCAGCGGCATTGTCCATGACCTCGACCCCGACCCCCTGGCGCAGGAAGCCGGCCATGAAAGCGGCAGCGGGAAACACCTGTCGCGGTCCGGTGCCCAGGATCACCACTTCCGGTCGCAGGGCGAGCAGCGCTTCAACATGGCCGGCATCCAGGCTGGTCGCCGCCTCGACGGGCCAGTGCTCGACGACTCGCGTCGCCGTGAGCAGGAAACTGCGGTCGAGCACGCGGTCAGCCAGGGTGATGCTGTGCGCCTCGACGCGGCGCACGAACAGATAGCCTTCGGGACGATCGAGCGACAGGTCCATCCGGGCGTCCTAGCGGGGCAGGGCGATCTTGGGCTCGTCGGCATTGCGCCTGAACAACACCACGACATGGCCGATCTGGTGGATCTTCTCGGCCTGCGTACCTGCAGCGAGCATGTCGATCTGCGCCTGCCGCTCGTCCTTGTCGCCGCCGGAGAGTTTCACTTTCACCAGCTCGTGGATGTCCAGCGCCTGGCCAAGTTCCTTCACCACCGCTTCGGTGGCGCCCTTGTTGCCCAGCAGCACCACCGGGCTCAGGTCATGGGCGAGGCTGCGCAGGTAGCGGATCTGCGAGGAAGTAAGGGGCATGTGACGGGGCTCGGTTCACGGTCGATTGACTGCACAGGGTATCATGGGGCTGCCCATCCCTTCGATTGCTTTCCACCACATGGCCCGCAGCAAGAGCAGCGCAGTCTGGCTGCGCGAACATTTCAATGACGAATACGTCAGGAAGGCCCAGGCCGAGGGCTTGCGTTCGCGTGCGGTATACAAGCTGGAGGAGCTGATCGAGCGCGACCGGCT
>DATNGL010000206.1:0-4784 GCA_035605895.1 Rhodanobacter sp.
CAGCGAGCGCGGCGGCATGGGCTTCATGGGCATGGGCCGCGTCGGGTTGATGCTGGATCGGGCTACCGCCCCGTTTGACGCGATCGGCATGATGGTCGACGACAAGGAGAATTTTGCCGGGATGATCGTCAACTACGGCGATCCCAAGGCGAAGGACACTGCCATCGAATTGGGCACCGACGCCAACAGCGCCCACGTTCAGCTCAACGGCAAGGACGGCCTGCCGCGCGCGAAACTTGACATCGACGGGACCAGCAAGCCAGCGTGGCAGTTCGACGACGCGGCATCGGCAGCGAAGGCTGCGCAAGACCAGAAGCACTGACGACAGCAAGTCGCCTGCGCAACCATCCACTGCGCAGGCGACTCAATCGGCCACATCGACCACCGGCTGACGCGGCCCGATGACAACCGGCGCACGCAACAGCCGCGCACGCAGCCAACGCTCGCACGGTAATGACAGCCAGCGCTCGACCGCCACACCGAGCAGCCAGCACAGCGGCAGCGTCAGCGGATACCAGAAAAACCCGAGCCGCAGGTCGCCGCCGGCGAACTTGAACAGGCGCACCATCGCGAAGACCACGAACATGTGGCTGAGGTAAATCTCGTAGCTGAGCCGCCCCCACGATCGCAGCCAGCCCAGCGCCCGCCAGGGGCGCCAGTCGCCACGGCGCTGGCGTTGCGTGCAGGCCAGCAGCAGACACAGCGCGGAGAGCGCCAGCAGCAGCATGTAGCCATCGCGCAGCAGATGCCACATCTGCGCGCCGTCGATCGTCGTCGCCAGCAGACCGATCGCACCCAGCCAGCCCAGCAAGGTGGTCGTGCGTGCCGGAAGCGTGCGCGAACGTGATGCCAGCAAGGCACCGAGCACGCCGATCGCAATCGCCGACATGCCCGGCAGGTAGGCTTTCTCCTGCCAGATCTCGTTGCCGCGCAAGGTGGCGTGCGTCCACGGCATCGACAGCGCGAGCAGGGCCAGCAGCGGTACCAGCACCCGGCGCCGGCGCGTCAGCAGGCACACCAGCGGGAAACCGATGTAGAACACCTCCTCGATCGACAGCGACCACAGCACGTCCCAGTTGCCCGGCAGGTAGCCGGTGCGCCCCTCGTACCAGTTCAGATGCAGACCGATGGCGGACCAGATCGCGCCCGCCAGGGACTGGCCAGGGCGACTGATCGTGTAATCCGGCACGGCCAGAAGGTGCAGCACGCCGAGCAGGCCAATCAGCGCCAGCAGGCACGGCACGATGCGGGCGAAGCGCCGGGCATAGAAGATACGCAGATCGATCCGCTCCAGGCTGCCCCAGCGGCGCAGCGCATTGCCCGCGATCAGGAACCCCGAGATCACGAAGAACACGAACACCGCCTCGTAACCGTTGTAGTTCAAGCGGCTCAGAAACCATGCCGGCAGCACGTCGGCCAGGGCGGTCTGCTTCAGCGGAATGCGCAAGCCAAGGTGGTTGAACACCACCAGCACGATCGCCAGCCCGCGCAGCAGGTCGATGCCAGGGTTGCGCGATTCGCCGCTGTTTGCGCCGATCGATACCGGGAGCTGCCTCATCAGAAACATTCCTTGGGATGAAAGGCGATGGTGGATGGATGACCTGCCGCCGACAAGCGTGATCGCTCAACCTGGTGGCTCTACCGTCCAGCGCGCCGCCACGAAGTCGATGAAGGCGCGCGTGCGTGCGGGCAGTTGCCGGCCCGGCGGCCACACCATGTGAACCGCCTGCGCCGGCAGTTGCCAGTCGTCCAGCACGGTTTCCAGCCGGCCCTGGTCCAGCAGGCCGCGCACCTGCCACAACGCGGCCAGGCCGATGCCGAGCCCGGCGAGGGCCGCTGCATTGCAGGCGGCCGCGTTGTCGGCGCTGAAGCGGCCGCGCACGTCCACCGAGTGCCGCCGGTTGCCGCGCCTGTAGTTCCAGCGCCGCGCCTCCTCGGCCGAGCGGCGCACGATGCACTGGTGGCGGCGCAAGTCCGCCGGCGTCTGCGGACGGCCGTGCCGGGCGAAGTAGCCCGGCGCGCCCACCGTCACCACGCGCAGCAGGCCGAGCTGGCGCGCGTGCAGGCGGCTGTCAGGCAACTCGCCCAGCCGCACCGCGGCATCCAGTTTCTCGCACTGCAGGTCGGCGCGATGGTCGGCCACCACCAGCTCGACGTCGACATCCGGATAGCGCTCCATGAAGGCCGCCACCACCGGCACCAGGTGCGGCGCGCTGAACTGGGTGGAGCCGCCGATGCGCAGCGTGCCGTCGATGCGCGCACCGTGTTCGGCCAGTTCCGAGCGGGCCAGGTCGATGTCGGCCAGGGCGGTTTTCAAGCGTGCGTGGAACGCCAGCCCCGCCGCGCTGGGTTGCGCCCGCCGCGTGGTGCGCTGGATCAGCTCCACGCCCAGTTCGTTCTCCAGCGCCGCCAGCGCGCGACTGACCGCTTGCAGCGAGCGATGCAGGTGGCGTGCGGCGGCGCTGAGGTTGCCTTGTTCCACCACGGCGATGAAGACGCGGTAGTCGTCGAGGCTGGCCATGTGCATTCTCCCTGTTTTCGAGATGATGACTTCATCTTTGCACGTATTCTCCCGATTCGTTGCGAGGCGAAGAATGCGCTCCATGCGGGCCACCGCGGCCCGATCCGGAGACACCCATGGCCACCAGGCTTCCTTCCTTCATCGACGGCACCGACACCGGCCTCGGCGCAGACCATCCGCTGACCGCGCTGGCCAGGTTCTACCGCGCGTTCAATCAGCGCGATCTTGATGCGATGGCGCGCAACTGGAACGACGACGATACGGTTTCGATGAGCAACCCGCTGGGCGGCATCGCACGAGGCTGGCCGGCGATCCGTGCGGTTTACGGGCGCATCTTCGCCGGCAACGCGCGGGTGCAGGTGGCGTTCCACGATTTCACCTTGCACGAGGCCGGCGACCTGTTCTACGTGGTGGGCCGCGAGCGCGGCACGCTGGACAAGGGCAGCACGCACCTGGATCTGGCGATCCGAACCAGCCGGCTGTATCGCCGCGTCGATGATGCGTGGCGGCAGGCACACCATCACGGCTCGTTCGAGGATGCGGCCCTGCTCGCCGCCTATGGCGAGGCGGTGCGATGAGTGCGCCGCGGCCGGTTGCCACCACGGCAGGGCAAGTTCCGGTGCGGCTGTTCGCACTCGCCACCGCGGTGATCGTGCTGAGCCTGTATCTGGCGCAGCCGTTGGTGGGCCTGATCGGGCCATCGCTGGGCCTGTCCATCGCCGCTGTCAGCCTGGTGAGCACGCTGACCCTGCTCGGCTACGCGCTCGGCCTGTTCGTGCTGGTGCCGCTGTGCGATCTGCTGGAAAACCGCCGGCTGGTGCTCGTCACGCTGGGCGCCAACACCTTGAGCCTGCTGGCCGCGGCATGCCCGCTGCCGGTACCGGTCTTTCTTGCCGCAAGCATGCTCACCGGCTTCACCGCCGCCGCGATCCAGATGCTGATCCCGATGGCTGCTGCCATGACGATTGAGGCGCAACGTGGCCGCGTGATCGGCAACATCATGAGCGGACTGATCCTCGGCGTGCTGCTGTCGCGCCCACTGGCCAGCCTGATCGCCGGGCACTACGGCTGGCGCGCCAGCTACGCCGTACTGGCCGTCGCAGTCGCCGTGCTGACAGCCGCACTGGCGCGCGCGTTGCCACGCCGGCAACCACCGCATGCCTCGCGTTATGCGGCGTTGTTGCGCTCGATGCTCGGGCTGCTGCGCGAAGAACCCGTGCTGCGGCGACATGCGGTGACCTCGGCGCTCTGCTTCGCCGCGTTCAATGCGTTCTGGAGTCTGGTTGCACTACGACTGGCGGCGGCACCGTTCGGGCTCGGCCCGAACGGCATCGCGCTGTTCACGCTGGCCGGCGTGAGCGGCGCGGTCAGCGCGCCGCTGGCCGGACGACTGGGCGACCGCGGCCACGGCCGACGCACCGCCTTCGTCACACACGCCATTCTCGTGCTGGCGTTGGTCCTGGCGTGGTTCGGCGGCCACGCCACGACCGCAACTCTCTCCGGACTGGCCGCGCTGGTGTTCGCCGCAGTGCTGCTCGATGCGGGCACGATCGCCGATCAGGCCCTGGGCCGGCGCGCGATCAACCTGCTGCGACCGGAAGCACGCGGTCGCATCAACGGCCTGTTCACCGGGATCTTCTTTCTCGGCGGCGCGCTCGGCTCGGCGATCGCGGGCCTTGCGTGGACGCATGCCGGGTGGAGCGGTGTCTGCTTCATCGCACTGGTATTTGCCTTGCTGGGGGCGGCATCCGGCCTGCGACATCCGGCCTGCGAGACGACTCCGTCGAACGGCCTGCCCCTGCGCAGGCCGCCGTCGCCGTTCATTCGTCCGCCAGATCCTGCCCCGGAAACAGCACCTCGGTGTAGCCGAATTTGCTGAAGTCGGTGATGCGCGAGGGATACAGCCGCCCGATCAGGTGATCGCATTCGTGCTGCACCACGCGGGCATGGAAGCCCTCGGCGGTACGCTCGATGCGCTGGCCTTGCGGGTCGACGCCTTCGTAGCGGATCAGCGAGTAACGGCTGACCGCGCCGCGCAGGCCGGGCACCGAGAGACAGCCTTCCCAGCCCTCCTCCATGTCCTGCGAGAGCGGCGTGATCACCGGGTTGAGCAGGATCGTCCGCGGCACTTCCGGCGCGTCCGGGTAGCGCTCCGAATGCTCGAAGCCGAAGATCACCAGTTGCAGGTCCACCCCGATCTGCGGTGCGGCCAGGCCCACGCCGCCGGCATCGTGCATGGTCTCGAACATGTCGGCGATCAGCG
>DATNGL010000207.1:0-6376 GCA_035605895.1 Rhodanobacter sp.
GGTCACCGGCAACGCATCCATGTCGGCACGGATCGCCAGTCGCGGCCCGGGCAGGTCGCCCTTGAGCAAGGCCACCACGCCGGTGTGCGCGATGCCGGTGTGCACCTCCAGCCCGAACTTCTTCAGCTCCTTCGCCACCAGCGCCGAGGTGCGCACCTCGCGATTGCTGAGTTCGGGATGCTGGTGGATGTCGCGCCGCCACGCGGTGACCTGCGGCAGCTCCTGCTGCACCATGGCCGCAACCTGGCTGGTGTCGGCCGCATGCAGCGGCGAGGCGACGACGGCGGCAAGCGCCAGGGCGATGGCGGTGCGATGCATGCGGTGTCTCCGCGGTGGGGGTAGCCGATGCTAGCGCGCCAGCGACATTCCGCCTACATTGCCGACGACCACCGCGGGGGACGGGGCGGTGGGTCAGGGCGGGGCATCGGCCAACGACCTGATCAGGTGGGCCGCAATGATCGCCGCGCCGACGCGCCGTTCGATGCCTCGGTCAACGAGCTGACCAGGTTGGCGGCGATGACCGTCGTGCTGAAACGCTGCTCGACGAACGCTCGTGCGGCGGCGCCCATGGCTTGCCTGGTGGTGGCATCGCACAGTTGCACGATCGCCTCCCGCCATGCCTGGACGTCGCCGGGCGGGAGCAGCAAGCCGGTCTGTCCCGCCGCCATCGTTTCGGGAATGCCGCCGATGTCGCTGCCCAGTACCGGAACCCCCGCCGCCTGCGCTTCCACCGAGACCCGTCCAAAAGTCTCCGGAGCAATCGACGGGAACGCCAGCATCGACATCGCGCTGTAGTAGGGATGGACGTCGTCGATCCAGCCGAGGAAGTGATGCCGCGATGCCGCCGGCCCCGCGGCGGCTTGTGCGCGCAACGCCTGGGCATCCGGCCCGTCGCCCAGCCACAGGCAATGCAGACGGGGCTGCGCGATCATCGCCGCATTCGCCGCCTCCAGCAGAGTGAACACACCCTTGCCGCGGTGCATGCGGCCGGCATAGCCCAGTACCGTCGCTTCCTCGTCGATTCCCAGGTCGCCCAGGATGGCGCGACGGCGCCGTGGATCGGGCTGGCAACGCCGCAGGTTCACCGGGTTGTAGAGCACATGCACCAGGTTGGCCGGGATGCCGCGGTCGAGATAGGCCTGTCGGGCATTGATGGACACCGCGAAAAAGCGCTGCGCCAGACGCGGCAGCAACCATGCAGAGAGCATCTTCATGGGGGGCGTGCGGTGGCGAAACAGCGCCACCGGCACCCGGAGCAGGCGGCCCAGCGCGATCAGCGGCCAGTACTCCTTGCCGAAATTGCCGATCAGCCAGTCCGGACGGGCTTGGCTCGCGACGGCGAGAACGCGGGCGTAGCCGCGCAGATCGAAGGCATTGCGAAACCGGCCGCCGTGGACCAGCACGCGGCCGACCCGGGACAGTTCCTGTGCAATCAGGCCACCAGGAAATGCGACCACGTGGACCTCGTGGCCGGCCTCCACGAGCGCTTCGGCCAGCGCCACGAAGTGGGTGGCGGCTCCGGTGTTCTCGGGATTGGTGCCGACCAGCAGGAATTTCATGCGCGCCGATCCTCGTAACCGGTCAGGGTGCGCATGGCGAACTGCGGCAGCAGGTGGTGCCGCGCAATCTGCACGCGGGGCAGGCGCCACAGGTCGGTGCCGGCCACGGCGCGGCCGCGCCGGGTACTGGTGGCCGCGGCGTAACCCGCCGCGCGGGTGGCGGCCACCACCCGGTCGTCCACGTCGCCGTAGGGGTAGCAGAACTGCGTTACCGGCATGCCGACGAGGTCTTCCAGCTCCGCCTTGCAGCCACCGATTTCGTCGTGCAGTGCATGGTCGTCACAGCCGGTGAGTCGCGGATGGCTGCGCGTGTGCGCACCGATCTCCATGCCGCCGTCCGACCAGCGGCGCAGTTCCGCCACCGTCATCAGGCGCTTGCGGATACCCAGTTTCTGCGCATCCCAGCCGTTGAACTGGCCGATCGCTCCGCTGACCACGTAGACGGTGGCGCTGAAACCGAACTCCTGCAGCACGGGGAGCGCGGAGTCGAGGTTGTCCTTGTAGCCGTCATCCAGTGTGATCACCGCCACGCGGCCGCGTCGTTCGCCGCGCAGGTACGGCATCGCCGCCGACATCGAGAGGCCGGCATAGCCGAGTCGGTGCAGCAGCCACATCTGTCTTGCAAAGGCACCGGGGCTGACATACAGGCTGCGGTATACGGACAGGCCGCGTGGTACCCGCGCGATGTTGTGGTACATCAGGATGGGCAGGTGGTCGCCTGACCGCGCCGGTCTGTTGTCCATGCCCTCTTCCTTGGTCGATCGCAATGTCCAGGCAAGTCGGCCGGGCAGGGATCTGCCTGTTCCCGCCATGGCGGGATCCACCGAGTACGCCTGAGCGCCCAAGAAGCGCACTCTGGATGAGCCAGCCTTTCAGGAGGCTGATGGACTGCTTCAGTGAAAGATGGATGTTAAGCGGGCGGACAGCTACGCCTAGGCGCCCATGAGCGAGCCGGCGCGGAAGCGCCCGCGCGTCACTCCGCCCGATGCGGCAGCGCCAGATATTCCTCGCTCTGCATCTCGATCAACCGCGATTCGGTGCGACCGAATTCGGCGCGCAGGCGCTCGCCGTCGTAGAGTTCGGTGATCGGCGCGGCGGCGCTGAGCACCAGCTTGACGCGACGGTCGTAGAACTCGTCAACCAGCTGTACGAAGCGTTTGGCGGCGTCCTCGCTGTAAATGGTGAACTGCGGGACGTTGGCGATGATGATGGCGGGTCCGGCCCTGGCCAGCGCGATGTAGTCGGCGACCGCGCGCGGGCCTTCGCACAGTGCGGCGAATTCGAACCACAGGATGCTTTTGGCGCGCTTGCGGAAGGGGATGTCGCGGCCGTTGACATGCATCAGGCCATCCCGTTCGACCGTGCCGCTGGCCTGGCTGGCGAAGATGCGCTCCAGCGCCCGATGCGCTTCGGCGCCCGGTGGCGTCAGGTAAACCGGTGCCTGGGCCAGCGCGCGCAGGCGCCAGTCGCGCGAGGAGGCCATCTCGACCACGTGGCAGCGCTGCTCGATCAGGGCGATCGCGGGCAGGAAACGGGCGCGCTGCAGGCCGTCCTTGTAGAGATTGGCGGGCGCGGTATTGGAGGTGGTGACCAGGGTCACGCCGCGCTCGAACAGGGCCTCGAGCAGGTTCGCCAGGATCATCGCGTCGCCGATGTCGTTGACCAGGAACTCGTCCAGGCACAGCACGCGGCAGCGCGCGGCGATACCGGCGGCGACTTCGACCAGTGGGCTCTGCCGCTCGCCGAGTGCGCGCAGGCTGTCGTGCACCTCGCCCATGAAACGGTGGAAGTGCCGGCGCAGCGCCACGCCGTGCGGCAGGCTGGCCACGAACAGATCCATCAGGAAGGTCTTGCCGCGACCGACGCTGCCCCACAGGTACAGCCCGGGTACCGCTTCGGGCGGATCGTTGCCGAGCAGCGACTTCAGGCGGCCGAGCAGGCCGTTCCCGGTGGCGGGTTCGGCGCACAGGGCCGCGTGCATGCGGTCGAACTCGGGCAGCAGCGCCAACTGGGCCGGATCCGACTCCCAGCGGTGCGCGGTGATGCCCTCCTCGTAACGCGCGCTGGGCGCGAGGCATGGTGTTTCGCTCATGGAAGGGATCAGGCCTGGCGCGCCGGTGGCAGCCAGCCGCGGACGGCATGCTTGATCGCGCCGCGCAGATCCATCAGCCGGCGGTGGAAGAAGTGGCTGGTCTCGGGCATGCGCACCAGTTCGGGCTTGTGCTCCAGCGCGTCGACCCAGTCGAACACCGCCTGCGGCTCGACCACCTCGTCGGCCTCGCCCTGCACGATCAGCCACGGGCAAGCCGGCATCGCGACGGTGCTGAAGTCCCATCGTCCCACCGGCGGCGCAATGCTGATCAGCACATCGGCGCGCAGTGGCACCGACTGGGCAATGCTGACGTAACTGCCGAACGAGAATCCCGCCAGCCACAGGGCATCCTTCGGCCGCACGCGACGCACCCAGGCCACCACGGCGGCCAGGTCCTCGCGTTCGCCGCGGCCCTTGTCGTAGCTGCCTTCGGAATTTCCGGCCTCGCGGAAATTGAAGCGCACGGTGTCCAGCCCGGATTCGCGCAGCGCACGCTCGGCCATGGTCACCACCTTGTTGTGCATGCTGCCGCCCTCGCTGGTCAGCGGGTGGCAGATCACGGCCACGCCGCGGCGCGCGTCGGCCGGCTCGGCGATGTCGCTGGCGACCTCCAGCTTGCCGACCGGGCCGGCGAGCATGAAACTGGCGGCGACGTCGGGGAAGCCGGCGGGGTCGGCAGGGAATTCGGTCAGGTTCATGCAGAGGATGATAACCGCCGCGCACGCTCGCCGCCTGTGGCCAGGTTTCGGCTTGCGCGAATGAACCATCTGGCGCACACCCTGCTTGCCGGTGACGACGAGGACTTGCGCCTGGGCGGCATGCTGGGCGATTTCGTGCGCGGCCGACCCGATCCGGCGCGGTGGCCGCCCCGGGTGATCGACGGCATCCGCCTGCATCGCGCCATCGATACGTATACCGACGCCCACCCCGAGGTGCTGGCGGCCAAGGCCAGCCTGCCGCCGCCGTATCGACGCTACGCCGGGATCCTGCTGGACATGTGGTTCGATCACTGCCTGGCGCAGGACTTTTCGCGCTGGAGTGGGCAGCCATTGCCGGAGTATTCCGAGGCGCTGCGCGCCTTGCTGTGGCGCCAGGATGTGTTGCTGACGCCGGCGCTGCGGCGGTTTCGGGGATACATGGAGGCCAACGACCTGCCGGCCGGCTATGCCGATCGCGCGGTGCTGGGGCGGGCGCTGGCGGGAATCGGGCAACGTCTCAGCCGGGCCAACCCGCTGGATACGGCGCTGCCGGTGCTGGTGGCTCAGGAGGAAGAGCTGCAGCGGTGCTTCGAGGTGTTTTTTCCACAATTGCAGGGGTTTGTGCAGGAGTGGATGAACCGCGCAGGGTCGTGAACCCTCTCACCCGCAAGGGGACTCCCTGCGGTCGCCGGAGGGAGAGGGGGCAAACGAAAACGCCGCCCATGGGGCGGCGTTTGACGACAGCTTGTTGGATCAGGCGAATTACTTCGCCTGATCGACGATCCAGTGCACGGCGGCCTTGACCTGGTCGTCGGTGAGCGCCGGGTTGCCGCCCTTCGGCGGCATGAAGTTGCCGTCCGGGCCGTGGTAGCCCTCGGTGGCATGCTTGATCAGGGTGTCGATGCCTTCCTTGATGCGCGGGCCCCACATCGCCTTGTCGCCCAGCTTGGGTGCGCCGGCGATGCCGGCGGTGTGGCAGCTGGTGCACAGGTGATCGTAGATTTCCTTGCCGTCGGTGGTGCCGCCGTAAGCGACCTGGGAAGCGGCAGCCTTGGCGGCGGCGTCGGCCGCGGCCTGCATGGCGGCGCGGCCGGTATCGCCCGCGTAGACGGCGCCGGCCGGGGCGATCCGCTCGGCGACCTTCGCCGGCTGGTTCGGGTTGGTTTCCCTGGGCTCGCGGTTGTTGATGGCCAAGGCGGACAGCACCAGGATCACGGTCAACACCGTCAGACTCCCGATCGTCAGCGAAAACTGGCGCAGGAAGCTCTGGTCGGACTTGCTAATGGAACCGCTCACGCACGTACTCCTGTCAGTGGGCGGGCCGGGCCGCCTGATTGCCGTACTGTCACGCCGGACTGGCGAAATCGTCGCAACGGACAGGGTCGAACGCGTCGATGGACCCCTGTCCTTGCCGCTGGCTGCCGGATCGCGCCGGGGCGCGCAGACAAAACCAGTCCGGTATTATAAACGAAGCGTGCGGCAAGTTTCAGGCTTGCCGCTTGTTTGTGTCGACGGCGCTGGCCGGGAACATTGCGCCATCGGCCCGGTCTGGGTTGCATCGGGGAAAACCCCTGCCATCCGTCATGGCCCACCCCTGTCAACCGGCATTGTTCAAAGGTGTTTCAGTGCCCCTATGCTTCGACCATGCGGGCGCGTTCGCTTGTGTGGTTGGGGTGGAAGCAGTCAGATCGGCCGCCGCATGTCGGGCGGCGTGTCCGGATGCCGTTTGAACGCAGGGTTCAATCCAGGAGTTTTGCATGTCGCGTTTTTGGAAGATCGCGTTGGTCGTACTGGCCGTGGTCATACTGGCCATCGTCGGCATCCGCCTGCTGCACAAGCCGGCCGGCGCGGCAGCGCAGGCCGGCGGCGGCAAGGATGGCGATACGCCGCCGGTGCCGGTCACCGTGGTGCCGGTGGTGAAGCAGAACGTGCCGGTCTACCTGACCGCGCTGGGCACGGTGCAGGCGCTGAACACCGTGACGGTGATCCCGCAGGTGGGCGGCCAGCTGCTCAGCATCAACTTCAAG
>DATNGL010000208.1:0-3096 GCA_035605895.1 Rhodanobacter sp.
TGCTGCAGCGCGACAGCCGTTATCCATGAATACGTATGCACGATCACGGCGTCCGCGCGCGCAGCCGTTAAGCTCCATGCAAGGCCCGGCAACGTCGTCATTCGGCGTGTCGTTGCAACCCGGGCGGCAACTGCATGGACATGCGAATGAGCGATGCCCCCTGGTGGCGCGGTGCCGTCATCTACCAGATCTATCCGCGCAGCTTCCTCGACACCGACGGCGACGGGGTGGGCGATTTGCCCGGCATCGTCGCGCGACTGGATTACGTGGCGAGCCTGGGCGTCGACGCGATCTGGATCGCGCCATTCTTCAAGTCGCCGATGGCGGACTTCGGCTACGACATCGCCGACTACCGCGACGTCGATCCGCTGTTCGGCACGCTGGCGGATTTCGACCGCCTGCTGGACAAGGCGCATCGGCTCGGGCTGAAAGTGATGATCGACCAGGTGCTCAGCCACACCTCGGCCGAGCATGCCTGGTTTCGCGCAAGCCGGCAGAGCCGCGACAACCCCATGGCGGACTGGTACGTGTGGGCCGACGCGCGGCCCGACGGCACGCCGCCGAACAACTGGCTGTCGCTGTTCGGCGGCAGCGCGTGGCAGTGGGAGCCGCGCCGCGGGCAGTACTACCTGCACAACTTCCTGGCCGCGCAGCCCGACCTCAACTTCCACCATCCCGAGGTGCGCGCGGCCACGCTGGACAACGTGCGTTTCTGGCTGGACAAGGGCGTGGACGGCGTGCGCCTGGATGCGATCAACTTCTGCTTCCATGATCGCCTGTTGCGCGACAACCCGCCCAAGCCCAGCGACCAGCGCGTGGGCCGCGGCTTCAGCCCGGCCAACCCGTATGCGTTCCAGTATCACTACCACAACAACACGCAGCCGGAGAACCTGGCCTTTCTCGGCGAGCTGCGCGCGCTGATGGACCGCTATCCGGACGTGGCGGCGCTGGGCGAGATTTCCTCGGAAAATTCGCTGGCGACGATGGCCGAATACACCGCGGGCGGCCGCCTGCACATGGGCTACAGCTTCGAGCTGCTGACCGATGACTTCAGCGCGGCGCACATCCGCGACACGGTGCGCCAGCTGGAAGCACAGATGACCGAGGGCTGGCCGTGCTGGGCGATCTCCAACCACGACGTGGAGCGCGTGCTCAGCCGTTGGGGCAACGGCGACGCGTCGGCGCAGCTGGCCAACCTGTTTACCGCGATGGTCTGTTCGCTGCGCGGTTCGGTGTGCGTCTACCAGGGCGAGGAGCTTGGCCTGACCGAGGCGGACGTGCCGTACGAGTCGCTGCGCGATCCGTACGGCATCGCGTTCTGGCCGCAGTTCAAGGGGCGCGACGGCTGCCGCACGCCGATGCCCTGGAGCGACGCCGACGCGCAGGCGGGTTTCAGCCACGGCATGCCGTGGTTGCCAGTACCCGAGGAGCACCGCGCACGCGCGGTGGCGCAGCAGCAGGTCGACCCGCATTCGGTATTGAACGGATTTCGCGCCTTCATGCGCTGGCGCCGGTCGCATCCTGCGCTGCGCTGGGGCGACATCGAGTTCGTCGAGACGGTCGAACCGGTGCTCGCCATCATCCGCCGGCTCGACGGGGAAGCGTTGCTGGTGATGTTCAATCTCGGCGCCGCGCTGGTCGAGCTGCCGCTGCCCAGGTTGCCCGGCACACCGACGGCGTTGCACGGCCACGGTCTGGCGGAAGGCTCGCTGCACGATGGGCGCTTGCGCCTGCCCGCCCACGGCGCCTGGTTTGCCAGACTGGATTGACGTCGCTTCCTTGACTCGTCATTCCGGCGGATGCCGGAATCGCCCTTCGACCGTGCAGCCGTCCCCTACGGTGGTCACGTGTGGTGACACGCTTCGCTGTTCAAATGCGATTCCGGCCTTCGCCGGAATGACGGCGGGGGGCTTTCGGACCTCGGGTCGGATGGATTCCCGCCTTGGCGGGAATGACGCCGGGAGTTCCCGTTCCCGGCGTCGTGTCCGGCGATCGCAGCGAACATCGAGAGCCTACTTGCGCTGGTCGGCCGTGGCCTCCCGCGCGGCACGGAACTCGGAGTCCTTGCTCCAGCCCGGCCACTGGTCCGAATTCGCCAACTGGCTGCCCACGGTGTAGAGCAGCTGCAGGTCGCGCGCCATGCCGGTGAACGGCCAGCTGGCCTGCCACTCGTCGGACGGCTGGTGATAGTGCCTGGCGGTGTATTCCTCCGTGGCCGCGTTGCCGGCCTTCACGCCGCCGTCGACCCAGTCATTGCCCGAGCCGAACGAGATCGCCGGCACGCCGCGCTTGGCGAACGAGAAATGATCGGAGCGGAAGAAATACCCGGCCTCCGGCTTCGGGTCCGGCGTGTAGACCATGTCGAACTGCTTCGCGTCGGCGATCAAGTCGTCCAGCAGGCCGAGCCTGGCGTTGCCGGAGATCGTGAAGTTGCGTGTCGGCCCATGCGGATCGAGCGCGTCCATGTTGATCACGCCCGCCGTGGTGGCCAGCGGATACAGCGGATGGGTGGCGTAGTACTCCGAACCCAGCAGGCCCTTTTCCTCGGCGGTGACGTTCACGAAGACCACCGAACGCTCCGGCCTGGGCGCATGCGCGAACGCGCGCCCCAGTTCGATCAGCGCCGCGGTGCCGGTCGCGTTGTCCACCGCGCCGTTGTAGATGCGGTCGCCGGTGGCGTCCGGCTGGCCGATGCCGAGGTGATCCCAGTGCGCGCTGTAGATCACGGTCTGGTCCGGATGCTTGCTGCCGATCACGCGGCCCACGATGTTGTGCGAGGTGATCACGCTCTTGTCGACCTTGAAGCTGGCCGAAAGGCTTTCGCCCTGCAGCGCGACCGGCTTGAACGCACGCGTCTGCGCCTGCTTCTTCAGGCTGTCGAAATCCAGCCCCGCGTGCTTGAACATCTGCACCGCCAGGTCGCGCTGGATCCAGCCCTCCAGTTGCGGATGCACTTCGCCGGGCTTGTCGCGCACGATGTCGAACATGGTGTTGGTGTTGGAGTTCTTCACCGTGGCCCAGCCGTACGAGGCCGGCGCGGTTTCGTGGATGACCAGCAGGCCGAGCGCGCCTTGCCGCGCGGCTTCCTCGTACTTG
>DATNGL010000209.1:0-9089 GCA_035605895.1 Rhodanobacter sp.
CTCGCGTGCTTGCCGACGTACAATGATGCACATTCTAGATCGCGTCCGGGTGGTTTTTTACCAAATCGCCCGCAGTTTCGGCGCCGAGGTGAGCCATGTCCATCCTTTCCATCCTTGAATTCCCCGATCCCCGCCTGCGCACCCGCGCCGAACCGGTCACCGTGTTCGACGCGAAGCTGAAACAGTTCGTGGTCGACATGTTCGAAACCATGTACGCCGCCAACGGCGTCGGCCTGGCCGCCACCCAGGTCAACGTGCACCAGCGCGTGCTGGTGGCGGACATGAGCGAGGGGCGCAACCAGCCGCTGGCGCTCGTCAATCCGCAAATCCTGGAAAAGGACGGCTCGCAGGTCTACCAGGAAGGCTGCCTGTCGTTTCCTGGCCTGTATGCCGACGTCACCCGGGCGTTGGCGGTCAAGGTCAGGGCGCAGGATGTCGACGGCAAGGAGATCGTCGTCGAGGCCGAAGGCCCGCTGGCGGTATGCATCCAGCACGAGATGGACCACCTGGAAGGCAAGGTGTTCGTCGACTACCTGTCGTCGCTCAAGCGCAGCCTGTTGCTGAAACGGCTGGACAAGCAGCGCAAGCAGGCGGCCAGTGCTTGAACGAATCCGCCTCGCGTAACCGGACCCTGCGGCTGGTCTTTGCCGGTACCCCGGAGTTCTCCGTCCCCTGTTTCGAGGCCTGCCGCGCCAGCGGTGCCGACGTGGTGGCCGTCTATACCCAGCCCGACCGCCCGGCGGGTCGCGGGCGCAAGCTCACGCCCGGCCCGGTCAAGCAGGCCGCGTTGGCCGCCGGGGTCACGGTCGAGCAGCCGGAATCGCTGAAATCCGCCGGGGTGCAGCAGGTGTTGGCCGGGTACAGGCCGGACCTGCTGGTGGTGGTGGCCTACGGCTTGATCCTGCCGCGCAAGGTGCTGGCGATCCCGCGGCTGGGTTGCTGGAACGTGCACGCCAGCCTGCTGCCGCGCTGGCGCGGCGCCGCGCCGATCCAGCGCGCGATCCTGGCCGGCGACGCGGAGAGCGGGGTCGATCTGATGCAGATGGAAGCCGGACTGGATACCGGCCCGGTGATGCTGCAGCGGCGCACCCCGATCCGCCGCGACGACACCGGTGGCTCGCTGCACGATCGCCTGTCCGTACTCGGTGCCGAGGTATTGGCCGAGGGGCTGCGTCGCACGCTGGCCGGCGAGGCGTTGCGCGCGATGCCGCAACCGGCGGACGGCGTGACCTACGCACACAAGCTGGACAAGGCCGAGGCGAAGCTGGATTTCAACCGCACGGCGATCGAACTGGATCGTCAGGTGCGCGCATTCGATCCCTGGCCGGTCGCCGAGGGCTCGATCGCGGGCGAGTCGCTGCGGATCCACGCCGCCCACGCGATCGTCCGGGATCACCATGCCGAAGCCGGCCGGGTGCTGGCTGCCGGCCGTGACGGCATCGAGGTCGCCTGCGGCCAGGGCGTGCTGCGCATCACCGCCGTGCAGCGTGCCGGCGGCAAGCAGATCAGCGCCGCCGACTATCTCAACGCACGGCCCGAGCTGCGCCAGCCACGATGAAGCCCGACACCCGCGCGCTCGCCGCCAGGGGACTGGCCGATGTCGCCTTGCGCGGCGCCTCGCTGCGCGAGGTGATGGAGCGCTCCGCGCCGAAGCTGGCCGATCCGCGCGACCGCGCCCTGCTGATGGCCCTGCTCAGCGAAGGCGCGCGCTGGTGGCTGCGTTTCGATGCGGCGATCGACGGCCTGCTGGAAAAGTCGCTGCGGCACAAGGACCCCGCCGTGCACGCCCTGCTGGTGTTGGGTCTGGTGCAGCTGGAAATCCTGGAGCTGCAGGACTACGCCGCGGTGGCCGCCACGGTGGAAGCGGTCCGCGCGCTCAAGCGCCCGCAGCTGGCCGGGCTGGTCAACGCGGTGTTGCGCCGCTGGCAGCGCGAGCGCGAAAGCCTGCTGACGAAGCTCGACGACAAGCCGCAGACCCGCCACGCCCACCCCGCGTGGCTGGCCGCCGCCTTGCAGCGCGATTGGCCGGCGCAGGCGAACGCCGTGATGGACGCCGACAACCGCGAGCCGCCGCTGATGCTCCGGGTCAACCGCCAGCGCACAAAACGCGACGTCCTGATCGACCAGCTGCAGGCGGCCGGGTACGCGGCGGCGCCACACCCGTGGCTGGCCGACGCGCTGGTGCTGCCGCACAGCGCCGATGTCACCCGCATGCCCGGTTTCGAGGATGGCCACTTCGCGGTGCAGGACGGCGCCGCCCAAGTGGCCGCCGATCTCGCCGACCTGCACGATGGCCTGCGCGTGCTGGATGCCTGCGCCGCTCCCGGCGGCAAGGCCTGCCACCTGCTCGAGCGGGCCGATATCGACCTGACCGCGCTGGAGTTCGAGCCGGCGCGGGCCGAACGCATCCGCCAGAACCTGATGCGGCTGCGCCTGAATGCGAAAGTGCTGATCGGCGATGCCGGCGCGCCAAAAGCCTGGTGGAAGGGCCGGCCGTTCGACCGCATCCTGATCGACGCGCCCTGCTCGGCCACCGGCGTACTGCGCCGCCGGCCGGACGTGCGCCTGCATCGGCGCGAAAGCGACATCGCCGCGATGCAGGCGCAGCAGCGCCGCATCCTCGCCGCACTGTGGCCGCTGCTTGCCCCGGGCGGACGGCTGGTCTACATCACCTGTTCGGTGCTGCGCGCGGAGAACGAGGCGATCGTCGGCGAACTGCTGGCGGCGCAGGCGGATGCGCAGGCCGTGGCATTCACCCTGCCGACGGGCCGGCCCGCAGCGACCGGCTGGCAGATCCTGCCAGGCGATGGTGACCTCGACGGCATGTATTACGCGGCACTCCGCAAGCAGGATTGATCGGCATGTCTCACCTCGGAAACTGCGCCGGCCGGCTATGCTAGGCAGTACCGATTCCCCGCTGATGGAATGCCGCACGTCGTGAAGCCCCTGGTGCCCCTGTCCCGCGCCCGCCCGCTGTGGCTGCGCGATGCCCGCTGGGAGCTGCTGCTGTTGCTGGCTTTCGCCCTGCTGTTGCTCGGCGCGGGGCTCGGTCTGCGCGATCCGTGGCCGTCGGACGAACCGCGTTTCGCCCTCGTCGCGCACTGGATGGTCGAACACGGCCAGTGGCTGTTTCCGCATCGCGGCCATGAGCTGTACCCGGACAAGCCACCGGTGTTCATGTGGCTGGAGGCGCTGGCCTACCTGGTAACCCGCAGCTGGCGGGCGGCCTTCCTGCTGCCGTCCCTGCTGGCGGGGTTGGGATCGCTGGCGCTGGTCTATGACCTGGCGCGGCGTCTGTGGAATCATCGCAGCGCGCTGCTGGCCACAGCCACCCTGCTGGTCACGATCCACTTCACCTACCAGATGCGCAACGCGCAGATCGACCCGTTGCTGCTGGGCTGGATCACCCTGGCCAATTACGGCCTGCTGCGCCACTTGCTGCTGGGGCCGTCCTGGCGCTGGTTTGCGGTCGGCTGCTTCTTCGCCGGCGTGGGCGTGGCGACCAAGGGCGTGGGCGTGCTCGCCCTGCTGATGCTGGTTCCTTACGTGGTCGCCCGGCGCGGCGGCTGGCAGCACCTGGCATGGCCCAGCGGCGGCTGGCGCTGGGCCGGTGGCGTGGCCATGTTCCTGCTGCCGATCCTGGGCTGGCTGCTGCCGATGCTGCTGGTGGCGCGCGCCGACGGCGATCCGCAGCACGCCGCCTACGTGCAGAACATCCTGTTCGGGCAAACCGTGCACCGCTACGCCACGCCGACCGGGCACCTGCACTCGCCGTTCTATTTCCTCGGCATCATCGCGGTCGACTGGCTACCGCTGTCGTTGCTGCTGCCATGGGCCCTGCCGGCGTGGTGGCGACGACTGCAGCGGCGCGATGCGCGCTTCCTGCTGCCGCTGGGCTGGATCGTGCTGATCCTGCTGTTCTTCTCGATCAGCCCGGGCAAACGCGATGTGTACATCCTGCCCGCACTGCCGATGGCCGCACTGGCGCTGGCGCCCCTGCTGCCCGGCCTGCTGCGTCGGCACGGCGTGCGCCTCGCGGTGTTCGCACTGACCACGCTGCTGGGCGCGTTGCTGACCCTGGGCGCCGCACTGGCCTTGCTGCGTCATCCGGCGTGGGCCCTGAAAATCGAGCAGAGCCTGGATCCGCGGATCTGGTGGCTGGAGCTGGCCATCGGCGCGGCGGGGCTGGTCATTGCAGCACTCACCCGGGTGCGTCGCGCGCCACTGGGCTGGTTGCTGTTCGCGGGCGTGCTGTGGAGCCTGTACGGCCTGTGGGGCTACCCCATGCTCAACGGCGACCGTTCGGCACGCGACGTGATGGTCAGGGCGCGTGCCATCGCCGGTCCGCAGGACACCATCGGCCTGCTGGCCTGGAAGGAACAGAACCTGCTGATGGCGCAAGGCCCGGTCACCGAGTTCGGCTTCCTGAAGCCGTGGCCGCAGCAATATGCCGAGGCCGTCGCGTGGCTGCGGCAGGATCCGGCAAATCGCTGGATCTTCAGCCTGGACACGGCGATGGGCACATGTGTGGACCGGCGTCGTGCCACCTACGCCGGGCACGCCAACCGGCGCGAGTGGTGGATGTTCAGGCTGGACGCGGTATTACCGGGCTGCATTCCCCGCGAAAATGGCGACGACGACGAATGACCACCTTGACGCAACCACGGATTGCCGCAGGCGCCGGTGCGCCCGACCTGCGCGATGCCCCACAATCGCAGCCGCGCATCGACGAGCCGCGTGCCCGCCCAGTTGTCCCGTTGGAAGATCACCTCGTGCAGGCAACCCCGAAACCCTGGCAAGCGTGGGTGCTCTCCATCCTGGTGGCCCTGATGCCGCTGTCGTTCTCGATCGACCTGCGTCTCAAGGCGGTGCCGACCGGCTTGTTGTTCCTGACCGGGCTGGCGTTGCTGGTCGGTTCCGCAAGCACGCGCCGCAGTTTCCGCGCGGCGTGGCTGCCGGCGACAGCGGCGTTGCTGATGACCGGGTTCGTGATCGTCAACGTGCTGCTCCACCAGCTTGGCTGGCGGCCACTGGACCGCCCCGGCCACATCCTGCTGTTCCTGGCCACGGCGGCATGCTTCAGCCTGCCGCTGCGGATGCGACTGGTCTGGGCGGGGTTCAGCCTGACCGCGATCGCCCTTGGCGCGGCGGGGATCGTGCAATACCACGTGCTGGGGATCGATCGCGCCTACGGGCTGAACGGGGGCGCCTCGGCCTCGATCGAACTGGCCACCATCCTGCTGGGGCTTTCCGCAGTGGCCCTCGTACAGTTTCTGGCCCCCGCCAGCCGTCGATGGGAAAAGATCCTGCACGTCGTCGCCATGGGCTTCGGCATGTATGGCGCCCTGCTGACCCAGAGCCGTGGTCCGTTGCTGGCGTTTGCACCGATTTTCGTGCTGCTGGTGCTGCTGCATGCGCGCCGCACCGGCCGCTGGCGATCCAGTCTGCTGCTGGCCGGCGCGGTGTGCGTGATCGCCGGGGTGGCCACGTTCGGCATGCGCCACGAGATGGTCTCGCGTTTCGAGGCGATCGCCCCGGAGGTGACCAGTTTCGATCATCGGCACGATGCCACGGGTGCCGTGCGCGAACGGCTCGAGATGTGGCGCACTGCCGGGCGCGCCTTCGTCGCCCATCCCTTCGCCGGCATTGGCATCGGCCAGTTCGCCGACTACACCCAACGGGAGATCGCCGCCGGTCGCAGCAATCCGATCATCGGCCGCTACAACCAGCCGCACAACGAATACCTGGAGGCTGCCGCCACCGGCGGCGCCCCCGGTCTGCTGGTGCTGTTGGGCGTGTTCCTCGTGCCACTGTGGTATTTCGGCCGCCGCGTGCTGGACCCGGATGGCGACATCGCGATGGCGGCCTCGATCGGGGTGGCGGTGATCGGCCTGTACATGCTGTGCGCGCTCACCGACAGCGTCTTCTACCGCATGATGACGCAGTCGTTCTATTTCTTCCTGGTGCTTGGACTCGCCTTGCGGATCGGCTCGCTGAGCCGGCCGGACGAGGGCTGACAGCCGGAGCGACGACCTCAGGCCACCGCAGCCTGCCCCACCGCGATCCTGGCCAGCGGAATCGGCGGCAGGCTCGACGCCGCCGAGTGGACAGCGCGCAGATCCGTCGGCGCTTCGGCGAATTCAAGCATGCACTGCTCCACGCCGCGCTCGCAACGGATAAGGCCCAAACGCTTGGTCTCTTCCAGAATGCGATCATTCGGGTTGTCGACGAGGTGCTTGCGGGTGCGATGGTAAAGATGCACCGCCAGGCCGCCCAGACGCAGGTCGCGCCGGGCCACGCCGGCATGGAAGGCGCGTACCGCCAGCTCGGTATCCTCGCGGCCCCACCCGGTCATCGTCTCGTTGAAGCCGTTGAGACGCAGCAGGTCGTCGCGCCAGAACGCCATGTTGCAGCTCTTGATGCCACGCTGCCGGGTGCTCGGCCGGGCAAACAGGCGTGCCAGCAGCGGCAATCGCAAGGTATGCCGCCGTCGATCGATGCCGCGGCGGAAAAACTCCGGGAACGAGGGCCCGCGCCCCAGCATGTCCTTGACCGAGCTTGCGTCGGTCAGCACGCGCGAGCCCTGCGCAAAGCAGCCGCGTCGCGCAAACGCCCGGTGATCGGCGATGAAGTGCCGTTCGGCCACCATGTCACCGTCGAGCAGGATGACGTAGTCGCCCCGGGCAGCGGCAATCGCGCGGTTGCGCGCGCGACTCATCCGCGCGCCGTCATCCGGCTGCCACAGATGCACCAGCCGGACCGGATAATCGCGTGCGAGGCGCAGCAGCAACTCGCGTGTGGCGGGCTGCGAGCCATCGTCGGTGACGATGACTTCGTACGGCAACTCGGTCTGGTTGGCGAGCGCCCGCAGCACCAGCTCGAGCGCCTCGGGCCAGTTGTAGGTGATTACGGCAACGCTGATGCGCATGGGCTGCCCCGGGTTGACGATTCGTGCAGATTGCTGTTGGCGCGACCTCCAGCCGCAAGCAGACACATCCAGAGCCCGGTCCCGTTCCGCCAGGCCGTCCAGGCCTGATGTCTTGCTGGCAGACGACCACTCGAGTCGCTCGTCGGGAAGGTCATCCCGATACTTGCCGTCCGTGTGATGTCCCCTGGGATAGTCGTTGCGTGTGGCATCCGGTTCGATCGACGCCGGCATCTGCATTCGTCCCATGGCCGGATGATAACTCCACGCCGGGCGGACCGCACGCTTCGGCTAGAATCCGCCCATGCCCGCCCTCCCGCTGACCCTCGCCGTCATCACCCACAACGAGGCCGACACGATTGCGCGCTGCCTGGACAGCGTCCCGTTCGCGGCCGAAAAGCTGGTGGTCGATTCGGGCAGCGACGACGACACCGTGACGATCGCGCGGGCACACGGCGCGCGCGTGGTGCACCAGGATTGGCTTGGCTTCGGCGCGCAACGCAACTTTGCCAGCAGCCAGTGCCGCCATGACTGGATCCTGGTGCTGGACGCCGACGAATACCTCAGCCCCGAGCTCGCCGGCGAACTGCAACAGCGCCTGCCCGCGCTGATGGCGAGCGACACGCCCGCCGCCTGGCTGCGCCGCAGCACGATCTACATGGGCCGGCCGATGCGCTGGTACCGACCGGCCGTGGGCGAAAAGCTGGCGCGGCTGTATCACCGCGGTCGGGCGCGCTGGAGCGATGCGCGCGTACATGAATCGCTGCGCTTCGACGGCGCCGCGCCAACCCTGCGCGCGACCTTCAACCACACCAACAATCCGACCCTGGTGCACAAGCAACTCAAGGTGCTGCGCTACACCGAACTGAAGTGCCGGGACTGGCTGGACAAGCGCAAACCGGTGCGGATGTGGCAGGCGCCCTTCGTGTTTGCGCTCGCCTTCCTCAAGGATTACGTCTTCCGGCTTGCCTTCCTCGATGGCTGGCGCGGTTTCATGATCGCCCATACCGCGGCAAGCTATGCCATCTACAAGCGCATGCGCCATTACGAAATGGTGCACAGCCCGGACTCGGTCGCGCGTGCCGCCAGCCTGCTCCACAAGCATGAAATCGATCGCTGATGACTGACCCCAAGCGCTATCTCCTGTACGGATCCGAGCGTTATGCGCTGGCCATCCTGCGCCCGGTGCAGGAGGCGATCCGCGCCCGTGGCGGCGAGACGGCCTGGTTTTTCGACGGCCCCGGGGCCGCGGACCTGGTCGAGGGCGAACGCCTGTTGACCGTGTCGCAAGTGCGTGCGTGGAAGCCGTTGGCCGTGCTGACGCCGGGCAACCACCTGCCGCATTTCTTTCCGGGCGTGAAGGTCGAGGTGTTTCACGGCTTCGACGCCGGCAAGCCGCGGCACATCTACATCCGCGGCTTCTTCGACCTGTATTGCACCACCGGTCCGCGCGACACCGCGCAGTTCGAGGCGCTGGCCGACCGGCTCGGCCACTTCGCCGTGACGGAAACCGGCTGGCCCAAGCTCGACCCCTTCATGCGTGAAATAGCCGGCCCGCTGCCGGCACTGCGCCAGCCACCGGTGATCCTGTACCACTCCACCTTCTCGCCTTCATGGAGCGCCGCCGAGACGCTGTATGGGGAAGTGAAGCGGCTTTCCCGCGACGGGCGCTGGCGCTGGATCGTCACCTTTCACCCGAAGATGGACCCGCAGACCCGCGCACGCTACCAGGCGCTGCAGAACGAACATCTCGCGTTCGCGGAGAACGACAACATCCTCGAGTTGTTCCCGCAGGTCGACATGATGTGTTCGGATACATCCTCCGCGCTCAACGAATTCCTGCTCACCGGCAAGCCGGTGGTGACTTTCAAGAACCGCCGGCCCGGCCCGCAGCTGATCGATATCGACGATCCGGCGCAGTTCGAGAGCGCGATCGAGCGCGCGCTGGCGCGACCGCCTGAACTGATGCAGGCAGTCCGCGACTACGCCGACGCGATCCACCCGTATCGCGACGGCCGTTCCAGCGAGCGCGTACTCGACGCGATCGACGCCTTCATCGCACGCGGTGCAAGAAATCGCCGGTCCAAGCCCCTGAATCTGTGGCGCAAACTGAAGCTGCGCCGCCGCATCGGCTACTGGGGTCCGGCCTGATCGCGATGCCGGC
>DATNGL010000210.1:0-2529 GCA_035605895.1 Rhodanobacter sp.
CAGCGCCACCAGGCGGCGGTAGCCCGCGGCCTGGTAGCCGTCGAGCAGGGCGCGGATCTCGGCGCGCGTGCCGCCCATGCAGGACAGGTGCGGCGCCACGGCGAGGCCGTGCACGGTGTGCAGGTGCGCCACGGTGTCGCCGGTGTAGCTCAGCGTGGAACCGCCGGCACCGAAGGTCACCGACGCGTACTCGGGCTGCCAGGCCTTCAGCGCCTGCGCGGCCTGGTCCAGTTGGGCGCGCTGCTCGTCGGTCTTGGGCGGGAAGAATTCGAGGCTGATGGCGGGCATGGGAGTCCTTGGCGGCTGACTCGGGCGATTTTATACGTTCATCGCGATGAAAGGATAGATGTCCAAGCGTCGGGGACACCTCGGACGGCGAAAAGACCGGTTTGCGGCATGCGCTAGGCTGACGCCCTTTTCCTGCGGGTCATGCCATGTCGATCGTCCTCACTCCCTTCGCCCGTGCCCGCCTGTTCCCGCGCGAGACACGGGGAAACACGATCCAGGACTGCGCGCCGGAACAGTTCCAACGCCACCTCAACGACGAAACACCGTTCAAGGTGCTCGAAGGCTACGCGCCGTTCTGCCAGCTGCACGTGCACCGCAACTGGACCTCCACGCGCTGCCTCACCGTGCCGATCACGGACGCCAACCGGCATCAGCTGCGCAGCGCCTACGAGGCGCGCAGCAAGGCCGAACTGCTGGTGTTGGTGCGCTGGTTCGAGGGCGTGGAACCGCCGGTGGCGAACTACCTCGTGGTGATCCTCTACAACCGCGAGCAGCTAGAAAAGGAAGGCGAACCCATCGACGCCGACTGGGGCATCGTGGGCTGCCTCTACACCATGGAGCCGGAGGAGATCCCGATGGCGCCGATCACCATGCTGCGCAACGCGCTGGGTGTGGAAGAGGGCGGCTCCGACGTGCCGTTGGACCGCGAGGCATATCGGCGTTCGGTGGCGTTCTGGGAAAACAACGCGAACTGGCGGCCGTGACGATTCCGTGGTTGCTTGCGAGGCCAGTCAAGTTTAGACTTCGTATAAACGTAATGTGACGGGAGTGGGCGATGACGACCGTGGTGCTGGACATCAAGCATTGGGGCAACAACCTGGGCGTGCGTCTGCCGGCGGCGATCGCGCGTGCGGCGCATTTGCGTGCCGATCAGCGCGTAAGTGTTGTTGTCGAGGATGGCCGCGTCGTCGTTACTCCGGTGGAGGACGCGCCGCTTACGCTCGAACAGCGCTTGGCCAGGTTCGACCCGCAGAGTCACGGTGGCGAGGCCATGTCCGTTGGCAAGCGCGTCGGGGCCGAGGGGTGGTAAGCAAGACCGCTCGAAAATCCACGCGCGCATGGGTGCCGGATCGGCAGGACGTGATCTGGATCGACTGCAACCCGCAGGCCGGGCGCGAAATGCGCGACGTACACCCGTTCCTCGTGTTGTCGCCCAAGGCGTTCAATGAGCGCACATCGCTGGTGGTCGGGCTGCCAATGACGACGGCCAGCTACAACGCCACCAATCCCTTTGCCGTCGCCGCGGGCGTGGCGGGCGGACGCAAGTCGGGCGCAAACAGCTATGTGCTGTGCCATCAGCCCAAGTCGTTCGACTGGCGATTGCGTGGCGGCAAACCGCATCCGATGCGCAAGGTGGACGACAAGCTGTTCGCCGAAGTGTTGCTGGTGCTGAACCAGATCGTGCAGTTGGCATAAGCAAAATGGGCGCCTTGCGGCGCCCGTTCCTTTATCGCAATGCCGAAACCCGCCGATCAGTAGCGGTAGTGATCCGGCTTGTACGGGCCTTCCACCGGCACGCCGAGGTAGCTGGCCTGTTCCTTGGTCAGAGTGGTGAGCTTCACGCCGATCTTCTCCAGGTGCAGGCGCGCGACTTCCTCGTCCAGCTTCTTGGGCAGGATGTAGACCTTGGCTTCGTACTTGTCCTTGTTGGCCCACAGGTCGATCTGCGCCAGCGTCTGGTTGGAGAACGAGTTGGACATCACGAAGCTGGGGTGGCCGGTGGCGCAACCCAGGTTCACCAGGCGGCCTTCGGCGAGCAGGAAGATGCTGCGACCATCCTTGAACGTGTACTTGTCCACCTGCGGCTTGATGTTGAGGCGGGTGGCGCCCGAGGCGTTCAGCGCATCGACCTGGATCTCGTTGTCGAAGTGGCCGATGTTGCAGACGATGGCCTGGTCCTTCATGCCCTGCATGTGGGCCAGCGTCAGCACGTCCTTGTTGCCGGTGGTGGTGACGTAGATGTCGCCGCGGCCCAGCGTGGATTCAACCGTGTTGACCTCGAAGCCTTCCATCGCCGCCTGCAGCGCGTTGATCGGGTCGATCTCGGTGACCACCACGCGCGCGCCGTAGGCACGCAGCGAATGCGCGCAGCCCTTGCCGACGTCGCCGTAGCCGCAGACCACGGCGACCTTGCCGGCCAGCATCACGTCCATCGCGCGCTTCAGGCCGTCGGCCAGCGACTCGCGGCAGCCGTACAGGTTGTCGAACTTGCTCTTGGTCACCGAGTCGTTGACGTTGATC
>DATNGL010000211.1:0-2879 GCA_035605895.1 Rhodanobacter sp.
GCGGCCAGCGCCGGGCTCAGGGTCAGCGAATTGAACGCGGAGATCACCGTGGAGATCGCGATGGTCAGCGCGAACTGGCGATAGAACTGGCCGGTGAGGCCGCTGACGAAGGCGGTCGGGATGAACACCGCGCACAGCACCAGCGCGGTGGCCACGATCGGGCCGGTGACCTCGTGCATCGCCTTGCGCGTGGCTTCCCTCGGCGATTGCCCGAGTTCGATATGCCGCTCGACGTTTTCCACCACCACGATCGCGTCGTCGACCACGATGCCGATCGCCAGCACCAGCCCGAACAGCGACAGCGCATTGAGCGAGAAGCCGGCCAGGTACATCACCGCGAACGTGCCGATCAGCGACACCGGCACCGCCACCAAGGGGATGATCGAGGCGCGCCAGGTCTGCAGGAACAGGATCACCACCAGCACCACCAGCAGGATCGCCTCCAGCAGCGTGTGCGCCACGGCCTCGATCGAGCCGCGCACGAACACGGTCGGGTCGTACACGATCGAGTAATCCACGCCTTGCGGGAATTCGGTCTTCAGCTGCGCCATGGTGGCGCGCACTTCGTCGGAGATCTGGATCGCGTTGGAGCCCGGCCGCGCGAAGATCGGCAGTGCCACCGCCGGCTTGTTGTCGAGCAGGCTGCGCAGCGCGTAGTTGTTCGAGCCGAGGTCGACCTTGGCCACGTCGCCCAGATGCGTCACGCCGCCGTTGGCGTCGGTGCGCACGATGATGTTGCGGAAATCGTCCTCGCTGACCAGCCGGCCGCGGGTGTTGATGTTGAGCTGGAACGCCGAGTTGCTCGGTCCCGGCGGCGCGTTCAGCGCACCGGCGGCGACCTGCACGTTCTGCTCGCGGATCGCGTTGATCACGTCGCCGGTGGTGAGCGAGCGCTGCGCCAGTTTCTGCGGATCGAGCCACACGCGCATCGAGTATTCGCCGGCGCCGAAGATCTGCACGTCGCCGACGCCGTCGAGCCGCCCCAGCACGTCCTTCACGTGCAGGCGCGCGTAGTTCGACAGGTACAGCATGTTGTAACGCTGATCCGGCGAGGTGAGATGCACCACCATGGTCAGGTCGGGCGAACTCTTCTGCGTGGTCACGCCGAGCCGCTGCACTTCTTCCGGCAGCTTGGGCAAGGCCTGCGCCACGCGGTTCTGCACGTCGACCTGGGCGGTGTCGAGATCGGTGCCGAGCGCGAACGTCACGGTGAGCGTGAGCGCGCCGTCGCTGGTCGCCTGCGAGGAGGTGTACAGCATGCCCTCGACGCCGTTGATCTGTTCCTCAAGCGGCGTGGCGACGGTTTCGCCGATCACCTTGGGGTTGGCGCCGGGATAGCTGGCGTGCACCACCACGGTGGGCGGCACCACTTCCGGATATTCGCTGATCGGCAGCTTGAACACCGCGATCGAGCCGGTGATCACGAACAGCAGCGACAGCACGGCGGCCATGATCGGCCGGTCGACGAAGAATTGGGCGATGTTTTTCATGGGTTTACCTTGTGGTCACACCGGCTCTTCCCTCTCCACATTGGGAGAGGGTGCCCGGAGGGCGGATGAGGGTTCGGCGTAGTTCGACGTCGCGCTCCGGTCGCACCCTCACCCGCCTGTCGGCACCCTCTCCCGGGGGGAGAGGGACGTAATGGCAGGGTTTGCGCCCTGATCGTGAGAGATCTGCGCCGTGCGCTTGTCCGCCTCCGGCGCGTCGCCACGCTCGACCAGTGCCTTGTCGGTGTTGTCGAGGCGGTAGCTCATCGCCACCTTCTGCGGATTCACCTCGACGCCGGGGCGTACGCGCTGCAGGCCGTTCACCACCACCAGGTCGTTCGGCTGCAGGCCGCTGTCGACAATGCGCAAGCCGTGGAACAAGGGGCCGGTGTCCACCTTGCGGTATTGCACCTTGTGCTCCTTGTCGACCACGTAGACGAACTGATTGCCCAGATCCGTGCCGATCGCGCGGTCGTCGACCAGCACGCGCGGCCTGGCCTGGCCGCTCTGCAACTGCACGCGGGCGTACAGCCCGGGGGTGTAGAGCCCGTCGGCGTTGTCGAACACCGCGCGCAGGCGGATCGTGCCGGAGCCGGTGTGCAACTGGTTGTCGACGAAGTCGAGGCGGCCCCGGTGCGGATGGCCCGATTCGTCGGCGAGTCCCATCGACGCCTCGATCCGCGCGCTGCGGCCGGCCTGCTTCGCATCGGCGCGCAGGTGATCGAGCTTGAGCCAGGTCTGTTCGTCCACGTCGAAGTAGACGTACACCGGATTCACCGAGACCACGCTGGTCAGCACGTCGCTGCTGGTGACCAGGTTGCCGGGCGTGACCCGGGCGTTGCTGACGCGACCGTCGATCGGCGAGCGCACGGTGGTGAAATCCAGGTTCAGGCGCGCCGCGGCCAGCGCCGCGGTGGCGGCGGCGAGCTGCGCTTGCGCGCTCTGCGCGGCCGTGTCCTGGCGATCGGCTTCCTGCTTCGCGATGGCATGCTGGGCCAGCAGCATCGCGGCGCGGCGCTGGTTGGTCCAGGCCAGGCTCAGTTCGGCTTTCGCCTGGGCCTGGTTCGCGGCCAGCCGGTCGACCTCGGCCTGATACGGCCGGGCGTCGAGCTGGAACAGCACCTCGCCCTTGTGCACCAGCGCGCCTTCCTGGAAATGCACCGATTCCACGAAGCCACCGACCCGCGGTTGCACCTGCACCGTGTTGACCGCCTGCACGCGGCCGGTGAACTCGGCGCTGTCGCTGACCTGGCGGCTCAACGCCTGCGCCACCGTCACCTCCGGCGGCGGCCCGCCGGCAGGGCTTTGCGCATGGCTGTCGTTGCCATGCAGGAGGACCCAGCTGCCCAGCACGGCGGCGGCGATCACGGGGACCAGCATCCATTGTTTTTT
>DATNGL010000212.1:0-5445 GCA_035605895.1 Rhodanobacter sp.
ATCTGGCGAGGCTCACGGCAGGGCGCGTATAATTCCCTCTTTGCAGCGGGACTTTTCCATGCGCATCCTCGCCGAGGCTCTGACCTACGACGACGTCTATCTGGTTCCGGGCCACTCCATCGTACTGCCCCGCGACGTTGATACCTCCGCGCGGTTCACTCGCAACCTGCGCCTCAACATCCCGATCGTGTCCGCCGCGATGGATACCGTCACCGAGGCCCGCCTCGCCATCACCATGGCGCAGAACGGCGGCATCGGCATCATCCACAAGAACATGACCGCCGAGCAGCAGGCCGCCGAAGTGCGCCTGGTCAAGAAGTTCGAGGCCGGCGTGATCCGCAGCCCGATCACGGTGGGCCCGGATACCTCGATCAGCGAAGTGCTGCGGCTGACCCGCGCGCACAACATTTCCGGCGTGCCGGTGGTGGAGGGCAACCGGCTGGTCGGCATCGTCACCAGTCGCGACCTGCGCTTCGAGCGCACGCCGCAAGACCCGGTGCGCAACATCATGACGCGCCAGGACAAGCTGGTGACGGTGAAGGAGGGCGCCAGCCAGGACGACGTGATGCTGTTGCTGCACAAGCACCGCATCGAGAAAGTGCTGGTGGTCAACGACGAGTTCCAGTTGCGCGGGTTGATCACGGTCAAGGACATCCAGAAGGCACGCGACAATCCGCATGCCGCGAAGGATCACCACGAGGCCCTGCTGGTCGGCGCCGCGGTCGGCGTCGGCGGCGACACCGAGCAGCGCGTGGCCGCGCTGGTCGATGCCGGGGTCGACGTGCTGGTGGTGGACACCGCGCATGGGCATTCGCAAGGCGTGATCGATCGCGTGGCCTGGGTCAAAAAACACTACGGTCAGGTGCAGGTGATCGCGGGAAACATCGTCACCGGCGAAGCGGCGCGTGCGCTGCTCGACGTCGGTGCGGATGCGGTCAAGGTCGGCGTGGGTCCCGGCTCGATCTGCACCACCCGCGTGGTTGCCGGTGTCGGCGTTCCGCAGATCACCGCGATCGACCTGGTCGCCACCGCGCTCAAGGATGAAATTCCGCTGATTGCCGATGGCGGCATCCGCTATTCCGGCGATATCCCCAAGGCGCTCGCCGCCGGCGCGTCCACCGTCATGCTCGGCTCGATGTTCGCCGGCACCGAGGAATCCCCAGGCGAAGTCGAACTGTTCCAGGGGCGCTCGTACAAGAGCTATCGCGGCATGGGTTCGATCGGTGCGATGCAGCTCGGCTCGAAGGATCGCTACTTCCAGGACGATGCCGATGCGGACAAGCTGGTGCCCGAGGGCATCGAGGGCCGCGTACCGTACCGCGGCCCGCTGCGCAACATCATCCACCAGCTGATCGGTGGCTTGCGCGCGTCGATGGGGTACCTCGGCGCCGCCACCATCGAGGACGTGCGGCACAAGGCCCAGTTCGTGAAGGTGACCTCGGCCGGCGTGACCGAAGCGCATCCGCACGACATCCAGATCACCAAGGAAGCGCCGAATTACCGGCTGAATTCGTAAGGGCAGGACGAGGGGCGAGTAGCAAGGGCGCGCATGCCAACGCGTTCGTATGAATGGATGGACATTGCCATCGGCCTGCCGTTGACCGCTCTTGCCCCGGCCTCCACCGTGGTGCCCTCGCTGCTCACCTCTCGCCCCTGATTTCGCCCCATGACCAACATCCATTCCGACAAGATACTGATCCTCGACTTCGGCGCGCAGTACACGCAACTGATCGCCCGTCGCGTGCGCGAGCTTGGTGTCTACTGCGAAATCTGGGCGTGGGACCACGATCCGGCCGAGATCGCCGGCTTTGGCGCGAAGGGCATCATCCTGTCAGGCGGCCCCGAATCCACCACGCTGGAAGGCGCCCCGGAAGCGCCGCAACAGGTGTTCGATTCGGGCCTGCCGATCCTCGGCATCTGCTACGGAATGCAGACCCTGGCCGCGCAACTCGGTGGCGCCACCGAGGCGGCTGACGCCCGCGAGTTCGGCCACGCGACGGTGGACATCGCCGCAGCCAGCCGCCTGTTCGATGGCCTCAGCGATCATGTCGACAGTCACCAGCTCGACGTGTGGATGAGCCACGGCGATCACGTGTCGAAAGCACCGCCGGGCTTCGTCGTCACCGGCACCACCGATCGCATCCCGGTCGCCGTGATGGAGAACGCGGACAAGCGCTGGTACGGCGTGCAGTTCCATCCGGAAGTGACGCATACGAAGCAGGGCGGGGCGCTGCTGAAGCGCTTCATTGCCGAGATCTGCGGCTGCGCCACGCTGTGGACCGCCGCCAACATCATCGACGACCAGATCGGCCGCGTACGCGAACAGGTCGGCGACGACCATGTGCTGCTGGGCCTGTCCGGTGGCGTCGATTCGTCCGTGGTGGCCGCGTTGCTGCACAAGGCGATCGGCGATCGGCTGACCTGCGTGTTCGTCGACACCGGCCTGCTGCGCTGGCAGGAGGGCGACCAGGTGATGGCCACCATGGCGCAGCACATGGGCGTCAAGGTGATCCGCGTCAACGCCGCCGACCGCTATTTCAAGGCGCTCGAAAGCGTGGCCGACCCGGAAGCGAAGCGCAAGATCATCGGCGGCCTGTTTGTGGACATCTTCGACGAGGAATCGGAGAAGCTGATTGCCGCCGGTGGCAAGGTGAGGTGGCTGGCGCAGGGCACGATCTACCCTGACGTGATCGAGTCGGCCGGCAGCAAGACCGGCAAGGCGCACGTCATCAAGAGCCATCACAACGTGGGCGGCCTGCCGGCGCACATGAAGCTGAAGCTGGTCGAGCCGTTGCGCGAGCTGTTCAAGGACGAGGTACGCCGGATCGGTGTGGAGCTCGGTTTGCCGCGGGCGATGGTCTATCGCCATCCGTTCCCCGGCCCCGGCCTGGGCGTGCGCATCCTGGGCGAGGTAAAACGCGAATACGCCGAACTGCTGGCCCAGGCCGATGCGATCTTCATCGACGAATTGCGCAAGGCCGATCTGTATGACAAGACCAGCCAGGCCTTCGCGGTATTCCTGCCGGTCAAATCGGTGGGCGTGGTTGGCGATGCGCGTGCCTACGAATGGGTGATCGCGCTGCGCGCGGTGGAGACCATCGACTTCATGACTGCCCACTGGGCACACCTGCCTCATGATTTTCTTGGCACGGTTTCCAACAGAATAATCAATGAATTGCGAGGCGTTTCTCGTGTCGTTTACGATATCAGTGGCAAGCCTCCGGCCACGATCGAGTGGGAATAGGGAAATCAATCACTTGTGTGCGTATCCGAAGGCCGGCAACTTGCCGGCTTTCTCATGTTGTGACGATAATCCATTGAAATGACAGACGATACCGAATCGGGTTCAAGCGGATTCTCGGCGACCGATGTGCAGCACATGCGGCACGCCCTGCAACTGGCGGCGCACGCGCGCGACGCGGAGAACGAGGTGCCGGTGGGCGCGGTGCTGGTGCAGGGCGGGGAAATCGTCGGTATGGGCTGGAACCGCAACATCACCTTGCACGACCCGACCGCCCACGCCGAAGTGATGGCCATGCGCGCGGCCGGCGAGCGGCTGGCCAACCATCGCCTGTCCGGCGCCACGCTATACGTGACGCTGGAACCCTGCTCCATGTGTGCCATGGCGATGATCCACGCCCGCCTGGGACGCGTGGTCTACGCCGCTGCCGACCCCAAGACCGGCGCCGCCGGCAGCATGTTCGATACCCTGGTGGACGCGCGACACAACCATCGCATCGAAGTGGCCGGCGGCCTGCTGGCCGACGAATCCGCCAGCCTGCTGCGCGAATTCTTTCGCGCACGCCGCTGAACCTATGGCGTGGCTATCCTCGCGTCCGCCGCCCGGCTGACCAGCTGCAAGCGCAGTCCCCATGGGGCGACGAGGTCCACTGCCGTCTGGCCGGATGCAAGCCGGCGCTGTTTTCCGACGCTGCTCAACCCCTTTTGCCGCAATGAATGTGCGGTGGCGGCCGGGTCGTCGGACATCAGTTGAATCGGATTGCCCGGGTAGGCGGACCGGCGACCCGCGGGCGCCGTGGTGAGTTCGACCACGGATCCGGGAGTGCAGGCCAGCAACATGTCGCGGGAGCCGGAACGCACAGCTTCCGAGCGCGGGCCGATCGGTTCGCAGCCCAGTGCAGCCGTAAAAAAATTCACGGCTTGCGTCATCTCGGGCACCTCGATGCGGGTGTAGTCAGCGTCCTGGAAGGCTGTTGCTGCCCGGCTGTTCGATGGAGCCATGCCGGCGAACGCGCCCAGCAGCGTCATCGCCAGCAGGGTCAGGAAGGATGTTTTCATGGTGCGCTACCTGCTTACTTGCTTCTATCCAGGCGCGAAACTGGGTATTGGCTGGGGCAGGGAAAAGGTCGTTCCGGGGATCGGAACGTTTCTCCAGGGGAACGATCCACGGTTGATCGCGTCAGATCAGAGCCTCCATCCATCGTTTCTGGATGAGAACGGATGGTTCGCGGGGACCGCGTTTGTCAGCGACGCAGCGGACCCAATTTCATCAGGCACGCCGATCGGTAACACCCGGCCAAATTGGCCAGGCCAGATCCGGTCATCCATGTCGAAAGGAACAAGCTCGATGAAACGTCATGCAAAAATGCGGCTGCAGCGCCATCACACCGACCAGTGGAACGCCGGGCACATGAAGTCCGGCTCGGTTCCAGTTCCATTCGCGCGGGCCGCCGCCGATATGCGCGTCGAGGACGGTTACGACTGGTTATCCCGGATCGCAAAATATCGAGCTGACTCGACAGTCAGACTGATTGGTAGCTGATGCCAGTCCGTTGTACCTTCCGGGTAGGATCTTCAAGGGTGACGGGACTCGAAGCCGTTTTCTCGCGCGGGCTTTTTGTCCGGATGGCCTGATTCAACTGGGCAGGTAGGCAGGTAGGTTTGCCGCCTCGGCCGATCGCAATGCCTATTCCATGATTTTACATAATATACATTATGCGAAATTATAGAGATGAGCATCAGGGCATCAGCGCAGCGGCTCGGTCGCCTTGTTCCCCTGGCAGCTGATCGGCTGCCCGTTCTTTCCGACGGCCTTGGTAAAGCTTGAACCCTGGTGGTTAATGACGATGCCGCCTGCGCATTGCTGGGTCCGATCGAGCAGATAACTTGCTTCCACCTGGAGCGCTTCCTGCCGTAGCCGGGCCTGCCGAACAAGTTCCGCGGCCTGATACTGTCGCGCCTGATCGGTCATCTGCTGGTAGTTGTTCGCCAGTTCCTCCTGTCGGTGCTTAAGGTTGGCGGCAAGTTCCAGGTGGCGCTGCTGCGCTTGCGCCTTCGCCTGCGCTGCCTCCATGGCGGCAGCACGGGCGGATTCCTGGATGATCTCATTCGCCTGGCGCGTCGCCTGATATCGCGAAAGTCCGTTCCAGGCCAATCCCGCCACGATCAGGCCGACCGCGCCCCCACCGATTTTCCAGGACAACG
>DATNGL010000213.1:0-8213 GCA_035605895.1 Rhodanobacter sp.
TCGTGATAACGCCTGGCCAGTTCGCGGGTCGTGGCCATCGCGGTCTCTTCGTCGCCGGACAGCAGCAGGATCAGGTCGTGGCGCGGCTTGAAGCCTTCGTGCTTGAGCCGGATCAGGGTTTCGACCAGCACCACCACGGCGGTTTTCATGTCGGCGCTGCCGCGGCCGTAGAGGTAGCCGTTCTCCTGGATCAGGGTGAACGGGTCGCGGGTCCAGTCCTTGCGGTTCGCCGCGACCACGTCCATGTGCCCGGACAGCAGGATCGGCTTGCCCTCGCCGGTGCCGCGATAGCGCGCCACCAGCGCCGCGGTTTCGCCGACGGGGATGATCTCGACATCGCTGGCGGCGAAACCGCCGGCCTTGAGCTTGTCGGCCAGATACGCGGCCAGCACCGGTACCTGGTGTTGGCCCTCGACCGTGTGGATGCCGATGGCGTGCTTCAGCGTGGCCATGGTGTCGGGCAGCGTCCCGGCGGCGGTGCTGGCCACCGTACCGGCGTGAACCGGCCCGATGCCGGCGCAGAAGGCCAGGCTGGCCGCCGTGGCGAAGGCGATGGCTCGTGGTGCTTTCATTCGAAATCCCCTGTGCTGTGCTTGGTTTGGTCGATGTCCGAGTATGCGCGGCGGACCGCTCGCTTGCATCTGCCTGACGGCATCTGCCGGACTCGTGGCGCCGCTGTGCTAACCTTGCCGCCGCGCTGGCGGTGCTGCCGTCAGCGCGACACCCCTTGGGGAGTAGCCTGCCTCGTTGCGACGAGGCGTCTTCGTCAACATGCTCGGCACGTCTGCCGTGGCGAAGACACCGATCCCGGTTGGCGAGACCAGCGGCTGACGACGCCACGGCGGTGGGGCGCGTCGTCGCGCCGTTGCGTCTGGCCCCGACCGATCTGGACATCCATGAATCCCGTCTCCATCCTGCTGCTCGGCTTTGCCATGTCCACCGACGCGTTCGCGGCGGCGATCGGCAAGGGTGCGGGCATGACCCGGCCGCGGCTCGGCCAGGCATTGCGCGCCGGCCTCATCTTCGGCGTGATCGAGGCGATCACGCCGGTGCTCGGCTGGCTGCTGGGCAAGGGCGCCTCGCGCTACATCGAAGCGTGGGACCACTGGGTCGCGTTCGGCCTGCTGCTGGTGCTGGGCCTGCACATGATCTGGAACGGCGCGAAGCCGGCGACGGACGAGCCGGTCGACGCGGCGAAGAAGCACGGCTTCGTCGCCCTGGCGCTCACCGGTCTTTCCACCAGCATCGACGCGCTGGCGGTGGGCGTGGGGTTGGCCTTCGTCGACGTGCCGATCGCCGAGGTGGCGGTGGTGATCGGCCTGTGCACCTTCAGCATGGTCACCCTGGGCATCATGCTTGGGCGCGTGCTCGGCGCGATGGTCGGCAGGCGCGCCGAAGTGATCGGCGGCGTCATCCTGATCGGCGTGGGCGCGGTGATCCTGTACGAGCATTTGTCGGTGTGAGGGCGCGCCGGATTCCCGACGTCCGGTTAGACGGCTGGTTGCGCCACAGCCGTTGAGCCGGGTTCGGCGGAGAGTGGATCGAAAGCGTCGCCGCAGGCGGCACGCCCGCCTCCCGCCACCGCGTCACTCTCCGGCGATCAACGATCCTGGCCCTCCAGAAACCGGTAGCCGACCCCGGGTTCGGTTTTCAGCCAGCGCGGTGCGCCGGGATCGTCGCCAAGCTTCTGGCGCAGGCGGCCCAGCACGATGCGCAGGTAGTGGGTGTCCTGCACATGGGTGGCGCCCCATACCTCGCGCAGCAATTGCTGCTGGCTGACCACGCGGCCGGCATGGCGCAGCAGCAGGGCGAGCACGGCGTATTCCTTGCGGGTCAGCGCGACCTCGCGGCCGTCGAGGCTGACTTCACGCCGCACCAGGTCCACGCGCAGCCGGCCGTCGTCATACAGCGGCGGCATCTCGGCCGGGCCGGCGACCGGATGGTGGCGCAGCAGGGCGCGCAGCCGCGCCATCAGTTCCTGCATGCCGAACGGCTTGGTCACATAGTCGTTGGCGCCGTTGTCGAGCGCACGCACCTTCTCGCTCTCGGCGCTGCGCACGGACAGCATCAGCACCGGCACCGCGCTCCACTGGCGCAGTTCGGCCAGCACCTCGTGGCCCTCGCGGTCGGGCAGGCCCAGGTCGAGGATCACCAGGTCCGGCGATTGCGTGGCGGCGAGCGCGAGTCCCTCGGCCGCGTTGGCCGCCTGCAGCACCTGATAGCCTTCGGCGCGCAGGCCGATGTCGAGGAAGCGACGGATCTGCATCTCGTCGTCGATCACCAGCACGCGTGGCGCGGAAGGGTTCAAGCGTTGGTCTCCGGTGCGGGCGGCAGCGGCAGGGTGATACGCATGGTGGTGCCGGCGCCACCGTCCGGCAAGACCTCCACCGAGCCGCCGTGCGCGCCGATCATGCCGCGGCAGATCGACAGGCCCAGGCCGGTGCCCTTGCTGCCGCGGTCGCCACGCGCGACCGAGTGGAACAGGTCGAAGATGCGCGCGCGTTCCTCCGGCGGAATGCCCGGGCCGCGATCGATCACGTCGATGAGCAAGTGTTCGCCGGCGACGCTCACCACGACCTGCACGGCCGCGCCGGGTGGCGAGAAATGCGCGGCATTTTCCAGCACGTTGAACAGGGCCTGCTCGATCAGCGCCGGATGCACGTAGAGCAGCACGGTGTCGTGCGGCAGCGAGGTCGTCAGCGCGAGCTTCGGGAAGAACCGGCGCAGCCGGTCCGTGGCGGCAACCACCACCTCGGTCGCGTCGACCCAGTCGCGGTGCAGCTTGAGCGTGCCGTGCCCGAGGCGGGTCATGTCGAGCAGGTTCTGGATGTAGCGGTCGAGTCGCTGGCCTTCGTGCAGGATCGCCTGCAGCAGTTCCTGCCGCTCATCGCGCGGCAACTGGGTCTCGTACGTGGCGAGCGTGTCGGCGGCACCGATCATCGAGGCCAGCGGCGAGCGCAGGTCGTGCGATACGGAAGAGAGCAGGGCGTTGCGCAGGCGCTCGGTTTCGCCCTGCACGCGGGACTGCTCCAGTTCCTGCGCCAGCCGCTCGCGCTCCAGCGCCAGCGCGATGTCCTGCGTCATGGCCAGGGCGAGTTCGCGCTGCTCGGCATCGAGCTCGTCCGCAACGCCGGATGCAAAGGCCACGCTGCCGTGGTGGTGGCCTCCGACCAGCAGCGGGACGATCCACGCGTCGTCCTGATCGGCCGCCCGGGGATCGGAAGGCGATGGGTCGGCAGGCCGCAGCGCCGCCGTTGCGCCCACCGCCCGGGTCAGTGCCCGCGTGGCAACTTCGCGAATCGCCGCCGCGTCGGCCGCCGCCGCCAGTTGCTGGCCCAGCTGCAGCAGCGTGCGCGCACGCAACTGGGCCGCCCGCAGCGAAACCACCTGGCTGGACAGCCGGGTAGCCATGCGGCTGCAGACCAGGGCGACGATCAGGAACAAGCCGATCGCCAGTACGTCGTCGATGCTGTCGATGGCCAGCGTGTGCCGCGGCGGGGTGAAGAAGTAGTTGTCGCCGAGGAAGCACAGCACGGCCGTGTAGACGGCCACGGCCATGCGTTTGCGGACGGCGACGGCGAGCACGGCCGTCAGCAGGATCAGCGCGAGGTTGGCGGACGAGAAATAGCGGTCGACGGCAAACGCGATCGCGAAGGCGACCAGGGTCACCGCCGTGGCGAACAGGTAGTCGATCGCGTGGACGCGAAGGAGCCGCGTCAGCGGGGACGGCAGTTCACGCATGCGGAAAGCGCTCCGCCGGGCTGACGCAGGCCGGGCGGCGAAGCCGCTTTGCGCGGAGGCTTCGCGCAAGCGTGTTCAGCAGATGCAGGCTGCTCGACATGGCTGGCCCCGTTTCATATCTCGACCTCCGATCCGAGTTCGATCCGCCGATTGCCGGGAATCTGGAAGAAAGCCGTGGCGGACAACGCATTGTGCGCCATGAAGGCGAACAGGCGGTCGCGCCACAACGCCATGCCATGCCGCTGCTTGCCGGCCACCACGGTCTCGCGCGAGAGGAAGAACGTGGTGTCCATCATGTCGAACGGCGGGCCGTCGTGGCGGCATTGCGCCAGCCGCCGCGGTACATCGGGATCTTCGTCGAAGCCGAAGCGCAGCCGCAACCGGGCGAAGCCCTCGCCCAGCGCGGTCCACTCCGATTGCTCGGCCGGCTCGGACCGCGGCGTGTCCAGCGTTTCCACCGTGAGCAGCACGTTGCGTTCGTGCAGCACCTTGTTGTGCTTGAGGTTGTGCAGCAGCGAGCTGGGGATCGCCTCGGCATTGGCGGTAAGGAATACCGCCGTGCCGGATACCCGCTGGAGCGGATGGTCCGCCAGATTCAGGATGAACGGCGCCAGCGCCAGGCCGCCTTGCTGGATCTCACGCACCACCAGTTCGCGCCCGCGCCGCCAGGTGGTCATCGCCACGAACACGCACAGGCCGAGCGCCAGCGGAAACCAGCCGCCGTGCGCCACCTTGACCAGGTTCGCGCTGAAGAAGCCGAGATCCACGCTGAGCAGGCAGGCGCCGGTGGCGAGCACCGCCGGCAGGCTCCAGTGCCACTGGAAGCGTGCCACCACCAGTGCCAGCAGGGTGGTGATGACCATGGTGCCGGTGACGGCAATGCCGTAGGCCGCGCCGAGGTTGTCCGACGAGCGGAAGCCGATCACCGCCGCCACGATCATGATCAGCAGGAACCAGTTGATCCACGGCACGAAGATCTGCCCGGCCATTTCGTGCGAGGTGTGCACCGTGCGCATGCGCGGCATATAGCCCAGCTGCATCGCCTCGCGGGTCATCGAGAATGCACCGGAAATTACCGCCTGCGAAGCGATCACCGCGGCGGCGGTGGCCAGCGCCACCATCGGATACAGCATGAAACGCGGCACCAGGTGGTAGAACGGATTGGCCACGGCGGCCGGGTTGTGCAGGATCAACGCACCCTGGCCGAAGTAGTTCAGCACCAGCGCCGGCAGCACGAACCAGAACCAGGCCAGCTGGATCGGCCGCTTGCCGAAGTGGCCCATGTCCGCATACAGCGCCTCGGTGCCGGTGACGGCCAGCACTACCGCGCCGAGGGCGAAGAACGCCTCGGCGTGATTGCGCAGGAAGAAGTCGATGCCCCAGGTCGGGCTCAACGCGCGCAGTACGACCGGATAGCGCGCGATGCCCAGCACGCCGAGCGACGCGATGGTAATGAACCAGACCGCGCACACCGGGCCGAACACGGCGCCGATCCGGTGCGTGCCATGCTTCTGCAGCCAACAAAGCGTGATGATCACGCCGATGGTGATCGGCACTACCCAGCGCTCGAGTCCGGGCGTGGCCACCTTCAATCCCTCGACCGCCGACAGCACCGACATGGCGGGCGTGATCACGCCGTCGCCGTAGAACAGCGCCGCACCGAACAGGCCGAGCATGATGATCGCGAGCCGCAGGCGTGGCGCCTGGCGCGTGCTGCGCTGGGCCAGCGCCAGCAAGGCCATGATGCCGCCTTCGCCCTTGTTGTCCGCGCGCATGATGAAGAGCACGTACTTGATCGACACCACGATGATCAGCGACCAAAACACCAGGCTGAGCGCGCCGAGCACATTGGCCGGCGACACCGCGACGCCATGCTCGCCAAAGACTTCCTTCAGCGTGTAAAGCGGGCTGGTGCCGATGTCGCCGTAGACCACGCCCACCGCGCCGAGGGCGAGGGCGGCCATGCGGCGCTTGTCAGTGTCCGTGCCGCTCATCGCTGGTGTCCCGGGACGGGTGCGGCGCACGCCGACACTGGCGCGACGAAGGCACCATGCATCGCGCGCCGCCAGGCGGGCGAAAAGAACCATTTGGACAACATTGCCGCTACCTGGAATGGATCAGGTGCGCACTCTAGGGACTGCGGCGCAACAGCGATATAGCCCAAGCCGTTGCCGGCGTAAAATGTTCGTAAAATTGCAGGTTCCTGCGCCGCCTTCGGCATGCAGGCGTATGAACATTGCTTTTCGGGTGCTGCGCCATCAAGGCCGCAGAAAACAAAAAGCCCGGGGATTGCTCCCCGGGCCTTTCATGCGAACGCCGGCGTCGAGGTCGGCATCAGGTGGACATCGAAGGTTTACTTCGCCTCCTTCTCCATCAGCTTCTCGACCATGCTGGCCGGCACTTCCTCGTAATGATCGAAGATCATCGAGAAGTTGCCGCGGCCGCTGGTGGCCGAACGCAGGAAGTTGATGTAGCCGAACATCTCGGACAGCGGCACGAAGCCCTGCACGAAGGCCGATGTACCCTTCTGGCCCTGGTCGGTGATCTGGCCGCGGCGACGGTTGATGTCGCCGATGACGTCGCCGAGATAGGTCGCCTCGGTGACCACTTCCAGGCTCATGATCGGCTCCAGCAACTTCGGCTTGGACAGTCGCTGCGCCTCGCGGAAGCAGGCGCGGCCGGCGATTTCGAAGGCCAGCGCCGAGGAGTCGACGTCGTGGTATTTGCCGTCGAGCAGACGCGCCTTGAAATCCACCACCTCGTAGCCGGCGACCTGGCCCTGGCGCGACTCCACCTTGATCGCATGCTCCACCGCCGGGATGTATTCGCGCGGCACGCGGCCGCCGACGACCTCGTCGGAGAACACCACGCCCGAACCCGGCTCGCCCGGCTCGAAGATCATCTTCACTTCGGCGAACTGGCCCGAACCGCCGGACTGCTTCTTGTGCGTGTAGGTATGTTCGACGGTCTGGCCGAACGCCTCGCGGAAGCTGACCTTGGGCTTGCCCATGTTCGCTTCCACACCCAGCTCGGTGCGCATGCGGTCGATGGTGATTTCCAGGTGCAGCTCGCCCATGCCCTTGAGCACGGTCTGGCCGGTTTCCTGGTCCACTTCCATGCGCAGCGACGGGTCGGCCTTGACCATCTTGTAGAGCGCGGTGGACAGCTTGTCGACGTCGTTGCGGCTCTTCGGCTCGACCGACACGCTGATCACCGGATCGGGGAAGCGCATGCGCTCGAGCAGGGCCGGGTGGTTCGGATCGGACAGCGAGTCGCCGGTCTCGGTTTCCTTCATCGAGACGAAGGCGCAGATGTCGCCGGCGCGCACCTCGTCGATTTCCCGGGTGGCGTTGGCCTGCACTTCCACGATGCGGCCCACGCGTTCCTTCTTGCCGCGGGTGACGTTCATCAGCGTGTCGCCCTTCTTGATCACGCCGGAGTAGATGCGGCAGAAGGTCAGCGTGCCGAACTGGTCGTTGATCACCTTGAACGCCAGCGCGCGCGCCGGCGCGTCGTCGCGCACTTCCTGCTCGCCGATGACATTGCCGTCCTCGTCGACGATCGAGATGCCGCCGTTCTCGCCCGGGTAGGGCATGTAGTCGACCACCGCGTCGAGCAGCTGCTGAACGCCCTTGTTCTTGTACGACGAGCCGCAGAACACCGGCACCAGCTTGCCGGTGACGCAGCCCTTGCGGATGCATTCCTTCAGCTTCTCCGGGTCGTGCTCGCCGGTCTCGATCAGTTTCTCGAACGCGTCGTCGTCCATCGCCAGCGCGGTTTCCAGCATTTCCTCGCGCAGCTTCGGCAGCCGGTCGATCCAGTCGTTGTCGACGGTGGAGCCGAACTTCAGGCGCTTCCTCGCTTCCTCGAACGACACCGTTTCCCAGGTGCTGTCCTTGTCGTCGGATTGCCAGATGTAGGCCGCGTTCGCGACCAGGTCGGCGATGCCGCAGAACTCGTCGCTGCTGCCCAGCGGAACCTGGCACAGCAGGGCCGGCGCATTCAGGCGCTCGCGGATGCCGTTGACGCAATGCGCGAAGCTGGCGCCGATGCGGTCCATCTTGTTGATGTAGCAGACGCGCGGCACGTGGTACTGGTCGGCCAGGCGCCAGTTGGTCTCGGTCTGCGGCTCCACGCCGGCGACGCCGTCGAACACCACCACCGCGCCGTCGAGCACGCGCAGCGAACGGTTCACCTCGATGGTGAAGTCCACGTGTCCCGGGGTGTCGATCACGTTGATCTGGTGGCCTTTCCACTCGGCCGTCACCGCCGCCGACTGGATCGTGATGCCGCGCTTGCGTTCCTGCTCCATGTAGTCGGTGGTGGTGGAGCCCCTGCCGTCCTTGGTGTCGTGGACGTCGATGATCTGGTGCTTGCGGCCCGTGTAATAGAGCACGCGCTCGGTGGTGGTGGTCTTGCCGGCGTCGATGTGCGCGATGATGCCGATGTTGCGGTAGAGCTTCAGGGGTTTC
>DATNGL010000214.1:0-6859 GCA_035605895.1 Rhodanobacter sp.
GCCGAAGCCGGCCAGCAGGGTCGCCTCGTCGATGCTGCCGAACGCGTCCACATCGACCCAGGCGACGCCGCGAACCGCCTGCATGCAGGCGACGATCTCGCTGAGGTAGATGTTCTGCGCCAGCGCGCGCCGCTCGAAGCCGAACGCATCAAGCAGCGCCGCGCGCAGCTGCGGTTCGACCGACTCCCACACGTAGTCCGGCGCCAGACCGACTTTCGCGCTGAGAGTCAACGCCAGCAACTCGCGCACCTGCAGGCGCACTGGCAGCGACGGATCGCCGTAAAGCTGCAGCGCCTGCAGCAGGTTGCGGTAGAGATCGGAGGTGACATCGATCGGCGCGTCATCGGCACCGGCAATGGTCACCTGCACCAGATCGCCGAGCTTGATCGCCGCCGCCTTGCCGACACCGCCAAACGTGCGCGCGAAGTCGGCGTAATCCGGCACCGACACCAGCCGGTCCAGCGCCAGCACCGCCAGCGGCACGTTGCGCCGGGCCTGATTGCGCGTCTCCGCGTCGGCACCACCGGAAGCACGCAGCGGATTGATCACCGCCTTGACCCCCAACGGCTTGGTCGCCAGCAGGCCGATCTGCTGTGCATCCACGTTGCCCGGTGTGCCGATGCCGTTGCGATACGTCGCGACGATGTTTTCGACGCCGGTGGGCAGGCGCGCGCCATGGGTGCCGTCGCCGAACACCACGGAGGTCTTGCCGCTGTTGTCGGTGGCGGTGACGAAATTGCGGTCGGCCGCACCAACGAAGGCGAGATTGCGCGTCTCGTGCCACGTCATGTCGTTGACGCGCACGCCGAGCGTGCTCTGCACGCCATCGACGGTGGCGGCCGAGACATAGGTCAGCGGCGACTGCTTCAACGCGAATGCCTGCATCGACAGCGCACCGTTGCCGCTGCCGAGCACTTCGTTGCGGGTCTGGCCGTGGGTCGCCCGCACCACGTTGGCGCACACCGCGACGCTGTCGCGCCGATAGCTGTAGGCAAGGCCCTGGTTGGCGAACACCAGCGTGCTGTGCACGGTGTCGCCGGGCAGCGTGGCATCCAGGCCCTGCTCCACCGCGGCCAGCATCACCAGCTCGGCGGCAGTCACCGCATCGGTGCCCGGCACGTCGCTGCGCCGGCCGGTGACGATCAGCCAGCGACCCGCCTTGAGGCCGTCGACCGCGCTGTCGAGGGTGAGGCGGGTGGCGCTGTCCGGGGTGGTCGGCGGCGTGCCTTCGGCCGTCGCGACATTGCCGACGGTGTCGGTGATCACCAGATCGGCCAGGGTCAGCGCTTCGCTTTGGGCGTGTACCTGGGTGCTGCGCAGCATGTCCATGCTCCGCACCTGCCACACGACCGATCCATCATCCGTCGCCGAGTCGTCCAGCGTGATGTCAGTGGTCTTGCCGCTGATGCCGTAGTCGCTGCGTGGATGGACCTGCACGCTTTTTGCCTTCACCACCACGGGCACGGCATCGTCCTTCGACTGGATCAGCAGGTAGCTGCCGGCGAGCACGCCGTCGTAGGCGTTGTCCAGTTGCACACGATATGGGTTGGCTTCGACCTTGGTCGTATCCCAGTCGCCGTCTGGCATGGATATGTAGGGTACGGTGGCCTTGGTGTCAGGGTCCTTGTTCAAGCCCAGGCCCATGATGCGCGGCGCGTTGTAGCCGAACAGCGGTGCGGCCACGCGCATGGCGTACACGCCGCTCAGTGCAGGCGAAGGCGTACCTTGCGGCACGCTGGTCCAGGCACGATAGAACGTGTCGACCAGGCGCGACTCGAAATTCAGCAGCAGCTGCGGACGCGTGTCGCTGGCCTTGCCCAGGGCGGTGGCGACACCACGCTGCAGACGAAGGCTGTTGACCGGCTGCAGCGTCGGCCCGAGAGTGAGTGCGCCGAACAACGCAGCGAATCCGCCGGATGTCCTGCCTGGCGGATTGGTCACGCCAAACGCCATGTCCACCGCGTTCTTGAAATCATCGATGGCCGGTGGCCCGCTGGGAGGCTCGTCGTTGCCGAACGGTGCCCTCATGAGCTGGTCGTAGCTGCCACCGTTGTCACCGCCGAGCAACAACGTCATGCGTACCTGTTCGACCGCGCGCAGCCACTCGTCGTGATTCGGCCCGGTGCCCGACGCCTCCAACGCGGCGATCGCCGCATTCGCCGCTGCCACGATCTGCACCGTCGCCGCGTCCATCGATTGCAGCAACACCTTGCTGCGCTGATTCTGCTGCTGTACTTCGACCGATTGCACCAGCCGGATCGCCTGCACGCCGGTGGCAAGATCGCCGAACAGGAACAGCAGCCGATCGTTCGGCTTGAGATTGCTGGCGGTACTGACGATCCACAGCTCGCCGAGGCCGGCGATCGTGTCGAGCGAGATGTTCTGCGGCTGCGTCAGGCGTGGCTTGAGTGCGTTCCATTCGTCGCGCGCGTCCAGCGGCTCGGCGGTCTCGAAGGTCTGCATCTGCTCGCCGGGCGCGGGGATCGACTGCGCCTGCGCGCCGGCCGGAATCGTCACCGGCGGCGAGCCGTTTTCCACGGTGTAGGCGAGGTAGGCGCTGGCGGCCACGCCCGGGCGCAGCCGGTAATCGACCAGCCGCGCCAGCTCCAGCACCGAGCGGCGCTCGGTGGCGGTGCGCAGATAGCCTTCATTGGCGATGCGCTCGGTGTAGAAGCTCAGCACGTCCGCGGTGACCGCCCAGGCGTCGAGCAAGGCCATCGACGGATCGTCGTTCTCACGCGTGCGCAGGCCGGCCAGCGCCGGCAGCGCGGCGTCACTGAGGTCGTCCTGCATGCTGGCGCGGAAGTCCGCATAGGTGCCCACGCGATAATTCAGGCTGTCCAGCCCCGGCCGGTTGTACAGCGGCAGCGGCGTGGCGGCGACCGCTCCGCAACCGCAGGCACAGGCGTGCTTGCCACAGGCGCTACAGCAGCTCATCGGCCACCTCCCATGTTGAAGCTGATGCTGCCGTGGTCGGGATGATCCGGATCGTTGTCGACCTGGGCGATCCCGCGCGGCCCGATGGACAGCACACCGTCGTCCGGCACCTCGCCGGCCTGTCCCCCGTCGGCGCGCGCCAGCGTGGTGACCTCGACATGCGCCACGCCGGTGATCGACTGTGCCTCGGCCAGCAGCGCGCTGGCGAATACCGGCGCACCCAGGCGCAGACGATCCGGATGGAAGAAGCCGGGCGTGCCGTCGCGGCGCAGTCCGGCGCTGAAGCGATCGAGCAACTCGGCCTCGACCTGGGCCTGCAGAAAATCCGGAAGCACGCAGACGAACAGCTTGATCAACAGGGGCACATAGCAGGCCGCACGCACCTCGACGTCATGCCCGATGCGGCGATAGCGTTCCAGCTGCGCCCGGATCTGCTGCGCCAGTCCCGCCGGCAGCGATTCGCGGCCCAACGGGTCGACCACCACGTCGGCCGCGTACCAGCTGCCGCTCCATTCGAGCGCGGCGGCGGCGCCCTGCAGCTGCGGCGACTGCGCGGCGAAGCTGGCGTAATCGGCGGCGATGATGGCGCGCAGCGGCTTCGCCCGGAACGCGCCAGGCGCATACCGCTTCACTTCGGCCGTGCTTTCGGGATCGGTACCGCCGCTGGCCGGCAGCGGATTGCGCGGCTTGAGGTCGGCGGAAAGTTCGCCGGACTTCAGCGCCAGCCACACGATGCTGTCGCGACCCACGTTGCCCGCGCTGCCGTTGCCGATGCGCGAGGCGGCGCGGAAGAAATCGCCGGCCTGCGGCTGCGCCCCCAGCGCACCGTCGCCGAAACGCAGGTGCGCGGCGCCGTCGTCGTCGACCTCGACCACGACGTGGCGGTCGTCCGGGCCGCTCTCCAGCAGGTCGTACACGGGCTGCCACCGCCAGCGTGGATCCGGCACGCCGGCGATCAGCACCGCGTCGAGACGGCCACCGTAAACCGTGACTTGCGGCAAGGCCAGGCGCGGATCGCGGGCGAACAACCGGCACACCGGCGCCGCGGACGGCAACGGTTCGGCCCAGGTCAGCGGTGCATCCGGGAGCACGTGACCGGTATCGGACGGAGGACAGCGCACGTCCTGCACGGCGCCTTCGCAATGGCAGCAGCCGTACTGCGCGCCGCCCGGCACCAGCCAGCAGTCCTCGGCCAGCGTGCCGCAGCGCGCGCGCGCATCCGGCATCGCGGCGAGCGCGGCGGTGAGGCCGGGATAATCGCCGTCGGTGTCCTGCGGCGTGCAGATCGCGGCAGACGTGCATTGTCCACGCACGTGTTCGCCGTGGTCGACCAGCAGCACGTTGCCGCGAACGAGGCTGACATCGTGCAGCCACGCACAGGCAGGCGCCGGCTGGCGCGCCGACAGGCACAGGTCGAACGGCAACGCGTCGCACGAGTCCCAGGCGATCTCCAGCAGCGGCGTGCCATCGAGCGGATCGGCGGACGTCTGGACGTCCGTCAGCCGCACCGCATGCCGGTGCGCCGGATCGGCATCGGCGGGATTGCCGGTCTGCGGTCCCAGCACTTCCTCGAAGATCAGCAAGTCGCCAACCGCCAGCTTCAACGCACGTTGCTCCGTCACGGCGGCGGCCACGGCGACCGAGGCGGGATCGTTCGCCGCCGTGGATATCGATGGAGGAGCCGCTGCAACCGACGGCGGTGGCGGGGCCGGGGCCGGTGGCGGCGCGTCGACCAGCGTCGCGCGCGTGCTGCCGCGCGGTAGGCAGCACATCTCGTCGCCCCAGGTGTACAGGCGGATCGCGCTGTGCGCGGCGACCACGGTGAACGTGGTCGCGCCATCGAGCGGCAGCGGCTCGAAGATCAGCGCACCTTGCGCCCGCGCCGCAGCGAGCGCCACCGCATCGATCACGCCCGGCTGCGCGCTGCCCTGGCCGGCGGGCGGCACCAGCAGCAACAGGTTGTCCAGCGCCAGCGGCAGGTCGTCGTCGCCGGCGTAGGCCAGCGCGACGAGCGCGCGTGCGTTGCAGCCCTCGTGCATGCGGTAATCGACCAGCCGCGCATGCCGACGCACCGAGATGCGCCGGCGCGCGGTGCCGAGATAAGCCTCGGTGGCGACCGCGTCCTGGTAATAGCTGAGGTAGTCGGCGGTGTACGCCAGCACCTCGACCAGGGTGATGCCGAGATCCGCCGCGTGGCGCTCCTGCCATGCCGGCATGCCCAGCGCCATGCGATCCAGCATCAGCTGGCGGAAGCTCTCGTAATCCTTGGCCAGGTAATTGATTTCCGGCGGCGCGATGGCAGCCTGTACACAAGGCTGTTCCTGCGCGCAATCCAGCGCGTTCGCACAGTCCAGGCGAAAGCGCAGCGGGGCGCAGGCATAGCGCGGATCGAAGCCCGGATACGCCAGCCAACTCGCCGGCGCATTGCCGGAGGATGCATCGACCAGGCACAGGCAGTACGCGGTGTGGTCGCCTTCCCGATCCAGCACCACGCGCAGGCAGGCGTCATCGTGCAGGTCCGGTTCCAGCTCGGCGTCGACACTGAGCACGCGCAGGCTGGTGATGCGATCGCCGCCGCTCACCCGCACATTGGCCACGCCCAGCCCTTGCGGAATCGCGCCGAGCAGATGCACGCACAGGCTCACGCCATCGTCGCCCACCTCGACATAGTCGATGCCGTTGAGCGTGCCGGACCGGCGCAGCCGCTCGCGCCGCGCCGGCACGCTGCAGGCCGGCAGGAGTGCGCAGCCGACCGGACCGAGGCTGGCGGAGACAATCGCGGTAGTCATGACACACTCCGCGCAAAGACGTCGGTGCGGGCCTCGCCGGTTGCCAGCACGGTATAGCTGAGCGTGACCGTGAGCGTCGCGTCGTTGCTGTCCACGTTCAACGCGCCCACGCCGATCACGTCGCCGAGCCAGCGCTGCAGCGCGGCCTGCACGGTGAACTGCAGCGCGGCAGCAAGCTCCGGGCTGTTCGGCGCGAATACCATCTGCAGCAGGCCGCTGCCGAAGTCCGGCCGGTTGACGCGCTCGCCGGGGCTGGTGAACAGCAATTGTTCGATCATGTCGCGCACGTGATCGTCATCGCCGGTCGCCGCGGTGCGACCGCGCGGGTCGAAGTGGAACGGGAAATCCATATTTTCTTTGGCGATGTTCAGCGTTGCGTTCATGACGTCCTCACATCGCGCTGGCGCGGGTCTGGCTGGCGATGATCAGCAGCGGCGTGCCGGTCGGTGCGCAGATCGCCTGGCTGTCGAACAGCAGCAGCGGCTGGCCATTCGAGGTCACCCGGGTGGCGGCGGTGACGAACTGCGCGGTGACGCATGGCCCGTTCGCCGCCGGTGGCGGCGGCAGCGCGCAGCCGGCGACCAGCCATGGCGCGGCCAGCGTCACCGTGGGCTGGCCACTGACCGTCACCCGCGGATTCGGTGCGCTGGCCTGCGCCTGCCCCGCGTGCGAACAGAGCACGCTGGCACCGACATGGATCATGAAACCCGGCATCATGCGTCTCCTAAGTCACCACCAGCGCACCGTTGTTGATCGTCACGGTCGGGCCCGCGAGCACGACGGTGGCGCCCTGTCCATTCGAGATCGTGATGCCGATCTCGTTGATCGCGATGAACGCACCGGTCAGGCTCTGCAGCAGGATCCCGCCGGTCGGCCCCGCCATGTCGCTGATCGAAATCGTGTTCTGCAGGCCCGACTGCAGCACGATGCTGGGACTGGCCGGGTTGCCCGCCAGCGCCAGCACGGGCAGTTCCGCCGCCGCACCCCAGTAGCCGCCGACCCAGATCGGATAGTCCGGATCGCCCTGCTCGAATTCGATCCACACGCCGGCGCCGATCTGCGGCACCACGTAGACGCCGCTCTGCTTGCCGGCGATCGGCACGCACGGCATCGCCCAGCTCGACGGCAGCAGG